>DKLZ01000040.1 GCA_002455955.1 Dehalococcoidia bacterium UBA6627
CCTAACCAAAATGGCGACTGATCAAGCTCAACGGCGACTAACCAACCAGCGCCGATGAATCGGAACTGCATCCCAAACACTCGAATTATTGCCGCTAACCAGTAGCGCCGATAATTCGGATACGAGAGAGCGATCCACCGCGAACGGTCTTTATCAAGAACACTAGACGCCATTTTCCCACCCATTAATCACAATGCTTCGGCACGATCTTGCAAGATCTTCACAAAGATAAGCGTGGCGAGCTCATGAAATCGATCCATATACCTCCAGCGCTCGTAAACTATTCGCGAGGAGTTCCTAATGACCGAGGACGCAACCGAAGAATTAACCTACAGCGCCACGAGTACCGGTACACGCAGCATCCTGCCTGACGACATGATCTCAGTAGAGGAGGCGCGGAAACGTATCCTGCAACAATTCAGCAGGTTGGAACCCGCTGGCATTGGACTTCTCGATGCCGTTGGACAAGTGCTCGCTGAGGATGTCGTTGCAGGATTCAATATTCCCCCTCTTGCAAACACCGCTATGGACGGATATGCCGTCCGTGCTCAAGACACAGCCGGAGCCACATACGACAGCCCACTCAAACTCGAAGTGATCGGTTATTTACCAGCAGGCGAGGTCTATGCTGGTGCTCTCGCTCCTGGACAAGCTATCCGTATCATGACCGGAGCACCTATGCCTGAAGGCTCCGATGCCGTTGTCCCCTTCGAAGAAACTGATGAGTACGGTTCAGAAGTCTCTTCTTCAACACGGACTTCTGTTCGAATCGACGTAGAAGCTCGCCCGGGAGCGAATATCCGTGTGGCAGGCGAGGATGTGCGAGAAGGTGAAAATGTGCTCACGGCAGGCGCAATCATCGGTCCTGCACAGGTTGGCGTGCTAGCCTCGCTCGGCCACGACCAACTTCTGGCGTACCGTCGCCCTGTCGTTGCGATTATCAGCACGGGGGACGAATTACTCCGTCCCGGGGAACCCCTCTCTCCTGGAAAGATCTACGATTCCAATGCGTTCTCGCTTGCAGCTCAGGTAAGCAGCTTCGGTGGAATTCCTAAAATACTCGAAGTAGCTCGAGATAGCGTGGAAGCACTAAGAACTCGCATCCGAGAAGGTCTAGCAAGCGTCGATATGCTAATCACTTCCGCCGGTGTTTCACGCGGTGATTTCGATGTAGTCAAAACGGTCCTCGCCAACGAAGGCAAGATTGGTTTTTGGACGGTTAAGATGAAGCCTGGTAAGCCACTCGCGTTTGGGACTTTCCGTAACGCTAACGGCCGAACGGTTCCCCACCTTGGGCTACCTGGGAACCCTGTCTCCGCAATGCTCACATTCGAACTATTCGGTCGTGCCGCAATCTTTAAAATGCTCGGTAAAGAACACGCTTGGGAACGTCCTGTCATCCGCGCGGTCACCAAAGAACGCATCCGGAACACTGACGGTCGCCGCTTTTACGCTCGTGTCATCTTGGAGGAGGAAGGTGGAAAACCTGTAGTTCGCCTCACCGGACCTCAAGGATCGGGTGTTCTCACTTCAATGGCACTGGCCAGCGCCTTTGCTATATGCCCAGAAGACGCAGCATCGATCGAACCCGGTGAAGAATGTGATGTTATCCTCGCTGACCGCGAACGCAGCTTCTATGGTCCATTAAGAACAACAACCGCTATTGGCTACTAATAAGAGTTTCAGAGGAGAACTGAATGGCTGCCACTGAGCAGATGGACACCCAAGCTCATGGCCCAAAGGTTCTTGGCATCGCCGTCGATCCCGAAACGCGATGCGCCCACTGGCACGGTCCAACTGACATCATTGCTCTTCGTATGAAATGTTGCGGTGACTGGTTTTCCTGCTATGACTGCCATACTCAAATTACAAACCATCCTGCCCTTACTTGGCCTAAGGAAGAGCGGGCAACTGGGGCGATTCTATGCGGAGCTTGTGGAACCGTATTGAGCATTGATGACTACCTCGTTTGCGAATCTATATGCCCAAATTGCGATTCGCCGTTCAATCCTGGCTGTGCGATACATCACCACCTTTACTTCGAGATCATTTGATCATGTCTTAGAATCAGATTACCTCTGATTGGATCTCGAAAAAGAAACTACAAACGAGGTGTCCAGATGACCAATGTTCTTCGAGTTGTAGGTCCATCCGGATCAGGAAAAACTCTGCTGATCATTTCTCTCGTCGAAGCTCTACGCACTCGAGATTGGCGCGTCGCCACTGTCGTTCGTCGCGAAGCGCTCGAGACAGTAATCTTCGATTCTGAAGTCTCACAGCAATTGAACGCCGGGGCTGCGTCAACGGTAATCATGCTTGCGAACGGTGGTCGCGTGACCCTCGAACGCATCATGCCATTACCTAGCCTAAGTGCGGTGATCGCATCTCTCGACCCCGGCATTGACCTACTATTAGCTGAGGGTTTTGAGGATTCTGGCTATCCTGCTATCGAACTACTCACTCCGACGAATCAGTCGACGAACACTGCTGACACCGACCTACTCGCTGTCGTTAGCGCGGAGGAATTTGCAGGCACCTTTTCAACTTTCGGACCGGGAGAGACTAAGGGACTCGCCGACCTAATCGAACGTAAGATACTTGATGCTGAACCAGACGTATCTATGGAGATCACAATCGATGATCAACCCGTTCCAGCAATGGGGTTCGTCAAAGATATGATCGCAAAGCCAATCCTCGTAATGGTCGAGCAACTCAAAGGCGTAGAAATACCAAGGTCGATCCGCTTAAATATTCGTCGCCGCCGCGACAAGTAGCAGGCATTCAATGTTCTTTGAAGACTCTCTCGAAACAGGCATACTTCGAACAACCTTATAATTCAATACCGATATCTTTGAGAAACGCATCGTTACGGGGTTCGCGCCCAAGAAATTCACGCACGAGCTGCTTGGCATCTACACTTCCACCCTGCTCTAAGATCATGCGTCGATACTCTTCGCCGACAGAGTGTCCTTCCACTTCGAATCTTTCGAACATGTCGTCACCAAACACTTTCGACCAGAGATATCCATAATAGCCCGCATCATAGCCAAATAAGTGACCAAATCCAGCCTGAAAATGTGTGTCCGACGGGAATGAGAAACACGTAATCTCATGAAGCTGCTTTGCAATCTCATCGCTATCTGTTTCTGAGCGGAACCTATCCTCTGCTCCGTGGTAAGCCAAATCAAGACGAGCAAAGTAGATCTGACGAAGCCAATGAAGACCACTCCCGAGGTTTCTTGACGTCCGCATCCGATCAAGAAGTTCAGACGGGAATGTTTCAGTGGTTTCGACATGCCGAGAGAAGCTCGCAATTACCTCGTGATCCCATATCCAATGCTCTAACATCTGAGAAGGAGCCTCAACGAAATCACGTTCCATCGAGGTGCCAGAGAATCGAGCGTAACGCGCTCTCGTTAGCGTCTGATGAAGAATATGGCCGAATTCGTGGAACAGTGTCTGTACTTCACTGTGACGCAGTAACGAAGGTGTCGAAGCGCTTGGTTTCGTGAAGTTTGCCACGATCGCACTGATCGGCGATTGGTATGTTCCGTCTTTGAGTTTTCGCCCAGGTCGCAACGTGAACGCTGCAGCGTGACCATATTTACCAGGGCGAGGATGTAAATCCATGTACGCATGTGCTATGAGTTTACTAGTCGAGCTGTCTTCGATTGCATAAAGTCGGACATCTGGATGCCAAGCATTCGCCTGCATGATCTCGGTGAAGCGAACGCCAAACAGTTCTGCGTAGACATTCAACATCCCACTCACTGTCTCATCGAGGGGAAAGTATTTCGCAACTTCAAACTGATCAACATTGTGCCGTTCACGCAAGACCTGCTGCCGATAGTAACGCCAATCCCAGATCTGAAGTTCGGCACTGTCATCACCTAGATGAGCCTGCTTCGCGGCAGTCAACTCCTGAATGTCTTTTACAGCCTTAGCGTGAACTCGCAGTTCAAGATCCTTCAGAAATTCGACCGCGGCCGCTGGTTTTTTCGCCATACGAATTTCGAGTATGTAAGAAGCCCACGAGTCATAGCCAAGTAATGAAGCTAGCTCCGATCGTGCAGCCAGAGCGGTGTGAAGTAGTTGTAGATTCGTTTTCGCTGCTTTGTTGTGATTGAGTAAAAACAGTTCCCGCCGTAGCGATTCATCGTCAGCAGCTTCAAGAAATGGGTAGAACTCTGGGTAGGCAAGCGAGACTTGATAACGCGTACCTTGAGCGGTCTCAATTCGGCTTAACGAATCGATGTAACTGTCAGGTAAACCAGTGAGCTGCTCTCGAGAGAGCAGCAACGCATCATCAGCTTCATCAATGTTTCGACGGAATCGGACACCGAGTTCAACAAGTTGTTGTTTTAGTTCCCCAACTCGAACTCGCATCTCTGCGTCATCTCCGAAACCGTTACGTCGAAAATCGCGAAGTGTGTATTCCAAGAGTCGCGATTCATCACGATCGAGCTCAGATGCCGCTTCTGATTGGGAGAACTCTTGAACCGCTTGATAAAGATCCTCTCGGAATTCGAGACCGATCGCAAACGAGTCCAATTCCTTCTGGAATACTAGTGCGACATCTCTGATCTCTTTTTCTGGAGCAACATGTGCAAGGAATGCGTAACGACCACTGACCTGAGTTAATCCATCGTGTATCTCATCAAGCACCGCTAATGAATTCGAGAAAGACCGTTGGGTTTTAGCTATCGAAACAAGTTTATTAATCGCCGCTGAAGCGTCTTCGATCGCAGCACGACCGCGGACCTTGATTTCCATCACATCAACGGAAGCGTAGTCGAAAAGCATATTGCCAATCATGTAAGGGCATTCGGGTTTTTCAGTCAGCCGTCGCTGGTAGCACCATACGCAAAAAGTGATGTATCAACGATTCTCTTATTTAAAGAAATTCACTGCCAGACTTTCATTTCTCACCGATTATCAACTTCCTTCGTACAATCATCGCATAGCATCAAGATCTACAAGCACATGTAAGCTGCTCAATCCAAAGGAACCAGGGATGCTTCGAATACACCGGTGGGGTCATTCAAATCCTATCGCACGAAATTGTGCCATCCGGCAACAAGGCGGTTCTGAGTGAGTCGGATCGCTGTGATCGGTTCTGGTGCTGTAGGAAGCTATTACGGAGCGCGACTGAACGAATCCGGCCACGATGTCAATTTTCTTCTTCGCAGCTCCTTTGACACGATCCTGACCAATGGCCTCCATATTGAAAGCATCGATGGAAATATCGACCTTCCAGCACCAAATATCTTCCGCAATACTAGCGAAATCGGGACAGTCGACTGGGTGATCTGTGCATTGAAAGCCACTGCTATGGACGTCGCTCAGAATTTGATCACACCTTGCATTGGAGAGCACACTCGAATAATCGCATTGATGAATGGCCTAGGAGTTGAAGAGGAATTCAACACGTGGTTCCCAGAAACGCAAATCTTCGGAGGACTCGCATTCACGTGCATCAATCGCAGTGACTCGGGACGCGTGCGTCACCTAGATTACGGTTCGGTAACCCTCGGCCACCTAGGAGATGATGCTGAGGAACTCAATCTCATCAAAGAGTTATGGTCGCACTCCAAAGTAACGACTTTTACAGCACCATCTTTACTTGCAGCACGCTGGGAAAAGCTCTGCTGGAATGTCCCCTTTAACGGATTGACCGTTACTTCTGGGGGGATCACGACTGACGTCGTTATGAATGATTCCAGGCTGCGAAAGAGCGCTGAAGGATTGATTCACGAACTTGTCATGGTAGGGAATGCTGACCTTAAGCAGCGCAAAGTACAACAGTCAGGCATCTCAATCCAAATGGATGCGGAAGAGATCTTAGACACCATGATGACACGCACCGAAAAAATGACAAACTACCGTCCGAGTACGATGATCGATTTCGTCGAGGGACGTGAAATGGAAGTCGAAGCTATATTCGAAGCCCCACTGAGACGGGCCACCGAATTGGGCTTGGACACACCATTACTGAAAATCATCACTGGACAGATCCATGCATTGGGGCGAGGCTAATGCGTATCGCATATAGTATTCCGAGAACGTCCTCCTAATTGGATCAAGAATCCGTTAGCTGCTGACCGGTGTAATAGACAGAGGAGACACAATGACAAAGCCTCATTTCGGTGTGATGGTTCCTCAAATCAAGAGAACATGGGAACAATCAGAAGCCGCGACGGTCGAATTCGAAAACCTCGGCTTTAACTCTATTTGGGTCAATGATCATCTGTACGGACCGCAGTCACCTCAAATACCGATGCTTGAAGCATGGACCCTCATAGCAGCTCTAGCCGCAAAGACCCAAAATGTTGAAATCGGGACACTGGTCACACCTGCTGGTATGCGCAACCCTCAGCATTTAGGTAAAACGATCGCAACTGCCGATCACATTGCTGGCGGCCGTATTATTGCTGGCTTGGGTTCCGGTTGGATGCCAGTCGAATACACAAACTTTGGAGTACCGTTCCCAGAGGGGCCTGCCCGTGCACGTCAACTGAAAGAAACGGTTTCACTCCTCAAGCAAATGTGGAATTCAGACGCCCCAGTCACAATGCAAGGAGAATTCGTAAACGCGACAGACCTCGTCACGGAACCAAAACCTCCTCGGGAAGTCCCAATCCTGATTGGAGGGACTGGGAAGCAAGTAACATTACCACTGGCTGCCCGTGAAGCTTCCATCTGGAATAATCCAGCTGGCTCCCAGAGTAATCTCCCCGAAAACATCAATGCCCTGCACGCGTCGATGGATAAAATCAATCGGAACCATGACGACATCACGATTTCGCAGCAGTGCCTTGTCGCAATAGCTCCCAACGAAGATGAAGCCGGACCTATGATTGAACTCGCGCAGAAAATTTTTGGGGGCCATATGGGTGACCCGACTGGACCACTCGCGATCACCGGATCCCCTAATCGGATCGTCGATCAGATCGGCAAGCATCTCGAACTCGGTTGCACCATGTTTATGATCGAATTCTTTGGCCGTGATACTCGGGAACCAGCAGAACTCTTTGCAAAGACAGTGCTACCTCAGTTCTAACATCAATGGTAAATGGAAGAAGATTCACCGTGAAAGCCGGAGCATGCTATTGCGATCGCGGAATAATCGTTATACCCATCTTTGACTGATCCACAGCGATCATCGTATCACCGCTGAGCCAATCAAGGATGTCTTGCCCCGCGACATCTCGTCGCCACGAACTCAGTAATGGTATCTCTGGTTCGATATCCTTATCTCCGATAAGCCACCATGTAATAACGTCTTCTATATCCGAACGAGTAGCCACAAATCGTGTAGCTATCGCTGCCGCATGGCAGCGCGTTTGAACGATTCCGCTGATGATAGTGGTCCAAGCTTGTCCGACATTCGGAACTCGCAGAGGCTTCTCGGGTTTCTCAGGTGGGTCGTCGATTCCAGAGCGAATCAATTCGATAATTTCTTGGCCGTAACGATCTACAGTACTGCTACCCATACCACGAATCTCACGTAGACCAGATTCGTCTTGAGGAGAACGACGGCAAAGTTCAAGTAGCGTGCGATCATTCAACAGCCATCCGGGGGGACGATTATGATCGAGTGACTCTTCTTCACGCCACGCCGACACTGCGCGCAACGCGCCCAGTTGTTTACGCTTAAGGCTATTCCAGCCTCGAATGCGCTTGTACATCTCTTCAGGAGGTGTGCGTCGCGACCATCCTTCCGCTAGTCGATCGCACTCATCTCTTACCCACGCAAGACGATCATGTTCTATTAACTCTGCCTGCAATTGATCCCAGATCCTTTGAAGATATCTAACATCATCCAATGCATACGCGATTTGCTCTTCAGAAAGTGGGCGCCGAGACCATTCCGTAAACTGTGCGCCTTTATCAAGCTCTATACCGGTTATTCGTTGTACAAGCGTCCCGTAGCCAAGTTGATCACCGGCTCCAAGAAATGCTGCTGCAATCTGAGTATCAACCAGCGCACCTGCTCGCACCTGATAATGTGCTCCTAGTAATGCAAGATCAGCTTGGGCTGAGTGAATCACTGTTACGATTTGAGGATCATCGATCAAGTCCAAGATCGGATCGATATTTACCTTTAGTGGATCGATCGCAGCGACGTTCGGATCTGCAATGTCACCCCAGGCAACCTGAACCAGCGACAATTCAGGGACATAACGACCTTCGGTCATGAATTCGAGGTCTAGTCCAAAGATTCCTGCGTCATCGATCGCATTTGCGACATCGTCAACGGCATCAGCAGAAACGATCGGGGATGGAAATATCGCTGATCGCGATCGAGCAGTATTAGTCACTAAAAATACCTACCGCAGCAGTGCCCAGACTACCCTCCTCCTCGCTGCGCCTTCTTCATAAACTCGTCGTGAACCTGACCTATCGCACTTCCAACAAAAACAAGATCAATCTGAGTCAATCCTAATTCTCGACTACCTCGAATTTGCACTTGTTGCTGCGTCCAGCTAACCGACCATCCATCTCCAATCGCCTTGGTAGCCTCGGTTTCGTTGCCTACTAGGCAAGCATTCATTTCCTTGAAATATTCCCGGATTAGCCATTCCGGAAGACCTCGTAACGAGAGTTCCATTATCTCGCTCAAGCGAAACGATTCCTAGTACAAGGAGCTGATCCGCCGGCGATGGGTGGAAAGATATCCACTGTATCGTTGCTATGAATCATCGTTTCGAGACCGTTTAGATGCCGAATATCTCGCCCGTTAACCATTATCGCCACAAATGGACGTACCACGTCAGGCTCCGTAAATATGGCTCCATCAAGGTCTGGGAATTTCTGTATCAATTCTTCCAGAACAACGCCGACTGTATCGGCGTTGTTCTGGAACATGACACTTTTGCTACCAACGAGCGACCGTAATGTCGCATATAACTTAACTTCGATCATCGCGACTACCGCTCGAAATTTAGCTAATCAATGATTTGCAGTTCACGAAGTTTCGATTCAGGGACAACACCATCTTCCCAGCCACGAGCAGCGTAATACTCAGACTTCATTTCATCGAGTTCTACTACTGAACCCGATGCCGGACCTGTTCCCGGTTCCTCGAGGTAGCGAGACGGAAGAGTATCGTCTTTCCCATCGAAACCGTTGAGGTTATTGAAGTAGCGTTCCAAGTTGTAAACCCGCTCTCCAGCGATCATCACATCATCAGCGGTAATTGGCACGCCAACAAGCACTTCATATTGTGCCGCGTACTCTTCGGCTCCCTCAGCGAATGCTGAGAATTTACAAAGGTCTAGCGAGTCACTGAATGCATGCAG
Organism: Dehalococcoidia bacterium UBA6627; assembly: GCA_002455955.1. Taxonomy (GTDB): domain Bacteria; phylum Chloroflexota; class Dehalococcoidia; order UBA2979; family UBA2979; genus UBA6627. The sequence continues at coordinate 9,303 of DKLZ01000040.1, forward strand.
GTCTTGGAAAATTTTTAGCAACTCTCCTTTACCTTTCCATTCAAGCGGATCAGTTTTGACCGGGATGCCGAGCAATTCTGAAGCCGGCGTATAGCCACGGAGATGGCACGCTCCTCTATTGCTGGTTGCGTATCCAATAGCTTCGCCCTTGAGCGCACGTGGATCGTACGCAGCCACAGCCTGCCCCTTCACAGCCATCGCGATTTCAGGATGACCAATCTGTTCGGCCGCTTTGGCTGTTCCTTCAGCCAGCAGATCTCCTAGTCCTTCACGCATCGCTATTTGATCTGCAGCCTCAACCATCGCTTCTGTATCACCCCAAGCAATCCCACCGCCACTAACGAATTCCTTCTGAGTAGCTTCCATGTACATCGAAATCACGTTGCCAATCTCGATAGCGTCCATCCCATAGTCGTTGCATTGATCAATGATCTTCGCGAGGACTCGCGGATCATCATTGTCACAGTTCGCTCCCAATGACCAGGCCGGTTCGTACTCCAGAGACTCCATATGAAGCCCAGCATATGGGCCATCCTTAATTTCGACCTCGATCTTGCAAGCGACTGGACAAGCATGACACGTGGGATCGCCTACGAGCAGATCCTCACGCACTGTCTCACCACTGATCTTTTCTGCACCCATGAACTGCGTCTCTTGCGAATTTCGCGTACCGATTCCACCCACTGCATTCACCGGGTTCATTAAGACATTAGTTCCGTAAACCGAAAGTCCACCTGTCCTTGGTGCAGTTACCTCACTGTCGAGGATCGTCTTGAGTGCGCGCTGATGGACAGGCCGCCAAGCATCCCGATCAGCTGCCTTCGGCATTGTACTGTCGTCAGCTTTGACCACTACCGCCTTGAGATTTTTACCTCCGGCAACCGCACCTGTTCCGCCACGACCTGCTGCACGATCGTCTTCATTGATGATCGAAGCAAACCGAACTTGATTCTCACCAGCCTGACCGATCGCCATCACTGAGAGAGGGTCTCCGTAACGCTCTTGGAAATGTGAAACTGTTTCATGCACTCCCCTACCCCATATATCATCAGCCGGCCGTAGCTCGACCTTACCGTCCGTAATATAGGCATAAACAGGGGTTTCGGATCGCCCATTGAAGAGCAGGGCATCAAATCCTGCCCATCGCAGACGAGCAGCGCTCCAACCACCCATGTGGCTATCGGTGATCGTTCCAGTGAGGGGAGATTTCGTAACGACAGCAAGGCGACCGCTCATCGTCGCTTCTGATCCTGTAAGTGGTCCATTCATGAAAGCAAGCATGTTATCTGGACCGTCTGGATCGACAGTCGGTCCGTTATCGAGGAGATATTTCACCCCGAGTCCTCGGGCACCTATGTAGAGACGAGCATCTTTCTCGTTGATCTCTTCGTAACTGACGTTACCTGACGTTAAATCGATCCTGGCCACTCGGTTGGCATATCCACCAAGTTCCATATTGCGCCTCCATATAGATTACATCCGTGGTACACGATGCGCATCATAAACTAGTCGTGCGGAAATGTATGTACCGACGCTCATCGTTATGTCAGGTTCAGTACAAGCACTCTGACCAACCCCAGCTCGTAAAGAGTTACCGATAGGTGCAATATCGGACCTCCTATTCGCTACCAAATTGACTACAATCATCGAGCTACTGCTGTATCTATCTCATCGTGTTCGGAAGGAGCTCAAAATGACGAAGGCTGCAATGTTTACTGCCGTTCAGGAACCACTAACGATCGAAGAGATCGATATTGCCGATCCCGTCGATCGAGAAGTACTGGTGCGCACAGCAGCTAGTGGCGTCTGCCATAGCGATTTGCATTTTATTGAGGGGCTTTACACGACTCCCAGTGGCACAATTCTCGGCCATGAGGCTGCGGGTGTTGTCGAGGCAGTCGGTCCAAATGTCACCGAGGTAGTTCCAGGCGACCATATCATCGCCTGCCTCTCGATATTCTGTGGACAATGCGACTACTGCCTTACTGGACGCACACATCTATGCAGCAACCGACCAACGCGATCGGACGCGCAAGGACCGCGTCTTTCTCAAAACGGTGAGATGCTCACTCAATTAGCCAGCATCGGTTCCTACGCAGAACAAATGCTACTCCACGAGAACGGTATCGTAAAAATCGAAAAAGATTTCCCTTTCGGGCAAGCGGCATTAATCGGCTGTGGCGTGACAACTGGTGTCGGGGCAGCGCTAAATACCGCAAAAGTTTCCCCTGGATCAACGGTGGCGGTATTTGGTGCCGGCGGCGTTGGCCTCTCCGCAATCC
>DKLZ01000056.1 GCA_002455955.1 Dehalococcoidia bacterium UBA6627
GATCGGGCTTGCGCTATTCGCGCAGTTGCTTTACCACTTACTCGATCGACACCGGGATACAGTAATAGCTGGTTTAATCGGGCTAATGATAGGTTCAACTCGAGTGCTATGGCCTTGGCCAGATGGGATTGAGACTACGAGTCTCGGTACTCCCGATGATTCGATAGCAACAGGAGCTGGTCTCGCAATGTTTGGGTTCGTGATCATAATGGTGATCGACCAGATGATTCGGCTTCGCGAACGGTGACTTCTCCTTTCGAAATCGCGAGAGACTGACCTACCCAAGGACTTGATTTGAGTCATGATGCTATCTTCACTTTGGATCAAAGTGTTCTCGGTCGAGGCTGGTAATTTCCAGTAACGAACTCGGAGTGAAGTAGATGGTCGCACCACTGGTCGGTATCCGTGTCTTGGATCTCACGCGAGATATTGCTGGTCCGTTCGCGAGCAAGTTGCTTGCTGATTACGGTGCAGACGTTGTGAAGCTTGAACCGCCTGAAGGTGATTCATCACGACGTTACGGTCCGTTTCCGGGTGATGAACCGCATTTGGAACGCTCTGGGTTATTTTTACACCTGAACACAAATAAGCGCTCGATGGTGTCGGATCCGTCTACAGCGGAGGGTGCGGAAACTATCCGACGATTAGCGACCGAGGCGGATATTTTGTTGGAGGATTACCCTCCTGGACAGCCAGCCGATTGGGGTTGGGACCCTCGTGTGCTTGCTGATTCGAATCCTGGTTTAGCGGTCATTTCGATTACCCCATTCGGCCAAGATGGCCCATACCGCGACTATCGAGGATCCGAGCTGACATTACAGGCTATGGGAGGCCCGCTTCATCAGACAGGTAATCGAGAGCGTGAACCTCTGAAGTTAGGTGGGCACTACGCCCATTATCATGCTGGTCTCACGGTTGCTCTTGCTGCGATGTTGATTCGATTGCGGGTGGAATCAGGTGACCGTACCGGCGGCGATTACGCAGACATCTCAATATATGAATGTCAGGTAGGTTGCCGGGATCGGCGTGTAATACATCTAACTGCAGCAGCGTATTCTGGAATTTCACCGAAGCGTGCCAGCGGTACGAGTAGACGTCTGGCATCAGGGCCGAAATCTTGCATAGACGGCTATGTCAATATTCAAGCTGAGGGCACTCGTCGCCTTCCCAAATTGTTGAAGATAATTGGTCGCGAGGACCTGCTCGATCATCCTGAACTCTTTGCACCGGCTTCGCTCATGCCGCCAAAACTCTACGAAGAGATCGATGGTTCGTACCATGCCTATCTCGCAGCGAAATCGAAACTAGAAGCATTGCGTGACGCTCAAAATGCCGGACTGCCTGCCGGTGCATTGATGACGGTCGCTGATCTATTAAACGACGAACATTATCGTCGCCGAGGGTATTGGGAGACGATCGAGCACCCTGAAGCCGGACGATTAATATACCCGGGTCGTCCATTCCTGATGTCTGATTCACCTCGTCCGCATGCGCACCGTGCGCCGTTGCTCGGAGAACATCAGGATGCGTTAGAGGCTCCTTGGGGGGCTCCACGCGACCATAATCAAACGTCGCAAGAACTAGCGTCATCGAAGCCCCATAAATCATTGCCATTAGAGGGAATTCGCATTGCTGCCGTCACTGTCGTCTGGGCAGGCCCGCACGTTACTCAACTGTTGGCGGAATGGGGTGCGGAAGTGATCCGAGTTGAACCGGTGAACAAAATACAACCTAACACTCGGATGGCTGAGAACATTATTAGCCGAGCTCAGGCTGAACTTCTTGTCGAGAATGGGCAGCAGCCGTTCTATCCCGACATGGAGCCTGGTGAAGACCCTTGGAATCGTGCTGCGGCATTTAACTCCCATGCTCGCAATAAGAAATCGATGGCATGTGATGTGATGTCAGAGGAAGGACGTGCTGCATTCTTGCGCCTGATCGAAAAGTGCGATGTTTTCGTGGAGAACAACGTTCCGGAAACTATCGACAAAGCCGATATTGGATGGGAAGTGCTGCGTGAGGTGAATCCGCGCTTAATTATGCTGCGAATGCCAGCATTCGGCCTCGATGGTGACTATCAAAACTATCGAGCATTTGGGACGCATGTAGAGGCGATGGTAGGGCATACAGTTCTGCGTGGATACGCGGATGCTTCCCCGGAAATTCTTGGTGAGACACTCGCTGCCGATGGTATATCGGGTGTGCAGGGAGCAATAGCGGTTGCGATGGCGCTTCGCCATCGCAACCGGACTGGCGAGGGACAACTGATCGAATTACCTCTGACGGAGGGGTTTATCCCGACGCTTGCTGAATTTATTTCCGAATACACGATGAATGGTCGAGATACTCTGCCACAGGCAAATCGCCATCGATGGCACGCTCCACACAACGTATATCCGACGGAAGGCGATGATCAGTGGATCGCGATTGATATTGGTACTGACGAAGAGTTTGCATCGCTTGTAAGAGTACTTGGTGAACCTTCAATAGTTACAGATGATCGTTTTATCACCGGTGAGCAACGTCTGGCACATTGTGATGAGCTCGATGCCAAACTGTCAGTCCTGACAAAGGTGCATCACAAAGAGGAACTGTTCCATGCTTTGCAAGCTGCAGGTGTAGTTGCAACGCCGGTGAACGATCCGCTAGACGCACTGAGTGACCTACATCTTAATGAGCGGGGCTTCTTTAAGGAGATCACGGTACCTGGCATTGGAACACATCGTTACCCTGGGATGACGATTAAGATGGCTCATACTCCGACTGAGATTCGTATGCCACCAGTAAAGCTGGGGCAGCATAATGAAGAGATATATCTTGATCTCCTTGGCTATGAGCCGGAAGAACTCGAGAAGTTCAAAACTAAAGGGATTGTTGGAACTTCCTATCCTTCCGAAATTTTAAAGAAGAGTTAGCTATTGGTTTTCGGTGCTCGTCCGGCGCCTGGTGGCCCAGCGAAGGCCTGGGCGATCTTCAAGAATTCTTCGGCAGTACTACTCGAGTACACAAGGGCAGTGTCTCGATAGTTGATACGTTGTGTAACAACACGGCAGAAGTCACCTGCACTTCCAGTGATGCGATGGGCAGTTTTGTTCGTACCCCAAGTCCAGATTGCTCCACTCGGTGATATGAGTTCTACGTAAAGAGGTTCCGGATCAGGATTGCGCCCGTGGTTGCGGTACGTGAAGTCTCGGGTCGCGTATCCAAGATGGGCGATGTTCCTGAGTCGGTCTGTATCGATCGGACTGACACCGG
>DKLZ01000050.1:0-22798 GCA_002455955.1 Dehalococcoidia bacterium UBA6627
CCAACTTGGTAGCCGCCAACAAGCACGAATCGATTCGGCTCGCCAAGAATCGGTGCCGAACCAACCATGTTTGTGCCAACCGTAATCGCCCACAAAGCAAGCTGGTCCCAAGGCAAAAGATAACCGGTGAATGAAAGCAGTAGCGTCAATACAAGTAACACAACTCCTACAACCCAGTTAAATTCCCGCGGGGGTTTGTACGCTCCCGTGTAGAAGACCCGCATCATATGCATAAGCACAGTTAGTACCATCCCGTGAGCCATCCAACGGTGAAGATTGCGCAGGAGCTTACCGAAACGTACATCGGTATCTAATGCAAGAATGTCGCCATAGGCTCGCTCCACGGACGGAACATAGTAGAACATCAGCAGAACGCCGGTAATCGTAAGCCCGAGGAACAGGAAGAATGACAGTCCGCCCAAACAGAAGGTGTGAGTGATCTTGACATGCGTTCGGTGGATACGGGTTGGATGCAAATGCAAAAAAACGTTTGTTGCAACAGCAAGCATCTGATTGCGTGGCGTGTTCGGATAGCCGGATCGAAAGATTGACTTCCAAAGCCGATTCTTGAAAGCGCCATCGTAAAGTCGATCACCTAAAGATCGACCCTGTGGCTGCTCCGTCGTCGCCATCAACTACCCCAGTTCCGTGCCGATGGAATTGAGACATAGCATTCTTGCTACGCCTCCCACCACTTTCCGAGTAGGACCATTATTGCAAGGCCCAACATGAAGGTGACAAACACGGCGAGCAGCTCGAGCCCTTCGCCTTCACCTAGCACGATCGCCTCCAACCAACGGACAGTCAATGCCCACATCTAAAAACTCGCATGGCATCCCTATACGAGGTATGGCGAAAGTAGCCAGCAGCCTAAATAAGGTCAAGGCAACGGACCAATCAATAATCCTCGACCCGCTTCAAAAACTACTCTCATCAGATAAAAAACCTACCCAAAGTTACCGCTAGAGCGGACAGCGCGAGGAACCCCTCCGCGCCGCACGCGCCAGAGTCCACGCAGGTCATTGAGGGCTGTCTGCCATATATTCACTCGGCTGTCTGGATCATCTATCCACTTCACCGGCACCTCAAGTAATCGAAAGTTATTCTCTTGCGCCACAATCAGCAATTCCGAATCAAAGAAAAATCCCGTGTCCTCAACCACCGGCAACAATGATCTAGCCACCTCGGTACGGATAGCCTTGAAACCACACTGGGCATCAGTCACCCTTAAGCCACCAAACCGTCGCAAAATCCATACATAGCTCCTTGAAATGAATTCTCGACGAAAACTTCGTTCAGTCTGCGAATCATCATGAAGCCGGGTGCCAAAGCACAAATCTGCCTCCTGGCGCGCCAACGGATCAATTAATGATGGCAGGTGCTGCAAATCTGTCGAAAGATCAACGTCCATATAAGCGCAAATGTCGGCGCTGGAAGTCAACCAAGCGTTTCGCAAGGCTAACCCACGGCCTTTCACCGGAATGTGAAGCACCACCAACAATCTGGAATGAGCTTCTTCCAACTTCCGAGCAACTTGAAGAGTGCTGTCAGTGGAAGCGTTGTCAGCAACTATAATCCGCCAATCGTGTTCACTACGACCAGCGAGAAATGACAAGAGTCGATCGATGCTGCCTTCAAGCACATGAGCTTCGTTGTAACAGGGAATAACCAGATCAACTGAAGCCATAACTAGTGCCTGAAGTGACGTACACCGGTCACGACCAGTGAAATTTCCCGTTCATTTGCTGCCGCTATCGATTCATCATCACGAATCGAACCCCCTGTATGAACGACTGTCGAACAACCAGCATCAGCACAAACTTCGACCGTATCTGGGAATGGAATCAATGCATCGGTTGCCGCAACTGCACCTTTGGCACGCTTACCAGCTTGTTCTGCGCACAATTTCGCGCTACCCACACGATTCGGTTGCCCAGCACCCATCCCGATCAGTACACCATCCTTTACAAAGACAACCGCATTTGACTTCACGTGTTTCGAAATAACCCAACCAACATGAATATCGAAGCCCTCAGCCTCACTAGGCTTCCGCTTACTCACTATTTCAAAACGGGTCTCAACCGAAACGTCACTGTCCTGCAAAAGTAGACCGCCACGTACTGAACGAATCTCGGGGTGTGGATACCGAGGATCGCCTAAAGGTGCACTGAGAATCCGGAGGTCCTTGGACTTTTTCTTGAGGTGTTCGAGTGCGTCCTCGTCATAATCAGGGGCGATAACTATCTCGTAGAACATTCTCCCGCCACCATCTGGGCTGCGTACATCTCGTAATGCTTCAGCAAACTCCAGATCGACAACCTTGTTAGTCGCCACGATTCCACCATAAGCAGATAAGTGATCACCTTCACGAAGCCCACGCTCGTAAAGCATTGACAAACTGACAGCATCACCTTCCGCAGTTGCAAAACATGCTGGATTTGTATGTTTGATGATGGCTACTGCAGCACCTTCAAAGTCTGCTACGACATTGAAAGCCGCATCAGCATCCAGAACATTGACATAGGACATCGCCTTACCGTGGTGTTGCTTAAATCCACCTATACCGGCTTCAGGATTCAGTACCGAATCTAGACGGTAAAACGCCCCCTGCTGATGCGGATTCTCTCCGTACCGCAAATGCTCGAGCCGAGTCGCAGCAATCGTGAATTGCTCTGAAAAAGGTTCGTCCCGCGCGCTTAGATATTCCGCAACAGCAGTATCGTAATGGGCAACGTGCCGAAATGCCTTCGCAGCAAGCCGGCGTCGCAAATTCTGAGAAACATCAACCTCGCTTAATGCCTTAAGCACCAACGGATAATCATCAGGGCTAACGACCGGAAGCACCCACGGATGGTTCTTAGCAGCCGCCCGAATCATGGTCGGACCACCAATGTCAATTTGCTCGAGTGCTTCAGCTAACTCTGCGTCAACTTTATTCACTGTTTCTATAAATGGATAAAGATTTGACGCCACAAGATCGATTGAAGGCACTTCATAGCGAACTACCTCAGCCTCGTCACTCTCATGTCCGCGTCGATAGAGAATACCCCCGTGCACCTTCGGATGAAGTGTCTTAACGCGACCACCAAGCATCTCTGCGCTACCAGTATATGAGGCGACTTCAACAATCGGTAATCCTGCTTCCGCAATAGCACGTGCGGTACCACCGGTACCAACTAAATCCCAACCGAGATCAGATAGACCTTTAGCAAAGTCAACGATGCCGCGCTTGTCATAGACGGCGAGGATAGCTCTCACCGCTCGTCCCTTCGTCGTTCACATTCAACTACGAGTATCAGGTTGGTAAACCAAGAACCGGTTCAGTGTCACTAGATCTCTCAAAGATTTCGCCAATTTGCCAGGCTTGCGGTTGCTCCTCTAACAAGACCTGTGCCCTCTCCGCATCAAGTGCAACAATGATGCCAACACCCATATTAAATGCTCGAAACATCTCTGCTTCTTCTACGCTCCCGGTTCTCCGGATCAAATTAAATATCGCTGGTGTTTCCCAACTTTCGGGGTTGATTTTCGCTCCAAGATGTTCAGTCGGGCCAGTAAATAATCGCGATAGGTTGCCTGGAATCCCACCTCCTGTGATGTGGGCAATCCCGTTTATCTCACCAAGATATGGCTCAAGTGGCGAAAGGAAAGACTGATGTACTGCGAGCAACGCATCGCCAAGGGTGCCGTCGAGCTCTCCATAGGAAGTATCCAGAACCTCACGATCATGGCTGGCACCTCGACCCTTGCCAAGTGACCAAATCTCACGAACCAGTGAGTAGCCATTTGTTTGCAATCCACCTGACGGAAAAGCTACCAATACATTACTAGCTGCTAATCGCGAACCATCGATCACGTTATGTCGATCGACGACGCCTATTATGAAACCTGCCAGATCAAAATCGCCTGACCGGTAGAGGTCTGGCATGTCCGCTGTCTCGCCGCCGAGCAATGCAACGTTCTGCTCAGCGCAAGCCTTACCAATCCCCGCAACAACATCCACCCTATGCTCTTGTGACAAATCTGCTGTTGCCAAATAGTCGAGAAAGAAAAGAGGGTGCGCACCAGTAGTCAAAATGTCATTTACACAATGATTCACCAAATCTGCACCAATCGTGTCATATCGATCAAGGGCTGTCGCAATGAGTAACTTAGTGCCAACTCCATCAGCGCTCGCAACCAGTACTGGGTCACCGTACCCTTCTGGAACATGGAATAGTCCAGCGAACGGCCCTACACCTGAAAGCACCTCGGGTCGCATAGTCCGCTTTGCGATCGCCGCGAATTGAAGAACTGTCGCGTCTGCCGCCTCTACATCCACACCCGCATCGATGTAGCGCAATGGAGTAACCGATGAACCTGTCATATGTCGTTCCTGAGAGAAAAGGGCGCTACCGAATAAGAAGAGTAAGTTCTGATTGCTAACCGAAATAGTCTTTTATTCACTGAACTTATCCTAAAGACATTCAAACCTTAATTCGTTCAAGTACAGGAAGCGCGTGTCGGTCGCGCGCTTCGTCAGAATCACTCACCTCTAGGGCCAGTTTGTCCAGTTGAAGTGGAACTTCACTTGGATAGTTACCTGTAAAACAAGCAACGCAATGCGAGCCTTGCATCATATTTGTAGCTTCGATCGTTGCCTCAATTGAGAGATAGTGCAATGAATCGGCTCCTACGAGCTCACCGATTTCCTCCTCACTATTATGAGCAGCGACCAACTCTGCGCGGGTCGCCATATCCACCCCATAGAAACAAGGATGCTCTATCGGTGGCGAAGTAATACGCAGATGAACTTCCTCCGCACCAGCATCTCGTAACATCTTCACTAGTCGAGGTGTAGTGGTCGCTCGAACAATCGAGTCATCGACAACTACTAAACGCTTCCCGGCAATCACCTCAGTTAACGGATTGAACTTGAGGTAAACGCCTTGCTCCCGTAATCGCTGATCAGGCTGGATGAAGGTACGTCCTACATAGCGATTCTTCATCAAGCCCTCGGCATATTGGATGTCAGACTCTTGTGCATAGCCAATGGCAGCAGCAGTGGCAGAATCCGGAACGCCAATCACTAAATCAGCGTCCACAGGATGTTCGCGGGCCGCCGCCGCTCCCATCCGCATACGCACCGGATGTAATAACTGCCCACTCAGTCGAGAGTCTGGGCGGGCAAAGTAAATGAACTCGAACAGGCACATCTTCTGAACGTTACCACCGGAATCTTGCCGTCCAAGCGGAAAAAATGAACTCAATCCATCTTCATCAGCTAGCACCACTTCCCCTGGTTCAACTTCACGAAGAAAGCGAGCACCGAGATGATCAAGTGCACAAGTTTCAGAAGCAAACACATAACCATCATCTAATTCACCGATACAGAGTGGACGGACTCCCATCGGGTCTCTAACCGCAAACACACCTTCCGGAATAAGAATCGTAAGCGAGTAAGCGCCTGTCGCGCGCCGCATTAGATGTGCAAATCGGTGCTCCCAGGTCGCGCCTGTTGCATTACCTAGCAGCCTCGCGATTACCTCTGTATCACTAGAGGACTCGAAACTAACTCCGTCTTCCTCAAGTCCCTCACGAAGGAGCTCCGCGTTAACAATATTGCCGTTATGAGCGAGAGCGAGCGGACCGTTATTACCCTGAACTAAAAATGGTTGAGCATTGCCTATATGGCTCGAACCGGTAGTCGAGTAGCGAGTATGGCCAATCGCGTGTGTACCAGGTAATCCTGCCAATGCTCGTTCGTCAAAAATTTGAGTTACCAAACCCATTTCGGCAAAGATCCGAATGCGCTTGCCATCACTCGTAGCTATACCAGCTGATTCTTGACCACGATGTTGCAAAGCGTGAAGTCCGAAGAAGGTAAGCCGAGCTACGTCTTCGCTAGGAGCGAAAACTCCGAACACTCCGCACTTCTCACGAAGGCTATGTGTCAAACGAGCGACTTTCGAAGAGCACCGTGTAGGCGAGTATCATAACATGAGCACCAGGCCAAGCGGGCACAGCAGTTAGTTTTCACCATTACAACTTCAGATGCTCGATCTTCGTACAACGATCAACTATCACATCGAGTCCGGCTTCACGAGCACAAGCCTCCGCTTCCTCGTTAGAGATATCCAGCTGCAACCAGATCGTCTTTGCGCCAGCCGCAATCGCATCATTCACTATCGGCGGAACATCCTCCGAACGCCGGAAGATATCGACAATGTCTACCTCCTCTGGCAAATCACTCACGCTCGCGTATGCAGGTTGACCCAACACCTCCGTCTCTCTGGGATTAACCATATACACCCTAAAACCTTGATTTTGAAGGTAGGTCGCAACTTCATTCGAGGGTCGCTTTGGATTCGATGAAACGCCCACCACAGCGACTGTCCTTGCGTCACGAATTAGTTCCATTGCCCTATCCATAAACCACCTCCCCCACGCAACATCTTCTTCTAAGTAGAAGCGCCCAGCTAAATTGGTAGCTTACTCGTCAAATTCTATTCAGTCCTTCTCTGGATCATGAATCCCCTCGAGCTCAGCAAGTTCCACGCTTCCGCCCGACATAGCGCCCAGAGCAACAGCCAACTCGTTTGCCCGTTTACCAGCCTCAAACGCTAGAAGCCTAGCCGCTACGACACTTCCGACAGCGAGTTCACGGGCATTGGTCTTCACCAAAATAACCTCCCAATGCACAACATCCTGTTCAATCCCCGAGCCCAGCACATCATCGTAGTCCGTGATCACTTCAAAGTGGTCGATGTCCCAAAATGGAACGAGCTCATAGGTGCCGATACCCAAACCTAGGAGCCCTTGCTGCCAACGCGCGGATTGTTTTTCTCGCTCCATTATGAAACTAGTTCCGGCAACATTATTAACAAGGCCAATAACGCCTAACGGACCAAACAGGATCGTGACAATTAGCAACAGAACTAACAGTGCAAGTGGGAGGACGGAGATGAAGACGGTCATTAACCAAACTGAAACAGCCGTGATCGTAAGTGCAACAAGCGGTCCTACCAAGCCAGCCCGTGATTGCTTAACAGCTATCGAGTCAGGAGTAATCCGAGCTACGGCTCGGTGCAGTGGAATCATTCTCATTGACGTCAAAACTGACGGTTCATCGTCAGGTAGCTGCGATAGACTGTGAGCCCGATCAGCATCTTTCGACATAACGCTTCTCATTCCACAAACATTCGTTCAGCATCTCTACCCATCGGAATGGATAACAAAACGAAGCTGAGTCTACTACGACTCGAACCCACTACTAATAGCCATACGTCAATTAAGAAAGATCTCGTTGCTTCGCTCCTCAGACATTCCTATGATCGGTGGCACCGCAACGATTGCAGACAGGGAAGCTAGCACCTATGCGCCATAGCTTAATGGATATCCTCGTATGCCCCGTCACAAAGAGCGAACTCACCCTCGAGGTAACGCGTGAAGAAAATGGGGAAGTGCTGAACGGGACCCTCCGCTGCGAAGAGGGTCACGTCTTTCCGATCAAAGACGGTATACCTAACATGCTCCCACCTGACATTCGGGAGCAACTCGATACAAGCGCAACACATGAGAGTGGAACTAATGACGCAGAACCAGTCACGTAATGCGGGCAATGCTCTAATGACAGGAGCTGCGCTCTCTATCCTCATGTTCGGTATCGGAATTAGTCGTCGTTCTTACACAGCCTTGGCTGTTCCAGTCTTTGCCGGACTTCTAGCAGCAGCTTCGATGGCTTTCTGGGTTGGTTACACAATGAAAACAACCAATTGGGACCACCCTGACGACTTCGACAGTGCAGCAACTACTTAACTATTAAAGAATCGCCTCCGACATTGGTGGTCGAGCAGCAACAACTATTACGAAATCGCAGCCATCCAGTCGATCAGTTACCGAAAAGGGGTGCATGCCCTCGCACGCACATTAACCTGTCTCATGCCAGCCAACCGACTTCCGCTTGATAACCCCTGCCAGCTCTGCGCTCGGCAATTTCTTTAGGAGATCGCCTACTGTGCAAAGTTGCTTCGGATGTATGGCGCTCCTAGCTATATCCGCAAGAGGAACGAGAACAAACCCCCGCTCGTTCATGCGCATATGGGGAATGCTCAGCTTGTCAGTCTGAATCACTTCCCCTTCGATCAGCAAGATATCCACATCCATTGGGCGGGCCGTCCAGCGGGGCGCCTCAAAATCACGCCCAGCTTTTGCTTCGATGCCTTTCGCTAAATCTAGAATTGCGAAAGGTGAAAGAGCGGTTTCACCGAGGATCGCGATATTTAGAAATGACGATTGGCTAGTAACTCCCCATGGCTGCGTCTCGTAGAGGGCACTGACCGCCTCTATCGTCACTCCTCCCTCCTGAAGTGCACTGAGAGCAGCCCTGATCTGAGCTTCACGATCTCCGAGGTTGCTCCCCAGGCCCAAACAGACTTGCCGTTTAATTTTCTTCACTTCGGAATTCACTACCAGTCAATCTCTAACCACGGCATCTGCCATCTGAACTACTTGCTTCATCTCCTCGACATCGTGAACACGAACAATGTCGACGCCGCTTTGAACCGCTAGCGCTACAGTCGCTGCGGTCCCCCACTGACGTTCATCAGGACTACGATCTATCACGTGCCCAACAGTCGATTTACGCGAAGTGCCCAGAAGTAGCGGTCGCCCGAATCCACGCAGTTCTCCAAGGCGACGCAATATCTCAAGATTTGGCTTTGGGCCCCAACCAAACCCAAACCCCGGATCGACGATCAATTGTTGCTCAAGCACACCTGCGCGTTCAGCCAAGTCAATCGAGGTTCTGAGACCGTCGCGAACGTCGTTAAGCACATCCGCGCTGCGCTCGCGACCACGGTGATTGTGCATCAGGATAGCTGGCTTGCCCGAGTCCGCCAGCACATCGGCTAAATCCATATCAGCCCGCAATCCGCTCACATCATTAAGTGCATCCGCTCCTAAATCAAAGGCGCGTCGTGCCACATCGGCCTTAGTTGTATCAACCGAGATCGGAACATCGATCAGGCGTCGAACAGTCATCAGTACTCGCTCTAGTCGCTTCCATTCTTCTGCAGCGTCAATTGGATCATACTCGGGCCGAGTCGACTCGGCTCCAATATCAATCAAATCGGCACCCGCTTCTACCTGACTGAGTGCCAATTCACCGGCTCGCGCAGGATCAAGTATTCCGTCGCCAGAAAATGAGTCTGGGGTAGCGTTAATCACACCCATTACGTATGTGCGATCACCCCAAACAAAGGTTGTTTTCCCAATTTGAATCGGCTTGGGAGTAATACCGGACTTAGCGGCTATCAGCACTATTGCAAACCTCTATAGGTTCTTCTTCGATCTCGCCGCCGCTTCTGATATAAAAAGCGCGAACCTGAGGAGGGTCATCTGCGAGCGAAACAAGAATATAGACCGCCTCCGGATACATCGGCTCACGATCGAGATCACCTGGTGGGAAAAAGGCCTGTCGTACATCAGTGGGCGAAGGATACGCCTCTGATGCAACATGCGAATGATAGATAGCAAACAGCGTTTCCCCGTTTTCTTCGCGCTCATTTTCCAACTTTAACATTGCGAGCGGGTCCATCGAGTAACGGTAGGGGCTTGCTTCGATATTCTTCACACGGTGCGCTGTCACCGCTTTACCGTTAAGGCCGTTAACTTGACCACAGGCCTCATTCGGTAAGTCCTCACGAGCATGAGCAACCATCTCGTCGATTAGCGCGCGAGGAATCTGTAGCATTCATCTTCCTTCCGTACATACAAGTACTTTAGTGATCGAGGTAAGAACTTTCGTTTCACGCAGATCGCCGACGAGAACTCCTGTTTAACTACCCGGCTTGGATCTGGTCATAAGCAAACGCGACGCTCTCCTCAACTCGCTCGAATCCCCGCCAACCACCGAAGCGCTTTTCCAATAAAGCATTGACGGAAGAAGCCGCTGTTTTACGATCTTGTCCATTGGCGATAGCACGCTCCACACCCTCAACAAGTTCAGCAATAAAATCACGCGCTTCGATAATCGCTGAGGGTTCTCCAATCGGTCCATGACCTGCCATGAAATGATCGAACTCAATCTCTATGAGCCGTTCGTTAGTTCCGACCCAGTCTTTCAAGTAACCATCCATAAGGAACGGCACGCCCCTGTCCTGAGCAACATCCCCCGTAAACAACAATCCATCCTCAGGTAGATGGATAAATATATCCCCGCTGGTATGCGCCCGGCCGAGCCAATGCATATCTATAGGACGGCCAGCAAAATCGAGATGGAGTGATGATTCGAAGGTGAGATTAGGAGGTGTGATGTTTACCGTTTTAGCCTCGTCCGACCAAGGATCCCCAGCCGTGACCACTTTCTCACGCCAAGGAATAGTAATGACCGGATCAAGCATTTCGCGCCGGCAATTAGCGTGGCCAACGATCGTTGCTTTCGGAAATTCTTCATTTCCCCAGCTGTGATCCCAGTGTGAATGCGTATCGACTACATAGCGTATCGGCTTGTCCGATAGCGTTTTCACATCCTCAATCAAATCGCGGGCGAACGATGGCACCCTTAGCGAATCAATAAGCAGCACTCCATCATCACCAACAATAATACCCGCGTTGGTTAGACCTTCATGGAGTCGCGCATAGACGCCCGTCGCCAGTTCGATAATCTCAGTATCACCCGTTGCCAAAACAGCCTCCTAATTTTCCGAAACGCGAGTCGAGTTTCTGTCAGTGCCATCTGTATGGCTCACCAAGTTACTTTCTGGATACATCGACAGATTAACTACAAGACTGACTTCTACCACCACAGCTTCTCGCCTACATCTTCGATGATGTCAGCGTAGTTCTTCGTCCATAATCCAGTGCTGAGGTATTTCCAACCGCCGTCGGCAAGCAGAACAACGATCTTCCCAACATCCATCCGTTCGGCTGCATGTTGAGCGGCTCGAACCGCTGCACCACTAGAGATGCCAGCGAAAATGCCTGCCTCTTGCACAAGTTGTTTTGTCATCATGAACGATGTCTCGGAGTCGACAACGATCCTGCCGTCTAACACTGCCTCATCAAACACCGGCGGAATGTAGCCTTCCTCAAGACTGCGCAGGCCTTGCACTAGATCGCCGGGATGCGGAGCTGCTGCAATAATACGAACTGTCGGATTGTGCTCTTTCAGCCGGCGACCAACCCCGGTCAACGTACCACCAGTTCCGAGCCCGGCAACAAAGGCATCAAGATCAGGTAGGTCGGTAATGATCTCGGGTGCAGTCGTTTCATAATGAGCACGCGGATTATTGGCGTTTTCATATTGGAATGGAGTGAACCAATCCGGATGCTCAGCGCTAATTTTCTTAGCGAGTGCAACCGACCCGTTAGTGCCGAGCTCACCGGGTGAGTAAATGATCTCAGCGCCAAAAGCCTCTATCAATTCGATGCGTTCTCGACTAACAGCATCAGGCATCACTACTTTGAGTGAATAACCCCGCAAAGATGCTATTAGAGCTAGCGCAATTCCGGTATTGCCGGAAGTAGGCTCCAGTAAAGTTTGGCCGGCATGAAGAACTCCGTCTCCTTCGGCGGCCTCAATCATAAATTTTGCAATACGATCCTTTACAGAACCCGTAGGGTTCTGACCTTCAAGTTTCGCGAATATCTGGACATCTGGATTCGGTGAAAACTGCGTGATGTCAACAAGTGGAGTATTCCCAACTAGGTCGAGGACGTTTCTATAATGCATAGTGTCATCGCCCTCTATTCCACCAACACTCTTCGTACTCTAGAGATCGTTTAAAGGTGCCTCGTTAACGCAAACGCGAACTTCACCCGTTCCTAACCAATGCACGCTGCACTACCACCGGCAAGCGCCGGCAGGAAAGAGATAATGTCGCCGTCTGAAACAATCGTGTCTTTACCGGAAAGATAGCGAATGTCCTCATCGTTTATGTAGATATTCACAAAACGGTGCAACTCGCCACTATCGTCAGCCACCTGACCCCTGAATCCTGGGTACTTCATATCAATATTGTCTATCAGTTCGGCAACGGTGCCACCTTCGGCATCGAGCTCGCGCTGACCATCGACTGCTCTTTGGATCACTGAAGTAACTTGAACCTTTATGGCCATCGTGATCGTTCCTTCCGCTCACTTAACGACAGCTCCACCTTTGCGGTGCAACCTGATACTTTGTTATGCGCCTCTATTGATAAAGATAGTGATCCCTGATACGAATCACGCGTCTACCTTCTTTTGTCTGCAAGAACCTCTAACACTTCAACCTAATTTGATGCTGCGGCCATTGGAACTTCAATAGGCGGTGAACCACAGAATGCGTCGTAATCGATCAACTCTGTAACAGTCGGTCTCTCTCCGCAAAGTGGACAATTAGGATCGCGACGAAGTTTCATCTCCCGAAACTGCATCGACAGGGCATCGATTAACAACAATCGATTCACCATCGGCTCACCTATATTCAGAATTTGCTTGAACACTTCTGTTGCCTGCATTGAGCCCACAATACCTGTAATTGCACCCAAAACACCCGCCTCAGCACACGATGGCACGAGTCCCGGAGGAGGAGGATCTGGATAAAGGCAACGGTAACAACCCATACCAGGCTTGTAGACCGTAAGCTGGCCATCAAAAAGGAGAATTGCACCGTCAACGAGTGTCCTTTTGCTTAAATAGCAAGCGTCATTTACTAGGTATCGCGTTGCAAAATTATCAGCCCCATTTACTACGATGTCATAGTTCGAAATGATTTCCATAGCGTTATCGGACGTGATCGGCATCGGATGCTCAACAACATTTACGTTCGGGTTGTGGGCAATCAGAGACTCTTTAGCAGATTGGAGTTTCGGGCTATCGATATCTGATGTCTGATGAAGAATTTGGCGCTGAAGATTCGAGAGGTCGACCACATCAAATTCTGTGATGCCAATCGTTCCAACTCCAGCAAGTGTGAGATAGAGAGCGACTGGACCACCTAGGCCTCCCGCTCCCACAACAAGAACCTTGGCGGCACGAAGTTTGCGCTGCCCTTCAGACCCTACCTGCGGCATAATTATGTGCCTTGAGTAACGCATAACCTCTTCCGGTGTCAGCGCCTCAATATCACCACCCGTAATATCGTTGTCGTTAGTCATGCCTGACCTCCCGCCAACGCTGGGATAATCGCCACCTGATCGCCATCAGCAACTGGGGTGTCTGCTCCCTGCAGGCCATGAATTTCCTGGCTATTTAAGTAAATATTAATGTGCCGTGGCACTTCTCGGTTCTGATCGTAGACCAAGTCCCCAAATCCAGGAAATGCTCCAGCGAGCGCATTAAGTACTTGAGAGATGTTTTCACCTTCTGCATCGACATACTCACAATTAGCCGTCAATCGTCGAAACGGTGACGGAATATAAACACTTACTGTCATGAGATGAAGCGTCCTTCCGAATAACGATCTGTCCTACTAGTCAACACCATCTCGATTTGCTCGCTGTCTATAGGTCGATACTCAGATAGCGCTCTCCTGTGTCACAAAGCATGGTAACCACTCGCCTCCCGGGACCCAGTTGCTTCGCAACTTGGATTGCAGCCCAGACATTTGCACCTGATGAGATACCTACTAACAGGCCTTCCTCTCGTGCTAGACGTCCGGTCATTTCATAAGCATCTTCGTCACGAACACTTATTACTTCGTCGTAAATCTCAGTGTTGAGTACACCTGGTACAAACGAAGCGCCAATACCTTGAATGCCGCTCAGTCCCCCTCGCCCGCCTTGGAGTACGGGAGACCGACTAGGTTCAACAGCGACAACCCAGAGATCAATACCTGCGCTCTTAGCCGCTTCTCCAACACCGGTAATGGTCCCACCGGTTCCGACGCCTGCTACGAAAGCATCAAGGGTGTTGCTTGTTGCTTCAAGAATCTCCGGTCCGGTCGTCTGGCGATGAATCTCGGGGTTCGCCGAGTTTTGAAATTGCTGAGGCATGAAGTACCCATACTCTTCCACCAGCCGCTCTGCAGCATGTATCGCCCCAGTCATTCCTTCAATCGCCGGGGTGAGGACTAGATCGGCCCCATATCGAGATAGCAGGCGACGACGTTCGAGTGACATGTCATCTGGCATAGTCAAAAACAAGCGATATCCAAGAGCAGAACAAACCATCGCTAGTCCAATCCCTGTGTTCCCAGAAGTAGGCTCGACCAAAGTGTCACCAGGTTTTATTAGGCCGGCAGCCTCAGCCGAAAGAAGCATGGACTTCGCAATACGATCTTTCACTGAACCAGCCGGATTTAACGCCTCTAACTTCCCAAGCACTTCGGCCGCACCATCAGGAATTACCCTATTAAGACGTACTAAAGGTGTTTTCCCAACGAGATCAAGAACACTCCCGGCTATACACGAATTTGTGCGCGTAGGACTTCCTGATTCTGTAATCATCTGAATATCGTTCAGTCCGCTATATCTTGTATGTCGCAGCAAATCGCTGCTCGTGCTGATTTTCGTGTTCGACGAGATCCGCTATAGTGGTGCCGCCTAGGCGCTCGAGCATCAGAGTATAGATGTCCTGCCACACCCATTGCTGTCCACAAAGTGCGCCCGCGGCTGAACCCGGCTCTTCATTTACGCACTCGATCGGAACAAGAGAGCCTTCTAGGCTCTCAAGAACCTCAAGGAGTGTGATCTCGTCAGACGCCTTCGCCAATTCATGCCCACCCCCAGGGCCACGTGTACTGCGTAGATAGCCATCACGCCTTAGCTGCGCTAGTAGATGATCAAGATAGGATTCGGGTATTTGACGACGTCGAGCAATCTCGGCACGCTGAACCGGACCCTCGCCTACGTGTTTGGCGAGGTCGATAAGTGCGCGAACACCGTAGTCACCCTTTGTACTCAGTAGCATGCATCATTCCCGAATCCGGCCATAGATAATTCACGACAAGTTGAGTCAAGATTCTAGCATACCTCGTAGGACCTCCTCATTACTAACACTTTGAGGAATCAAAGACACTTCTATTTACAATCTAGGCGCCTCTTGCAACAGCCGAAACAATCACACTTCATCGTCATCATTCGGCACGGTGCCACGTCCGACTAAAAAACAAACCTCTTCGCCATTAACGAACAGGTGATGCAGCGGTGAAGCTCACCCTTCTCGTAGTCCAAGCGCTCGTTCATTTCGGGAAGGGATTCTTCTAACTCTTCGACTGGGCCACTCAAGGAGCTACTGTCTGCCGTCCTTTCGAATCTATCGCCAGTCAGGCTACGGAAATGTCTGTCAGCATTGAAATAGCGAGCCCCCTAGCCAGCCGTTATAAGGTTTCGTACCAACTCGAAATTGATTGGAGCTCCAGTCACAACTGAACCTCCCACCGAAATCGCGGGGACAATATCGTTAAACTGAATCCGCATCGTCGGGTCAGTATCGATATCCACCGCCTGAACTTCTATTGGCAACTCGCTCCCAAGTGCCTGAAGCTCAATCGCCGCCTCGTCGCAAAGATGGCAACCTTTCCTTGTATAAAGCGTAACGACAGTACTCACCGCTCAACCTCAGCATTTGAAGTTCGGGGAGATAAACGCCGATGGAACTTTTCATCACTACCGCCTTGCCGAAACCAGTAAATCCCCAATGGAACCACTGTCAACAAAATCAGGATCGCCATCACTTGGGGAACACGAAGACCGAACAGCACTTCAGCTGAATCTAAGCGTAGGTAGGTCAATAGGAACCGTGTCATGGCATATAGTGCGGCTGTTACTACAAACGTGGTCCCGGGATAGCGCCAGAGCCAGCGGAAAAACAACGGGAAAAGTGCAGAAAAGATTATTCCAGCAACAAGTAACTCATAGGTCGTGGCAGGGTGGTGCGGACCGGTAGCGATCGAGTGTGCAAAAGCAGGAGAGTGCGGATCGGTATAGATTACCGACCAAGGGAAGTCACTTTCTTTAGCTAAATGCTCGCCGTTGATTAAATCACCTATACGGCCGATACCAAGCCCGAGGATCATCCCAAACGCTGCTACATCTAACTGCGCACGAACATCGTAATGTCTCCATATGCTCCATGCCGTAGCACCGAGAACACCAGTAACCAGCGATCCCCAAACAGAAATACCTCCTTCATTCAGTGCAATGATCTCGCTTACGTTATCGCCAAAAAAATCCCAGTTTTCAATAACAAACAAACCTCGCGCTCCAACGATCCCTGCAGGAACCGCTACAAGCGCAAGCGTGTATAGCTCATCTTCGTCAAGTCCGATCACACGTGCGATCCGTAACGCAGCCTGCACTCCTACAAGAATTCCGACTGCCGTGAACAAGCCGTGCCAAGTCAGAACAACTCCACCAATTGTCACGATATTTGGATCCCAAGGAATCTCGATCGTAAGCAATTCCCACATGTTACTGAATTCCCTTTCGAGCTTCGGCGCCAAGTTCAATTGGCTTCATTTGAACAATTCTCCTGACTGGCTTAGGCCGTCCAGATTGGTGATCTTTGCCGTGCGATCTCAACAGCCGAAGCGTGCGCCCTATCAGCATACGGTGATGGTATCGAATCTAGTTCCATACTTTTTCGATAGCGATGACTGAGCGCTGAGGCAAGTAGTCGATCTAGCAACCTTGGGTTTTTTGGTAACACTGCCCCGTGGAGATACGTCCCAATCGCCTGGCGGTAGATAGCACCTTCTGTTCCATCATCACCATTATTGCCCCTACCATGGCGCACTAGTCCAAACGGTCGTGCGGCAGGGCCAAGATATGTGCGACCGGCGTGATTCTCAAAACCCACAACCTCACCAATGCCGGATAGGCCGCTATCAATGAGGACGTCTCCAACAGCTCGCCCCCCCTCTAAATCTGGTGCAAGAGTCGTAACATCAAACAATCCAACACCAGGTAACATTCTTCCTTGCCGATCTCGATACCAACGACCAAACAACTGAAACCCTCCACAAACGGCAAGCATCGCTGTATCGCCCTCGGCCCACGCAAGGAGCGTGTCTCGTTGTAGGGCTAGGTCCGTCGCTATTCGATGCTGCTCACAGTCCTGGCCTCCACCAATAAGGACTAAATCAGCTTCAGGCGGCAATTGTTCCCCAAGACCGACATCGAATTCTTCGATAGTGATCCCAAACTCACTGGCGCGATGGCGAATCGCAAGAAGGTTCCCCCGGTCTGCGTATACATTCATCACATCTGGGAAGAGCGAGACTACCCGGATCGAACCAACGCTTACCCTCTCCGCCGTCATGATTTTCCTCTTACGGATAAACGCCGTTCTGGACGCTCCCAATACGACGCTACTCCTGCACGTCGTGCTAAAACTTCACGGATATCAATCATCGCTGTGTACGTAGCAACAACATCAAGCTGCTCACCAGGTTTTACATTCTCTAGGGCGATATCCAGCGCTACTTCAATATCGGGTTCGATCCTGTCTGGATCGATTCCAGCGATACTGAATCGTAGCGCCATATCATGTGCGCGGCTTCCAGAAACAATCACGATAGGCTTGTAATCAGCCAGTAACTCAATTTCAGCATCATAAATCCACGACACATCCTGACCATCTTGAACACCATCATTCAACATGGCGAGAACCGTTAGTCGCCCATCCGTTGAGTTAAGGATTCGTATAACTTCGTTTAATCCCGCAGGGTTTTTGGCAAGCAATACGCGAACCGCCTTGTCTTCAAAAACAAACCGTTCTTGGCGGCCAAATGGTGCTTCAGCTTGACTCAGTCCACGAACGATCGCCTCCGGCGTCACTCCAAGTGCATGTGCCGATGCTGCTGCAGCCAAAGCGTTATACACCATGTAAAGACCAGGAAGCGGCAACTCAAAATCCATTTGATGGCCAGCAATTGAAAACGTGACGAGCGACCGTGAGCTCTCTAAAACAACCTTCCGTGCGCTGACATCTGGATCAGGGCGCCTACTCTCACAGCAGTCACAGTGCCAAATTCCTACATGGCCCATGTAAATGGCATCGTATTCATAACGCTTACCTCTTGGGCAAAATCTTGCATCCCTTGCATGCTCTCGCAACTGAAGCCCTATTGCCTGATCATCGACGCCATACGTAGTAACACTTTGTTTATCATCCTCGACTATTCCTGTGCCTGCAGAATTAAATTCGTCGAATCGGGCAATAACCGGATCATCTACATTGAGAACCAGGTGACTCGGCGCCGAGTCACCTGCGAGCATCTCTTGCCAGCCACCCATAACAGAATCAACTTCGCCATATCGATCGAGTTGATCGCGAAATAAATTTAGGAATGTCACGAGCCGGGGCTGCAAGCGTGGTAATAGTGATGGGAGATTCGCTTCGTCTACCTCAAAGACCGCAAACTGGGTTTGATTTTGACCCGGATCTTTTTTATCCGTCATGTCCGACAGGTATGCGGTAATGAGGCCACGCTCTAGATTTGATCCCGCGTAGTTCGTGAGGGGATCGAAGCCCGCCTCCTTGAGTATTGTTACCAAAAGATGGGTAGTTGTCGTCTTACCGTTTGTCCCGGTGACAGTTAACGTGTCGTATCGACGATCAGAAACAAGCTCCTCAATCAGTCGAGGAGCAATAGTCCCAGCTACCAACCCAGGGAGGGCTGTCCCTCCACCGCGTCGAAGCCATCTAGTTGCCAAACGAGCTCCGTGCCCAGCGAACAATGCAACACGGGCGCGCCAAGAGAGCGTCATCTAAATACTCACATAGAACCATTGCCGCATTCGAATCCGTTGGTGATTCTCGCAAATCACTCAACAGCACGCATCTACATCACCGCCAAGTAAATGTACTCGTTAGGGATTAAGGTGAGCCTATGGGCCATCAAGCCGTATTAAGCCCTAGCGCCTGCACTATTCAGATTTCGAACTCGAGTCCGGGTCTTCGTTTGCGTCGTCACCGTCTACATCGTCCGAGGTGTCTTCACCGTCCTGGTCCGAGGGGCGTGCCTCGGAACGAAATTCTCTAATACCTCTACCTAACGCCCCGCCAAGATCAGACACGCGCGACGCTCCGAAGAGCAACGCGAGGATCACGAGGATGATCAGCAATTCCTGCCAACCCAGTGTTCCGAGCATCGTCCCAGCCTCCTGCTGTGCCGGCTATGGTGCACGACCTCGCCTGTAAGCGAGATGTTAGAATCGCCGGAAACCAATCATAGCACGGTGAATTGTCCGATATGCCGATTATCTCTCTGTAAACCGAAACGAGCCCAAATCACCGAATTTTTCAGATCTAGCTCAAAAAGGTGTTCGTTACTCTGTCACACGCTCCACAAACACTTCCATGATCCCCCCGCAGATTTTATCGTCTCCGTCGATTGGTTCCGTCAGATCAACCACCGTAAGACGTGGCGTACCATCAGCCATGGTATCCATCGCATCCTGCCACACCTCTGCCTCGCCACAACCGCCACCTATAGTTCCTTGAAACGTTCCATCCGGGCGTAAAAGCATTGTCGCGCCAGCTTTTCGAGGAGTTGATCCGCGTGTTCGAGCGACTGTCGCAAGAACGCGCGGCTCTCCTGCTTCAGAAGCCTCGCGAATTTCTCTAAATATCTCACTCGACATCAGATGAACCCTTACTTATGCGTTACTTGATCGTCAATCCTACCCTCTAGCATGAAAGGCGATCGGCTAGAGTATACGCTCGATGGCATCGTCAATTCTTTAGATCTTCGCCTACTTCCAATTGCATACGCCTACCCATTCGTCCACCATTTCCACCCCTTCGAAGCATCACAATCTCGGCAAGAATAGATAATGCAATTTCTTCTGGTGTCTCAGCCCCTATATCAAGTCCGACCGGGGTGCTTACTTTCTCAAGATCAATTTGGTCGTACCCTTCTTCAGCCAGATGGGTTAGCACTGTTTGAGTGCGACGTTGGCTTCCAATCATTCCTAGGTATCCAACCGGTTCACGAATCACTGCCTTGAGTGCCCTCTCGTCTTGGAGATGGCCTCGCGACACCAAAACAACATGGGCCGATTGATCGAACACTAGCGAGTTCAACTGCTCTTCAATGTCACCGACCAAAACCTGCTCGGCCATCGGAAAGCGTTCACGATTAGCGAAGTCTTCTCGATCATCTATTAGTGTCACAGCGAAATCCAATTTCTCTCCGAACGTAGCAACCGCAAGTCCAACGTGACCGCCGCCGACAACTATTAGACGAGCAGGCGCTTCCCAAATCTGAACCATTAACTCGGCATCACCAAGGCGCGACTGATAGCGACGATTTGTCGCATGCCCGTCGGAAGAAACATAGATCGTCTCAATCGAGATCCGTGGAAATCCCGTCAGGGATTGTTTCGCAAGCTTGATCATTGCGGTGTCAATTTCTTCATAACCAAAACCGCCCACATACGTGCCATCGGAGCGAATCAACAGTTTGTCACCCGGTATCAGCCATGGTGGATCACCCGATCCTGTAACTGTCGCAACTGCGATCGGAGGCCCTCCTCCTAAAGCGCCTTCAATCTCATCAACAAGTACCGTTTGTATATTGGTATCCATCGATAGCTCCACAGATCCGAAGGGCGTATTCTCCCTCAGACATTGAATAGAATATTCAGTACGTCGCCATCTTTGACGACATACGCTTTTCCTTCGGTGCGAAGCTGGCCGCGTTTTTTGAGTTCCGACATTGAACCAGCTGCGACCAAATCTTCGTACCCAGCAACTTCGGCACGAATAAAGCCTCTTTCTAGATCAGTGTGAATCTTCCCTGCTGCTTCTGACGCTGTCGCACCTTGGGTGACAGGCCACGCTCGGCACTCATCCGCGCCCGCTGTGAGAAACGAATGCAATCCCAGCAAGTCATAAGCAAAACCAATTACGCGATCGAGCGGAGAAACTGCAGAAAGCCCCAAGTCGACACGGAATTCCTCTACTTCATCCTGGTTCATCATCGCCAATTCCGCTTCAACTTTCGCTGAAAGCGCCGCAACAGCAACGGGGCCCTTCCCATGCCGCTCCGCAAACGTCAGCTCTATCACGTCAACTTCGCTGAGCCGATCCTCACCTATATTAACCACAAGCAGTTGTGGTAGGCGCGTAACGAAGGAGTAATTACGAAGAGTTTTTTCCTCATTAGCATCTGCATCAAATGAACGGAGGCCTTCCCCCGCTTCAATGTGCTTCTGCATCCTTTGCATAAGGTCTAATTGTTTTTCGAGTTCTACCCTCTCGGCTACGCGGATGGACCGCATTTCTGCGCTTAATCGTTCGATGCGGCGTTCGATCAACGCAAGATCGACAAACTGTAGTTCAAGCTCTAGCGCTTCAAAATCTCTAGTGGGGTCAATTCCTCCACTCACATGAGGGATTGCAGGATCTTCGAACGCTCTGACAACATGAACTACCGCATCGAGCTGAGCGAGTTCAGCTACAAAATGCGCTCCGGGGCCATCCGGGCCAAACCCTGAGACTGGATAATCGATCCATCGGATTTCTGCAAATGTTGTTTTTTTTGTTTGAAAAATATCAGCCAGCTTATTAACTCTGGGATCTGGCACGCGGACAGTACCTACATTAGGAGCTGTAGCCGACGTATACTCCCCTATCGTCGCTGCCCCGCGGGTAACAGCATTAAAGAGAGAGCTCTTCCCTGACCGTGCAAGACCGATGATTCCAAGTTCCATAGCAAATCAGTGTCGGATCAGGACACTGATCAAACAAGGCCCTCCTAAAAAAATCACAGTTATGAATCCGCACTCGAGCAGATTGAAAACGCTGGCTTGGAAGTGCCCCATCTAACCTTCAGCCCAACGAGGTAGGGTAGCCTCAGGCCGAGCATCGTAGAAAGCCACGTAGGGCTTCAAGTCCAAAATCGGTGTTCCATCAACCAGATCGAGCCCCTCTACGGTCACACTCAAGCCTTCAATTGCAAAGAGGCGGCACACGCTGACAGACAATGGATTCGGCCTAGCTCCACCACGTAGGGCAAGCGCACCCTGGAGAGGGAGGCGCTCGTCTCCGGCGGGATGGGCAGTCGAGCGATTGCGCAACTCTTCGGGAATCTGGTCCAGCCAGCCAATAACAATCAAATGCGAGTATTCTTCTAGGCCGAGCAGGCATTCCGCAGATCTACCAATTAGCTTGATCTCGCTGCGTTGGCTTGACCAATCACCGCGCTCAATATCCACGTCGCCATTTAACACAATACCTATGGGAGACACCGACAAAGATTTCACAGTCTGGATTATAGTCAGGATGCCGCAATCAATGCTTCACCTTCCATAAATATTAAGGGTGCTTTTGTTCCCACCACAAACCGCTAGAGTGTCTCCTCTGTGCTAGAATTATGTGTGCTTCGAGAGATAAATAAACCACTTTTCGACAATTGCACTGCAACGCTGTATTGATGGCGCTGTTAGCATCCGATCTCCTCTGGCTCCCCCTCTTATGAGCGAGGCTCCATGACTACGACCGAACGGGCGAAGGCACGACGGGCGACTAAATCTAAGAAAAAATCGGAGGCGTCCTATACCGCTGAGGACATTCAGGTCCTCGAAGGCCTTGAAGCTGTTAAACGCCGGCCGGGAATGTATATCGGCTCAACCGATTCGCGCGGGCTCCATCATCTAATCTACGAGATCGTCGATAATGCGATCGACGAGGCTATGGCCGGTCACTGCGATCAAATCACTATCGAAATAGAAAGTGACGGACATGTGTCCGTGACTGATAACGGTCGTGGTATCCCTGTAGATAAACATGCAAAGACGGGCTTATCCGCTGTGGAGACCGTGCTGACCGTGCTCCATGCTGGCGGTAAATTTGGTGGAGGTGGCTATAAGGTTTCCGGTGGACTTCA
>DKLZ01000050.1:23114-23392 GCA_002455955.1 Dehalococcoidia bacterium UBA6627
TAAGGTTTCCGGTGGACTTCACGGTGTTGGTGCGTCTGTGGTGAATGCATTGTCAGCGGAATTGGAGGTGGAGGTTCGTCAGAATGGAGGCCTGTGGCGTCAAGCGTACGAAAATGGCGTCGCAATCTCAAAGCTACGGAAAGCTGCAAAATCACCAACGACTGAAAGCGGGACTGTAATTAGATTCCTGCCAAGCGCTGACACTTTCGAAACCCTCGATTACGACTTCGAAACCCTCGCCAATCGTTTTCGTGAAATGGCGTACCTCACCAAGGGTG
>DKLZ01000066.1:0-6161 GCA_002455955.1 Dehalococcoidia bacterium UBA6627
GGACGCGAACGTTCAATTCCTGACGGTCATGGCAACTAAAATGCCTTACATCGGGCGAGGATGAGCGCGCCACGAATTGAATTCCTTTTGCTAACAAACAGCATGACCGTATGACCAAGGAACACATCATTAACTCCAGAACGCCCATCGATGTTGCTCGACTACTCTCCACCAGATATGGATACACATTAGACCCTCTGAACTATGTTCGCGGTGTGGCGATGAGCGGAAGAATTCGCCTTTACCAGCTCACCGGTGAAGATGATCCGGCACCGTCGATCGAACAAGCAGTCGAACCATTTATCAGCAATGACAGAGTTGACTTCCAAGATATGGATGGTGCAGTCCGATCCGGATACATATGGGCGAACGAATTATCTGACGTCACCGGCAACACGACATACAACCGCCTGTTGGAACAACTGGCCGCACCATACATGCACACACAATCCACTGGGGTACCGGTTGGAGTAGATCCAGACTATCGAGTTGAAGACATCTTTTTCGTAGGAGCGATGCTGGGCCGTGCATACGCAGTTTCACATGATGAACGACAATCCGAAGCACTCACCGCGTTTCTAAAACACGTCGAACCTCAACCGGATACCGGGCTCTGGTGGCACTGCCACTCATCACCTTTCTACTGGGGACGCGGTAATGCTTTCGCAGCACTTGGCTTCGCGGAAGCACTCTCGTATCTCCCTGACGGGAATTCAGCCTATGAAGAGCTCACACATAAACACCGTGAACACCTTAAAGCATTGATCAAGTATCAAGATCAGTCAGGCGCCTGGCGACAGGTAATCAATCGACCGGATTCGTATCTCGAAATAACCACCACAGCAATTCTCGGTTACGTGCTGATGCGTGGCATCAACGGTGGGTGGCTCTCACACGATTTTGAGTCAGTCGCCATGCAAGCATGGCAGGCGGTCGACGAACGTATCGATAGCACGGCCATGCTGCGCGATGCCTGCCCCAATACCGGACCGCTACCAGCACTCGAGGATTATCTCAATCGCACACCGATCAGTGGACATGACGATCGGGCAGGCTCTATGTCCATGTGGTTCGCAGTTGAATATGCGATATATCTCGATACGAAGAACAATTAGAACCAAGATGTTTGTTGTCACGCAGAGAGGTGCGTTATGAGCCGTTTTGAAAAGCGAACTATCGGAGACGCCACGTTAATCGCTCTGCAGGATAGCTGGGCGACGTTACCACCAACTGCATTCTTTGGTGCCGTCGAGGAGGCCGCGTGGGATCCCTATCGAGATTTACTCGAAGACGACGGCAAGATGGTTCTTAACATTGGATCATGGCTGGTCCGCAGCAAGGGGCAGACGATACTCGTAGATACCGGGATCGGCGGACGGCCAGTACAGATGCCTCTTCACGATCCTCCGGCATTACCTTCTGTTATGCGGGCTGCGGGGGTCGAACCAGAAGAAATCGATGTTGTTTTATTCAGCCACCTGCACTACGACCACACCGGTTGGAATACTACCGAACAGGAAGGTGTTAATAAGCCATTGTTTCCGAACGCTCGGCACCTCGTCCAGGAGAGTGAATGGCAACACTGGACAAACACAGCGAAAAGCCGGCAAGCAGCGCGTTACGACGACGTGCTCGCTCCGCTCGAACAGGCGAATTTACTCGACTTGATCGACGGAGAACATGACATCACGTCAGAACTGGTCGGGATACCAACACCAGGTCATACACCTGGACATATGTCATTCGTGCTCGGAACGGGAAATGAGCGTGTCTACATCCTTGGTGACGCTGCACATCACGCCGTACAGATCACCGAGCCAACATGGTCACCAAATGCCGATGTCGATCCAGTTCTGTCGGCAGAAACACGAGCAGCGCTCTTCGAACGTATCGCGAACGAGGATGCGCTCATCGCTAGTGGCCATTTCACTTTTCCAGGGCTGGGTCGCGCACGACGAAACGGCTCCAAATTGCAATTCGAAACGATCGCATCCGATGGCTCAACAGCATCTTAAGACCAGCCGGAACTGACCTATTAATCAGTTCCTAAGACTTTGAAGGCCGTTCTCGATGCCTTCTATTGCCCACTGATTCCATGGCAGGGTAAAAAATCTGAATCCCATCTCCACGAAATCAGCAGGGTCCAGGCCCGGTGGAATGAAATACATACCAGGCACTACCCCGGCAGCTTTACAAGATTCAGCGATCGTAGCTAACGCACTTTGATACTTATCACTGGAGTAATCCAAGGTAACGTCAAGATTAATCGACAGGTCAGATGGACCAACTAATAAGACATCGACGCCAGGAACACCCACGATCTCATCAATATTATTCATTGATTCGACAGTCTCTATCATCGGGATGATCAGTAGCTGTTCATTGACGGCATCCATGTACTCTCGATAGCTGTTGAATTCTCCCCATTCGCCTCGCATCCCGGCTGAACTTCTCACACCATCAAACGGGTACTTGCACCACTGCACCATATTCGAGGCTTCTTCTTTCGTATTCACCATCGGCACGATGATGCCTTTCGCACCGATATCGAGGGCGTAACAAATCTGGTCTGCCCGGTTTTCACCGACTCGAATAATCGGAACCGTTTGTGTTCCAGACATTGCCGCTACTAGAGGTTTCAGTTCCTTGATTTCGACCGGCGAATGTTGGGTATCGAACAGAAGGAAGTCATACCCGGATCCAGCGAGGAACGCGGCATCATCACCAACGGACGCCGTCGTTCCGATCGCAGGCCTACCTGAGTTCAATACATCTTTGACATGGTTCATATATGCACATCCAATATTTTTATTGAGTTCGATTTACTTGTCACCAGCGGCCACAAATGACCAACAACAGCCTTGGCAATCTGGACAAGAAAGCCAACACTGACCGAGCCTTCAGAACCGTTCAGCGTTGAAAGGGAACTCTAGCACAAAGCCTCGGAGATAGAGCAATGTCATCGCATCTGACCACGACATACACTCAATCGATTACTTCGGGGTACCTAGGCAAATTACGTTCAAACCGCATATTCGACCAATTGAAGTGCCAACGTGACTGGAGGCGTTTATGCTACTGCGGATTGAGAGCTACTTGGCAGAAGGGACATTAGTGATATGAGCCGACACGAGATCGAGGGCGATTGGATCATGGGTTGGCCAGATCGACGACGAGCAGTCGCGATCGAACGTAAGAATGAACAGGGCGGCGTCATCAACCAACGCAGCCCATGGGCCGATCTGCAAGGCTTAATCACACCTACCGACTTGCGCTATGTAGTCGCGCAGTTAGAGATGCCCGACCCCGTACACCCCGACGACTGGTCACTCACGATCGAAGGAAACGTGGCCAACGAAATGACGTTCACGTACGACCAAATACGTCAATTTCCCGCCCGCACGGTCCGTATGGTGCACGAATGCTCGGGGACCGATGCCGACTTCTTCGATTTTCTCCGTGACGGTGGTGAACGGCCGAGTCAGTTCGATCTTGAGCAACTGCACACTGGCCAAACCAGTGCCGGAGAGTGGACTGGAGTTCCTCTGCGCACGATTCTCGAAGCAGCGGAGATCGACCACAGTACCGTCTCAATCTTAGGTCAGGGTTTCGACCACGGGATTCCCGGAGAAGGTAGTCGCCGTACCTACGAACTCATGAAGGAACGGCTCACACCGGAACAGCTCACTGAATACGAGAAGATGCGCTCGCAGCCAGGCGTCGGCACGACGCACGGTGCGTCTTACATCCCAAGTGAAGAGATCAATTACGAAAAAGCTCTGCCCATTGAAAAAGCGATGGATGAAGACACCATCCTGGCCTGGGCGCTCAACGGCGAGTATCTGCGTCACGTACACGGAGCGCCGCTACGACTAATCGTCCCCGGCTGGTCCGGAAATTGGTCAGTGAAGTGGCTGCAACGACTCGCAGTCTTCGATCACATGCCACAGCCCTGGTACCAGACAGAGTACTTCTACTATGCAGACACCCCTGAAAACCCCGAAGACCGGGAGATGCTTACGACAATGGGGGTGCGTGCCATCATCACCGATCCGCAAGATCGCACACGTGATCAGGAACTACCACTTGAAGCAGGCCAAAACACAATTCGAGGCCTTGCCTGGAGCGGAATGGGGCGAATCGAAAAGGTTGAGATCAGTGTCGATAATGGCGAAAGCTGGAAAGAGGCATTCATAGAAGACCCGAGGGAACGATGGCTTTGGGTGCGTTGGTCTTACGATTGGGATGCTGCACCGGGGACTCACATCGTGATGGCACGAGCGTTTGACGAAGCCGGTCGCACGAGTGGCGCTGTACCCTGGAATTTCCTCCGCAAAAACTTCGATGGCGTCGTTCCCGTGGAAGTGTTGGTTGAGGGATAATCAGTAACGACTCGTTGACTCCTGTCCGCTGGTCAGGTTCATGGCCGACGGTCCTGGAGCCTCTGGCAAGCGCATCACACTGCGCTGCAACCTGCTACTCAAGGTAAATCAGCCCTTGGAGGAACACCTTGCCGAACTCTCGTATTATCGGTGCAGTCATCGCCGGTATGGTCTTGGTAGTACTGGCTGCCGGCTGGTATCTCTTCTTCCGCAACGATGCACCGCCTCCCGTCGACCTTGAAACAGCTGTTGCCTCAGTCGCAAGTCCCACCGCAACAGTTGAACCAACCCAGATACGAACCTCCACCGCCACCGCTGCAGCCACTCAGATACCTGCCAACGCATACGGTGAAACGTGGGTCGTGTCTTCGACTGGAGACACCTTCGCCGGCTACCGCATTGAGGAACAATTGGTTTCCATCGGCACGAATATCGCTGTGGGCCGCACCAGCGACGTCACCGGTTCACTCGAGTTCGACGGGGAGAACATCACAGCGGTTGAGATCGAGGTGGATCTCACCACCCTTAAGAGTGATGACTCTCGACGAGACAACCAACTCGGTCGACGAGGCCTTCAGACCCGTACATTCCCGACAGCGACCTTCATACTCACCGCCCCGATTCCCATTGGTGAAGTTCCACAGGAAGGAGTCCTCGTTTCAGCAACGGCAACAGGCGAACTCACATTTCACGGAGTCACACAAGAAGTTGCTATCGATCTTGAAGGGCAACTCATCAACGGACTGGTAGTTATCGTTGGATCGACTCCAATTTCCCTGCCCGATTACGACATCGAGCCACCAGTCGGCCGATCTGTACTCTCGGTCAGCGAAGACGGTACGCTCGAATTCCAGGTTATTTTTGAACCCGCGGACTGACGCCTTTTCGGCAGTCGATATGACGCAGTAGTGCTATCTATTCGAAGACGGTGAAGCCACTTAAGTAAGGGAGCTGAACCAGCTCCGAGGATGGCGATACTTTCGATATCTCACTACGAACAGCTGACAAGGCATCTTCCGACGTCAGGTCACGCGTCAGCGGTGGCATCCAATTGTCGTGATGTCCCAGCGTCAGACGTGATGGTCGTAATAAATCAGTTACCCGAGCGACGTACTGAGCCAACGATCCTTGAATCGGATCGCCATCGATATTCGCTCTGCCTGCCATGGCCACGATCGCAAAGTCTGGCCGTAAGTCACTCAACAGTCTCGTCCAACAGCCCGACGTGTCCTGCCAGAAAATACTGCCGTAAGGCGTTTCAAATAGATACGCCAACACACCGCCATCGACATTTGAGCCGATCGTTGATGCCTGATGCTCTTCCATTTGCTGTACGGTCATCGCGTCAGGTTTGGACGCCTGATTCCCAATCTCAGAACCGCGACGATTGCTCCTGCCGCCAGAACGGTCACGTACTTCCTGCTTTTCATGTTCACTGAGCCCATAGTGGCCAATTACCACTTCATTGGGATCCCAAGAGCCGCCTTCCCAAATACACGAGTGCAGACTTGGTATGACTCGCACCGTGATCCCTGGCGCTAATTCGTGACGTTCCCCACCTTGTGACGGCATTAATTGCTGCGAATCAACGCCTGCATCACGAAGCACTCGCACGCTTTCGTTCGATGCGATGACTCGCGCACCAGTATTCGATGCGATCGTTTCCACTCCCGCGATGTGATCAAAATGCGAGTGACCAACGAGGACGTAGTCGGCTCGATCGACATCAGCTGTTGTCATTCCGACGTCCGGTGCCGACGGCACTCGATCCATGTAGCG
>DKLZ01000066.1:6469-10481 GCA_002455955.1 Dehalococcoidia bacterium UBA6627
CACTCGATCCATGTAGCCATCACAAAACACGACCAGATCATCGATGGTCAATCGATACGTTGCGCAGCCAAGCCAATCCAACGTGACTGGCATGCTCTCTCCTTATCGCGTGGCGTAAGAGGGACAAACTAGCAGAAATTGAACCTCGGCCGCTTTGAAAGCAGCAAAGCAGGCGGCTCTCCTGATACAACCAGAGCTATCGAAATGCCCCAGATCTATATGTAATGGTCTCGCTCTCAGAAGTTAGCGGGGTTCTCTTTGAAATTTAACCGCCCGATCAGAGAATTCGGATTCTTGCGCGGCTTGCTGATCGGCGAACACTTCAATGACTACAGTGTCATCGGTTGTATTGGCAGATTTGGCATCGACTGAATATTTCCAATACGCCGTTGTGCTGTCAGTACTGAAAGGATCGGAATAGTAGGGGATGACTTTTGCAATTCCAATTGTGGGATTGCCTGATTCGATAAAGATTC
Source organism: Dehalococcoidia bacterium UBA6627 (assembly GCA_002455955.1). Classification (GTDB taxonomy): domain Bacteria; phylum Chloroflexota; class Dehalococcoidia; order UBA2979; family UBA2979; genus UBA6627. The sequence goes on from DKLZ01000066.1 coordinate 6,946, forward strand.
TGTTTCTGCCAGCTGGACGACCCTCGTAAAGTCCTTTGCCAACCAGTGGAGATCTTTTACTTTCCAGCAATATCCCTGACAAGTCGGGGTGTTCTTCTAAAGTTTTCCAGTAAGTTTCTGCACTTAAATCCTGAGTCTTCGTGACGTGTATGACTGACCAAGCCGCAGCACTACGAAACGCTCCACTCGAATCGGCCTTAAACCATGTTCCCCAAATCTCTCCGTCCGAATTCAAGTTAGCTCGACTGTCTTCAAGGTCTGTGAACGGGTGTGTCCCTTGTTCTATCAGTTCGCGATATACCGGCTGATACGAAGCTTTGAGTGATTCTTTGATCTCATCAGTAAAGTAATCAAATGGGTTTACGCGCTGATTCCACCAGGATTCAGAAGCCGTTAGACCAGCATCAAATTGATTATCTTCGACACCGAAATCGATGACCTGGTGTTCCATCTCATATGACGGGTGATTTTTGATGTATCCGATATGAGTTCCTGCTTCGATCACTATGAACTCCTCTTCACTGTTCATCAGTGAGGAGTGGATCGATTCAAGTAAGGTCAGATGCATAAAGAAAACCATCACATTCTCTGATGCTCTGGCCCATAGTTGTGTGTCATAAATTACTTCGTGACCGTCATAGACAGGTCGAGTCGTATTGGCCGCATCGGCCGCAGGTGGACCGGAAACATTAATGCCACCTCTCTTCTGTACAACGACTTTCGCTGGCATAAATACTTTTAGAGGTTCATCGGAACAGGTAGCCAAATACCATTTCTTGGGGCCTTCGGTGTGATTGACGATGAAGTGATTGAAATAGGGTTGAATCGGCAGGTAATTCGAACAACGCGAAGTTTCTGCCATTAATTCGGAGAAATCGACAGGCGCGTGAGTCAGTTTGGAGTAATCCCAGGTGAACATCTCTGACTTGTCGTTATCGGCCTCGTGCTTGTGGCTATCGACCCCGTGCTTGTCGCTATCGGCCTCGTGCTTGTTGCTATGGGCCTCGTGCTTGTTGCTATTGGCCTCGTGCTTGTCGCTATTGGCCTCATGTTTTCGATCAGATACACACTCGGGATGATTTGCATTTCCACGGTCGCAATCAATCTCGTTTGAAGATGAAGGTTCTGAACCGGAACATGCTGTCAGCAGCACTAGAGGAATCAAAAACACAAGTAATCTCGTCATGTGTCTGATACTAGTGACTCAGGTACGTAAGCAGGAAATGAGTGCAGTTTTGTTGCACAGCTATTCCACCAAGCTTGCGCCTGACTGCGAGGTAGGCTTTCTAGCATGAAGCGACTCATATTTCCGTTGCTGATTGTGCTCTTACTCATTGGTGGATGTAGCAATGACTCGGATGTGAAAGAACAATTAGCCGACTTTGAAACCGAAAATGCGACTCCAAAATCCGTAGCACAAACCAGCACGCCGACACCAACATCTACCGCCATCTCTCGCACTCAGCCAACATCGACGGCTACACCTAGCATTCAGCCAACATCAACTGTCGTGCCATCCACAACAAATCAGCCGGTTACGTCACCGGATAAAGAAATTGCACTCGAATATTTTGAAAGTAACGAACTAGAACTAGGGATCGAACATATCGACCGACATATCAAATTATATCCGCGAGACACTTCAGCTTACGTATTTCGTGGTTTAGCTCATCTGAGGTTAGAGAAATTCCAAGCGGCTTTAGATGATTTCAATATCGTGTTGACTTTACCTGCCGTCAGTACGGATCCAGTCGAACTACACGATGAAAAAAGGAGTGTTTATCTAACGATTGCTGACCTCTCCTGGGAACTGGGACTGCTACAAGACTCCTTCAACAATCTGGGCAATTATTTGCAAGTTAACGACGGCTTTAAAACCCTCCCTGCAAGTGACTATGCACGCATTTCTGAAACCCAGAACACAATTGGATGGTTGATTGACGGGATTAACTATTTGGATGCTGAAATGTACGGAAAGGCAATCGAACGTTTCACAGAATTCATTGATTGCACATGGTCTGGAAAGCCTCCGACGGAGGGTTCGATGCCTGAAGGTTGCACAGAACACAATCATAATATGTTCATCACATGGCAGGGCGAGAATGAGCACCCGATTGGGTACTTCTACAGAGGCCTCGCGTATAAAGAATTGGGAGATCTTCAGAAGGCCACATCTGATTTCACTAAAGTTAGGGAATTAGACTCAGATAACTCTAGAGGCTTTTTAAGAAAAGCAACTGATGCTGGCTTCTAGTCACAGTTACATGAAGCGACTCATACTTCCGTTGCTTATCGCGTTCTTGCTCATTGGTGGATGTAGCGATGATTCGGATGTTGAAGAACGATTAGCAGCACTCGAAGCCGAAAATGCCATTCTGAAAGCCGCAGCTCAAACAGGCACCCCTGATACAACAACCAATACACCGACACCGACACCGACTGCTATCGCTCACACTCAGACAACGCCAACACCTACACCTCCTCCTCGAACTGAACCAGCACAGTCACCGACGGCTACTCCTCGCATTCAGCCAACACCGTCACCTACGGTTACCCTTCGCACTCAGTCGACACCGACACCGGCAGCCACTCCAATCGTCTGGACAGTAATCAAGATCATCGACGGTGACACGGTCGATGTCCGATCAACTGCAGGGGACGAAGAACGAGTCCGAGTTGTCGGTATCGACACGCCTGAACGCGGAGAATGTGGCTTCACTGAAGCATCAACAGCACTGTCTAAAATCGCCCTCAATAAGCAAGTGACTCTCGTGGCCGGTGCTCGCGATGATCGTGATCGATACAACCGGATCCTGCGCTACCTCGACGTCGGTTCAATAGATGCTGGACTCAAACTGATTGAGGCAGGATTCGCGATTGCGAGATATGACAGCCGCGATGGGTACGGGCGTCACATCAGGGAAGATGTCTATGTTGCAACAGATGCTGCGACCAAGCACTTCTGTGATGTAGACAAGGCAAAACCTCAGCCAACGGCGAAACCAACTACTAAACCGACAGTGAAACCAACGGCTAAACCAACTACTAAACCGACGGTGAAACCAACGGCCAAACCATCTCTTCCGATCGGTGAGCGTACAGGGCTACCACTGCTATACGACCCGAAGGGTGCTGACCGAAATTGCGGCGATTTCAAGACTTGGGCTCAAGCTCAGGACTTCTTTGAGGCTAGTGGCGGACCGGGAAGTGATCCCCACAAACTCGATAGCAATAAGGACGGCAATGCATGTGAATCTCTACCTGGTGCTTCGTAAGTAGAGTACCGCTACTTTCAAACCCTCATTGAAGCTTCAAAGGGTCTTATTTACATCACGCATACCGCTTTTCGGTGGTTAATTTCCAGGGTTCCACGTGCGATTCAACTTGAAGCTTAGGCCCTAGCGCGCGTCCCACACCCAGTCTTCAAATGATTCAAGACGTTTCACACGCTCCGCAGGTATCTCGTTGCGACCCATCCTGCGTTGGTTGTTAATCCAGGTGCCAAGGGCAATCCCGTCTTTGGTCTTGAATTTCCG
>DKLZ01000029.1 GCA_002455955.1 Dehalococcoidia bacterium UBA6627
TTTTATGACCATTGATGATATAGTCATCTCCGTCTTCTTTGGCATAGGTTTTAATGCTGGCAACATCAGATCCAGCACCTGGCTCACTAACGGCAATAGAGGAAACATACTCTCCGGTAATAGAGGGAACCAAAAATTCTTTTTTAAGTTCCTCACTGCCAAACCTTGCTAAAGCAGGTGTGGCCATATCTGTCTGAACACCAATTGCGGTCACAACGCCCATACTTTCCGAATATCCCAAGTTTTCACTGAGGACCACGCCATAGCTGTAATCAAGCCCAAGTCCTCCGTATTTAGAATCCTTGGTTATACCTAAAAGGCCAAGATCTCCCATTTTTTTGAAAACCTGATGAGCAGGAAAAACGCCCGCTTTTTCCCATTCATGAATAAAAGGTAAAATTTCAGTTTCGGAAAATTTTTTAACTGTGTCGGCCAATTCTTTATGTTCATTTGTCAGGCGCATTTAATTCTCCTTGGCCTCTATTTCCATGATGAGTTGACCGGCAGTTATCTGAACTCCTTTCTCAAAATGGACTTTACGAACAACGCCCTCTACTTCTGATCTTATTTCATTTTGCATTTTCATTGCTTCGACCACGAGAAGATCCTGGCCAATCTTAACTGAGTCGCCGACACTAACTCGAATGTCGATGAGGACACCTGCTAAAGGTGCCATAACTTTACCCAGTGGATCTGTAGTACCGCTTGCCTGCCTTCTTGATTGCTTCCGCATGCTTGCATCGACTGAGATGGTCTGACCGTGGGTGGTAATGCGGAAGTTAGCACCGTCGCGAGAAATATAGGCACTGGTCGGTTTGTTATCGGTGATTATCGACATCGTTCCAGGAATTCCTGAAAGTGTGATATCAGCGAGAATCGGTAGATTATCGTCGATCGTAACTTCAGTAAGTCCGTCGATTTCTTCTACGAGTACGGTGTGTATCTCACCGTTTACCTCGAAGCGATGCCGCTGTGCCATCCGCTACCTCCTGACGTGATATCTAGGCCAACAGCTTTTTTCCGACTTGCTTTGAGCCACTTCGTAGTAGGTGAGGTTGATGATTTGTTTGACGAATTTGATTCGATAACGGTTGCGGCAATTGCGGCGGCTACTAATGCCGTACTTTCTCCGGTAGTCACGTTGAGTGGGGGCATTTCAAAAGACGCTTCGAGCCACCCAGTATGAAAATTACCAGTCTGAAAGTCGGGATGGTCGAGGAGTGCCAAATGGAAAGGCGCATTGGTTTCGATGCCGACGACGATGAGATCATGAAGAGCACGTCGTAAACGCCTAACAGCGAGTTCACGGTCCTCTGCCCAGACAATCAATTTACCAACCAGTGAGTCGTAAAAGACGGGGAGTTCAAGGCCGTCGAACAGCATTGTGTCGAAACGTACTCCAGGGCCTGTTGGAAATTCGACATGTTCGATCAGGCCTAGATCAGGCATGAAATTTCTATAAGAGTTTTCTCCATTGATACGTGCCTCAATTGCCCAACCGTGAGGCTCTGCAAGCCCGGAATGCTCTGGTAGCGGTTCCCCGACGGCAACCGCAAGTTGTAATGCCACCAGATCGACACCGTACACCAGCTCGGTAACTGGATGCTCGACCTGCAGCCGTGCATTCATCTCAAGGAAGTAAAAACTGCCGTCAGCATCCATCAAAAATTCCACGGTACCTGCGTTACGGTAATCGCAGCTTTTGGCTGCAGACACCGCAGCTTCACAAAGTCGACTGCGAATTTCAGGAGTCACTGCAATCGATGGAGCTTCCTCCAGAACTTTTTGGTTCCGGCGCTGTATTGAACATTCGCGCTCTCCAAAAGTTCTGACGTTCCCATGGTTGTCGGCCATGACCTGAACTTCGATATGCCTTGCAGGAGAGACATACTTTTCAAGGAAGATGGTGCTGTCTCCGAAAGAGGCTTGAGCTTCTCTGCCTGCCTGACGCATGCCACTTTCGAGGTCTTTCGCTTGGTGAACAAGTCGAATACCACGACCACCGCCACCGGATGCTGCTTTAACCATGAGTGGATAACCGATTCGTTCAGCTTCACGCATTGCGGTATCGACGTCTTCAGCGTCGATGTCGTTAGCACCGGGGATCACCGGGACACCGGCTTTCTCCATCAGAAGGCGTGCCGATACTTTGTCTCCCATTGCACGCATTGCCGATCCGGATGGTCCAATAAAGACTATGTCGGCGGCGTCGCAGGCCTCAGTAAAAAGAGCATTTTCTGATAGGAAGCCATACCCAGGGTGTATTGCTTCGGCACCAGTTTGTTTTGCGGCATCGATGATTTTATCGATCGAGAGGTACGATTCTAGGGCAGGCCCTGGGCCGATGTTGACAGCAAGATCTGCCTCACGGACATGTCGTGCATTGCGATCGGGGTCAGAATAGACAGCCACTGTTTCGATTCCAAGCTCGCGGCAGGTTCTTTGCACACGAAGAGCAATTTCACCCCGGTTGGCAATCAAAATACGTTTAAACATCCGTACCAACTTGTCTGAAATGTTGAATCATTCGATATGCCTGAAGATCCTTGGAGTTATATAACTTCATCGAACGAATGACAGACTGACATGAGTAGGCACGCTCCGGCAAGCGATCTGCTTAAGGTTTGGACACTTGTTGGTTTCGATCGATGCGTTCAGTGACTAGACGATCGACGAGGTCCGTTAATGACATTGCCCCTAGATCAGTCCCGTCACGTTGCCTAACGGAGACTTGCTCAGTGTCAGCTTCTCGATCTCCGATGACGAGCATATAGGGGATTTTTTGTAATTGAGCTCGACGGATTTTATTTCCCATTCGCTCTCCGGAGTCGTCTACTTCGACACGAATGCGAGCATTTTTCAGTTCATCTTTAAGAGTTGCAGCGAATGTGAGGTGGCGATCGGTTATAGGGATTACGACCGCTTGAATTGGAGCGAGCCACAACGGGAAAGCGCCGCCATAATGTTCTAGTAGGATCGCAAAAAAGCGTTCAAGTGATCCTAAGAGTGCTCGGTGGATCATGAATGGTTGGTGGTCAGAACCATCCTCACCGACATATGTCATTTGAAAGCGTTCAGGCAGATTAAAGTCGAATTGCACTGTTGAGCATTGCCACTTGCGACCGAGGGCATCTTTGAGGTGGATGTCAATTTTTGGTCCGTAAAATGCGCCACCGCCTTCGTCGATTATGTAGGCAAGTTCTGCGCGGTCGAGTGCATGCTGGAGTACTTGTTCCGCCTGATCCCATCGTTCAGATTCACCGACTGATTTCTCAGGTCGCGTGGAGAGTGAAGCTTCGAACTCTTCAAAACCAAAGAGTCGAAGAAGATGTAGAACAAATTCCACGACTCGGACAATTTCATTTTCAACTTGATCGGCTGTGCAGATGATATGGGCGTCGTCTTGAGTAAACCCACGTACCCGCATCATTCCGTGGAGTACACCGGAGCGTTCGTATCTATAGACCGTCCCCATCTCTGCGAGTCGCATGGGCAACTCTCGATAAGATCGTTTGGAGTTTTTGTAGATCTGGATGTGGAAAGGGCAATTCATCGGCTTCAGATAGTAATCACCGCCTTCAAAGTCCATGGACGGATACATGTTTTCGGCATAAAAATCGAGATGCCCGGATGTTTCCCAAAGGTCTGATCTTCCTACGTGAGGCGTGTGGACAATCTCATAACCTGCATCGAAATGTTCATTGCGCCATGCGTTTTCAATCTCATTTCGAATCCGTCCACCTTTCGGATGCCAGTAGATCAGCCCTGGGCCGTATTGCTCATGAGTAGAGAACAAGTCAAGATCACGACCCAACCGGCGATGGTCGCGGCGCTCCGCTTCTTCACGTGCTTGGACATATTGGGCAAGATCATCTTGCGTTCGAAACAACACACCGTAGACCCGCTGCAACATCGCATTTGCCTCGTCGCCGCGCCAATAAGCTCCGGCGGTATGAGTCAGCTTGAACGCGCCTACCTGTCCTGTCCGTTCAGTATGCCCCCCTCGACAAAGGTCTTCGAATTTGGCGTGTGTAAAGTGCCCTACGAGCTCACCATCTAGGTTCTCGATCAGTTCTAGTTTGTACGGTTGGTCTTGAAAAATGGCTCGAGCTTGTGCTTTAGGGATCCACTCACCTTCGATCGGTACATTACGCTTGACCGTGCGTTTCATACGGCGCTCGAGATTGACGAGATCGTCCGGAGTTAATGGTCGAGGGAGTTCGAAGTCGTAGTAGAAGCCATTCTCGATTGTCGGACCGATTGCATATTTGGCCTTCGGGAACATTTCGAGCACAGCTTCAGCAAGAATATGTGCAGCGGAATGGCGCATGCGCCGTAATTTTTCCTCTTCGTCGAGTTCGTCCCATGCTGCATCATCGTGGGGGGCGGTGGTGCTTAACTCGTCTACTGCCATCAATGTGCTCCTCGATTATCTGCGTTCGGTTTCTCCACGAATTAGAGAAACGCTAAAAGAAACACGTGCACCTGTCCCATAGGACGAGTGCACGTGCTCTTGTGCTCCACTCGAATTTCTTTCTTGGGCACCGCATATTGATGAGATAGCTCAGATAATCATACGCGGTCTCAAGATGTTGGGGCCATCTCGTAGCAGAAAGCAAGATGTTGGGGCCATCTCGTAGCAGAAAGGTCGTGACAAGTTGAACTTAGGTGAGGTGGTGGGCGGTACTGGACTCGAACCAGTGACCTCAGCGATGTCAACGCTGCGCTCTAGCCAGCTGAGCTAACCACCCTGAATCCACACATAGCGGAGCATAAGCAGGCTACGTATGGTTGGAGTGATCGTCAAAAGGAATGCTGAAAAAGACTGCAAAACCCATTTTAGATTTCTCGGTGACACCTTCTTTAAACATGCATTTTATGGCGCTTTTTTCGTTGACATGCTGAGAATACCGTTGCTACCGTCCCTCCGGGCCTCTAGCTCAATGGCAGAGCAGTTGACTCTTAATCAACCGGTTCGGGGTTCGAATCCCCGGGGGCTCACCAGATCGCGAGGAATTATTTCCGATTAAATTCCCCCAGAATGCTGTGGACGTTGTAGAGTAAGCGACTATCGGTATGCGAAACTATGTGAAGCTCGCAGATCGAAACACAACCGAGCTAGTGCGCTTTCGGGGAAGTGTCGGAACTGGCAGACGAGCGTGATTTAGGATCACGTGCCGCAAGGCGTAGGAGTTCGAATCTCCTCTTCCCCACCAAATAATTGAGTGGGGAAATGTAGATTCGGATGTAGTGTTCGTAGTATTTGGGAGGCTTTATGGCGTCACTTCTGGAGGTAAATAACCTTCGCACGCATTTCTTCACAGAAGAAGGTGTGGTGCGTGCTGTAGATGGAGTGACTTGGCATCTCGACGAGGGCGAGACACTAGGTCTCGTAGGCGAGTCAGGTTGCGGTAAATCTGTCACGGCGATGTCGATTCTGAAACTAATACCGAACCCCCCGGGAAGAATCGTTGAAGGCGAAATCAATTTCGACGGTAGAGATTTACTAAAGATCAGTGATGCAGAGATGCGCGATGTTCGCGGGAACGATATCGCGATGATCTTTCAGGAACCGATGACATCATTAAATCCGGTACTCACTATCGGAGCTCAGATTCGTGAATCACTCCAGCTGCACCTCGGTCTGAACGATGAGGAAGCTAATCAGCGAGCCATCGAACTGCTTGAGCTTGTGGGTATTCCGGAGGCTGAAATACGAGTTAAGGACTATCCGCACCAATTTTCTGGTGGCATGCGTCAACGTGTGATGATTGCAATGGGTCTGTCATGCAATCCAAAATTGCTGATTGCAGACGAACCGACGACTGCACTCGACGTAACGATTCAGGCTCAGATTCTTGAAATTATGGCGAATCTGTCTAAAGAATTTGGAACGGCGGTTCTAGTAATTACACATAACCTTGGTGTGGTCGCTCGTTACGCTGATCGAGTGAACGTGATGTATGCGGGAGAGATTGTTGAAAGCGGTTCAGCAATCGATGTATTCAAGCGAGCGAAGCACCCATATGCGGTAGGCCTTTTGGAGTCCGTTCCCCGATTGGACGAGACAGAGCACAAGCGCCTAGCAACGATTCAAGGGCAACCCCCTTTGCTGGTTGATCCGATACCAGGTTGTGCATTCGAACCGCGTTGCGCTTGGGCGATCGAAAAATGCAAGAGCGAAAAACCGTTATTAGAAATAAAAGATCCGGGTCATTCGGCAGCTTGCTGGCGTGACCCGAATGTAGACGAAAGAACGCGTGTTGAAGAAGATCTACGGGACCGCCTTTCGGCGGCCGCGGCGCGAGGGTAGTGTCAATGACAACAGATACAGCTGTGACTACCGAAAATTCTGCAACATCTGCCAACAGCAATCGGTTGCTTGAGGTAGAAAACTTGAAGATGTACTTCCCAGTCACATCTGGGGTGTTCATCCAACGTAAAATTGCTGACGTGCGTGCGGTCGATGATTTGACCTTTAACGTGCAACGTCAGGAAACGTTGGGCCTTGTTGGGGAATCTGGTTGTGGCAAATCGACTACGGGACGTGCGATTCTCCAGCTACTTCGCCCAACAGACGGCAGTGTGAAATTTGCAGGTGAAGAATTAACTGAACTCAAGGGAGGAACACTGCGTCGGTTCCGACGAAAAATGCAGATGATCTTTCAAGATCCATTTTCGAGCTTGAATCCGCGTATGAGCGTTGCGCAGATCGTTGGTGAGCCGATGGCGATCCATGGACTTTATAAGGGGCGAGAACGACGAGACCGGATCGAGTACATCATGAATGCGGTCGGTCTTAATCCACTCTTTGCGAAACGTTATCCGCACGAATTCTCGGGCGGACAGAGGCAGCGGATCGGTATCGCTCGAGCATTGGCAGTAGAACCTGAGTTCATTGTTGCTGATGAGCCAGTGTCGGCGCTTGACGTGTCGATTCAGGCGCAGATCATCAATCTGATGGAAGACCTCCAGACTGAATTCAATCTTACCTATCTGTTCATTGCGCACGATTTGGCGGTTGTGCGACACATTTCCGACCGTGTTGCTGTGATGTACCTCGGTAAAATGATGGAATTATCGGGATCCAATGAGCTTTACGAAATGCCGATCCATCCTTATACACAGGCGCTACTATCAGCGGTGCCTATTACTGATCCAGAATTAGAGCGGTCACGTGAGCGTATCGTCCTAGAAGGTGACGTGCCTTCACCGCTCCGACCTCCTCCTGGCTGTGTATTTAACACTCGTTGTCCGATTGCAGAAGATATCTGTAGTCAAGAAGTGCCTGAATGGCGTCAAGTTGTTCCGGAGCACTGGGTAGCTTGCCATCTGGCAGAGAAACCGCAGAACGTCATTTAAGGATTAAGTAAAGGTTGAAATAACACCAGCGGCAGATCAAAAAGCCTACCGTTGTTTTATTCCGACCTTTGCTAATTGAAAATCCCCATCTAATCGCTACTGCGGCTACGATCGGTGACGTGGATCAATCACAGATTCGTAACTTTTCGATAATCGCCCATATCGACCACGGGAAGTCGACGCTTGCTGATCGTATTCTCGAAAACACTGGAGCGATTTCTGCACGCGAGATGCAACAGCAACTTTTGGATTCAATGGATCTTGAACGTGAAAAAGGGATCACTATCAAGGCACAGGCAGTCAGGCTCAATTTCACGACAGCTGATGACGAACATTTTGAGCTGAATCTGATCGATACCCCAGGGCATGTTGACTTCGCTTATGAGGTTTCAAGAGCTCTTGCAGCTTGCGAAGGTGCGATTTTAGTTGTTGATGCGACTCAAGGTATTCAAGCTCAGACACTCGCGAATGTTTACCAAGCGCTTGATATGGATTTGAAACTGATTCCAGTCGTCAACAAGATCGATCTACCTTCGGCTGAACCAGAACGAGTGGCCCTCGAATTAGTCGACGTTATTGGTTTTGATGCTGATGAAGTGTTGTTTGTGTCTGCGAAAACAGGTGAAGGAATCGAAGAGATTCTTAAAGCGATAGTCGATCGGATTCCACCACCAGCAGGTGACGCTGATGCTCCGCTTCGAGCACTTGTGTTCGACGCAAAATACGATTCATTCAAAGGGGTACTTGTATACGTGAGAGTGATTGATGGAGTACTTAATAATCGCCAACCGCTAAGACTGATGGAGCAAGAACGCCGCTTTGAACCGGTGGAGTATGGATATTTTTCACCAACACTAACGACTGACGTAAAGTTACAAGCAGGACAGGTGGGTTATGTCGCGACAGGTTTGAAGGGGGTCCAGGACAGCCGAGTTGGCGACACTGTGACAACTGAACGTGATGGTGCTGTTGAGCCTTTGATCGGCTACCAATCAGCGAAACCAATGGTGTTTGCCGGTCTGTATCCGACGGATCCAGATCAATATCCCGAATTGAGAGAAGCATTGGAGCGCTTAACCTTAAATGATGCGTCACTTCATTGGCAGCCAGAGACCTCTGCTGCATTAGGTTTTGGTTTCAGATGCGGATTTCTTGGTCTTTTGCATATGGAGATCATCCAAGAGCGACTCGAACGTGAATTTGGTTTAGAGCTAATAGCGACAGCACCATCAGTGGGATACGAAGTAACGCGAACGAACGGTCATGAACTGCTGATTGATTCGCCGGCAGAAATGCCTGCATCAAATGAAGTTACGGAAATTCGCGAACCATGGGTCAAGCTTTCTGTAACTGTGCCGGCGCGTTACATCGGGGCAGTGATGGGTTTGATTGATGAACGACGAGGTGAATTCGATCAACTCGATTATCTGGACCACGCCGAAGACGAAGGTGACTCGCGTGTGCTAGCCACCTTCAATGTCCCATTAGGGGAAGTCCTTGTCGAATTTTACGACCAGCTGAAGTCACGAACTCAGGGTTATGCGGCGCTCGATTACCAACTCGCACCTTACCGTGCCGCAAAAGTCCAAAAGCTTGAGATTCTCGTAAATGGAGATCCGGTTGACGCGTTATCGACGATCGTTCCTGCGGAACATGCCACTCGACAAGGTCGAGCATTAGTGTCGTCATTGAAGAAACTTATCCCCCGACAACTATTTGATGTTCCGATTCAAGCAGCTGTGGGAGGGCGAATTGTTTCTCGCGAAACAGTACGAGCTTTGCGTAAGAACGTACTGGCGAAATGTTATGGAGGCGATGTAAGTAGGAAACGTAAACTGCTTGAAAAGCAGAAGGCTGGCAAGAAACGTATGAAGATGCTGGGCTCTGTCGAAGTACCTCAAGAAGCTTTTATGGCTGTACTCAAGCTCCGAGATTAACGATCTTAAATTCAATTAGAATAGGTCTCGAGCACTACTGGTGGAACTTGCTGATAGCGAGTTGTGATAGGGGTAGCTCTCTGAGGGGATATGTATGTCGAAGCAAATTGTTGAACCGAAAATTCGCGGATTTATTTCACTGACGGCACACCCGGATGGATGCGCAGCGAACGTTCGCCAGCAAATAGAGATTGCACAGATCGGCTCACCGTCCGAAACGCAAGGAGAGATTGGCAACGTTCTTGTCATTGGATCAAGCACGGGATATGGACTGGCAAGTTTCTTAGTTTCATCGTTCGGTTATGGTGCGGCCACGCTCGGTGTGTGTTTTGAAAAAGAACCAACTGAAACTAAACCTGCCACGGCCGGCTGGTACAACTTGGTTGAAGCGCATCGATTGGCTGAGGTGAACGATCTCCATATTGAAACGATTAATGGTGATGCATTTTCCGACGAAGTAAAGCAGGAAGTTGTTCAAGCAATCACCGAGAGGTTTGGACAACTGGATATGGTCGTATACAGCCTTGCGGCCCCACGGCGACGCGATCCAAATGGCACGATCTGGAACAGTGTGTTGAAACCGATTGACGAGCCTTATACGGGTAAGTCGTTTGATCTTCGCCGTCATAAGGTTATAGACGGAATGTTCGTTGAACCGGCAAACCAAGATGAAATTGAAGCAACGTGCAAAGTGATGGGTGGCGAAGATTGGAAATCGTGGATTGAATTATTGTCAAGTAACGGATTACTTGCGCGAGAGTGTCGAACTGTTGCGTACTCCTACATTGGCCCGGAAGTGACTGCGGCACTTTACCGTAGAGGCACAATTGGACGCGCAAAGGAGCATCTTGAAAAGACAGCCAATGAACTCGATGCATTCTTAAAGCCTACCGATGGTGGAGCGTGGGTAAGCATCAATAAAGGTGTCGTAACACAGGCGAGTAGCGCAATTCCAGGGGTGCCGCTTTATATGAGCCTGTTATTTAAGTCGATGAAGCAGCGAGGAACGCATGAAGGTGTGATCGAACAGATTGTACGGTTGTTTACTGACCACATTGGTCCTGGGCAAACACCAATACTTGATAACGAACGGCGAATTCGATTAGACGATCTTGAGATGGAAGAAGCTGTCCAACGCGAGGTTCTGGAGCGATGGGATCTCGTTACAGACGAAAATCTCGATGAACTCACAGACTATGCTGGGTATCGCCACTATTTCGAGGAACTATTTGGATTTGATGTACCCGGAGTTGACTACAAGGTGCCGACCGAAGTGAATCGAAATCTCCCGAATGCTTAGAGCGGCTATTATGTGTTAGGGAGAGCGTACTGCTCTATCCCTAGGTGGCTGTGTTAGTAATTGAGACATCTTTATTAGTGCTGTGTTGCGGTTCGAGTAGCAGATCAGTGAAATCGACAACTCCATCGACTTCGAACAAGCGATCTCGCAGTAGAGCTTGTTTCTCGTCGCTTAATCCGTTGAGCACTGCGATAGCCGCGTCGAACAGCGAGCGTGCGTTGACGACGGCGTAGCCAACTGACTCCGCAGCAATAACAAGAGATTCTGACAAATCTCGTTGCCGTTCTTCGGGTCTAGTTAAGCGTTGTCCGTTCGCGACTATCAAACCTCGTGGTACGCGTAATTCTGAATCGATTATTTGATCGAGTCGGGCACGCAGACGGTAGTGCGGGCCCATACCTACAGCTTCTTCGGCACCAGCGATTACGTAATGAAGATCGCGGTTGCCATCATTCAATAAAGGGGTTTCACGGGCACTCTCGGTTGCCTTAAAGCCGATTAGTTCTGCGCAGCGGATGACGGCAGCGCCTAAACCAAGGTCACCGGTGCGCCAGAGGACTTCACGGATACGAGCAAGATCCGATAATGCGCTGTCGATATTCGTGAGATCAGTTGCAGCTTGGTCGAAGGTAGCACGACGTAGTTCTTGTTCCTGAGTTAGTTCACTGAGCCCTGGAATATCGACTTTGGCGGCCCAAACAGGGGGGTATTCTTCGATATTGCCAAGTAGCGCTCTGAACGTTTCAACCATCACCTTGCTTTCATCAGAAACGATCGAACTGCCAGCATCGCGAGGTGGCGGGAGGAAGATGATTCTTCCGTTCAGCACGGAGAATTCGGCTGCTATTGGAAGGCCTCCTTCAGAACGGGCGATGACCCGTGCATTTCCAGCAAAGCCGGTAGTTCGCTCGTCAAAGAAGCAACGGTAGAGGAGGGTGCGCCGGTAAGTCTCCAGGAGGTCGACCGTGGGGTGTTCTGGTTCGGAGATAGAAAAGGTTGTACCTGCGCCACCCTGTAGGAGATGTTCATCCCAACTTAGGCCAGTGGGAGCTGGAAGGAAAAAATATCGGTCGAGTCCTTGGAAGCCAGACACGCCACTAATCGCCATAGGTGGATGTGCAAAGATGATTATGACTGCGCCACCCTCAAGAGCCGCAGTAAATTCGAGAGAGCGTCGTTTTAGAGACGCCGCTATTCCGGTAACTCCATCTGCCGGTGTTGCGTTGATAACAGGTAAGTCGGCGAATGTTGAGTATGATTCGCTCGCGTCGACAGCATTCTGAATGGTGTTAGCGACCCCACCTACGTCAACAACGATTGCTTTGTAGTCCGCAACGGTGGGCGCGTTGAAGATATGATGGTTGTCTACTAACTGACCGGTAAGACGGTGACTGAGCGAAAGTATACGCACTGGAAGCCTCAGATTTCGGGTGAGTTGATATAGGTGCCCTACGATTCTAGCTGATGGTTGTCATTGCTTTGTACTTTCTCTTTAACTTGAAAATATGAACCACTTCCGTCGAGCTCCGCACGGCTGCTACGATCAATCTGGTCGTGCTAGGTGGGGAACTAGCGGTGCCCTGTACCCGCAATCCGCTTTAGCGGGACTGAATGCCCGTCCGAGGATGCGTTTTCCCGGAAACTGTGAACGTTGGAGGCGTTGAGAATCTGGTCCTGCGTGGCGATGTTTCGGTTAACCCCGTCAGGTCCGGAAGGAAGCAGCGGTAAGTCGATTGCATCGGGTGCCGCAGGGTCACCGGGTTTGAGTCGACCTGCGGGAGCAAGACCGTGATGCGGTTCAAAGACGGGGCACGACCACTTATCTATATTTTTCGACCGGTGCGGTGATTTGGATGAATAGACGACATGTTCAACGATCACGGCAGGGTTCGGTACCTGAGTTGCCTTCATATCTCGAACGGCTCGGGCTTCAACCACGAAAAGCTCTTGGTCAACATTTTTTAATTGACGAACTTGTCCTTGGCAAAATCGCTGAAGCGGGTGCAAGTTCAGGTATCGATACTGTATTGGAGATAGGCGCCGGTCCCGGAGGACTGACTGAAGAACTTCTCTCGGTGTTTAGGAATGTAGTGGCTATTGAACTTGATGAAGAGCTAGCGGCCTTAACTCGGAAACGATTAAGAGATATGACTGATAGTCGTGCCGCGACCCTGAATGTCATCGCTGCTGACATCCTCGAATTCCAACCGCGTGAATTGCTTGAAGAAGTTGGTATGTCTCAACCATATGTCGTTGTAGGGAATCTTCCGTTCTACATCACTCAACCGATTGTCCGTCATCTTCTTGAAGCAGACCCTTCACCAGTTAGAACTATCGTGATGGTTCAGCGTGAAGTGGCTCGGCGACTGGTGGGTGGCCACGATCGTGAGTCATTGCTCTCGATATCGGTGAAGTTCTATGGGAAGTCTCAAATCCTATTTGATGTACCTGCTTCGTCATTTTGGCCGCAGCCTAAGGTGAATTCAGCTGTAGTAGCTATTGATCGCCTCGATACACCTCCGGTTCAAATTGATATTGTGGAGCGTCCCGGTTTTTTTCATCTTGTGCGGACAGGATTTGCAAACCCTCGTAAACAGCTTCGTAATGTGTTGCCAGGAGGCCTGCGACTTCCGACAGAAGATGTCATTGGGTTGCTTGAATCTGCAAACTTAAACCCGACATTACGGGCACAGCATCTCGACATCATGGATTGGGCAAAACTTTATCACGCGATCCAATATGCACATCCGAGACTCCTACTGGTTCGGCATTAGCCTGGGAAGATCAAGATGAATAGTGAAGTCCGATTGTGTGCTCCGGCGAAAATCAACCTAGCTCTCGAAGTACTGGGTAAGCGTACAGATGGATATCACGATATCGCGACGGTAATGACGACTGTAAATCTTCTGGATCAAGTGACAATGCGACCTGCTGACACGCTTTCGGTCTCGTTACACGGAAGTCACGCAGGAGATATCGATCCGGAGAATGATTTAGCTGGTAACGCCGCTAAAACTTTGGCGGATATCGTGGGGCGCTCTCCTAACGTTCAGATCGAGATTAGGAAAATGATCCCCTCACCCGGTGGTCTTGGTGGAGGTTCTTCGGATGCAGCTGCGGTATTGAGAGGTTTGGACCAGATGTGGGAACTGAATTGGTCAGTGGCAAGACTTGCTGAAATTGGTGCGATGATCGGTTCGGATGTCCCATTTTTTGTGCACGGTGGAACAGCGTATTGCACAGGTCGTGGTGAAGTGGTGGAACCCCTGCGCGACATTCAAAAATTACTTCTTCTGGTTTTGTTACCACCGATACCTGCCCAACGGAACAAGACCACGGAAATGTTTGATGCTTTGCATGCTCATGATTTCAGTAACGGGCATAAGGCACGTCGACTAGCACACCGTATCTCACGTGGAGCTCCTCCACCCGCAAACGATCTGACCAATGCTTTCGAGTCCGTAATCGAACGCATGAAGCCGGAACTGGTCGCGCACTATGGGGCATATGCAACAGTAAGTGCGCCTCGATTGCATTTATGCGGAGCCGGCCCGGCTGTGTATCTGCTAGTGCACCAGCGAGCGAAGCTTTCCGAACTGAGGAATGGTTTAGAGCATGTTGGGGCGACAGTATTTGAGGCACATACGATCACTCGGTCCGAAGCAACAAAAATTGAGATTGTGTCGTAATGTCAGATAACGAGACCGTGCGAGCGTTAATCGCAGGTTGGTTCTCTGGAGTGGGTGTCGCGTTTATAACGATGGCGTTGTTGCTGATAGTACTGGTTCGTGATCCGAAATGGCGTGCGAGAGTTGCTCGGTCGAACCTTAAACTCCCGCTAGTAGGTGTCATAGCGCTCAATGCTCTCATGCTCTTCTGGACACTGGTAGGTCTCGTATTTGGAGCACTTTATCTCGGATTAGGACAGCCAACATTTTCGATTACTGTTTCTATTATTACGTTAATCGCTACAGGAGGTTGTTTTTTCGTGCGGGGTGTTCTTGACTGGACGACACGCATAGTGCTCCTGACGCCCCTGATTCTTTTTGGTGGTCTGTTGCCGGCATTGGCTGCACTCTGATTATAGTTTCGTAACGTTCTTGGTAGCGCTAGCTCGCGCGAAACTGCCTCGGTATCCTCACCGTGCCTTATGAGGTTAATCAAACCTCACAGGCCAAGGTTTGTGTTCGAGTAAAGGCAGGAGCGTTCTGAAACTCACTGATTGCCTGGCTGGAACCCGAATGGACACTCATGTCCATACAAGTCCAAGTTCGTCGGATAGTATGCTCAAACCCGACGAACTTGTTGAGCTCGCGCTTGCGAACGGGCTTACAGCAGTATCGATGTCTGAGCACGACTTTATCCTCGAAGAGCATAAGCGTGAGGAATTCCGTGCTCGATACCCTGACATCTTCATAAACTTCGGGATGGAAGTATCGACAGATCATGGGCATATGATTGCATTCGGTATGCCGAGTTATCTTCCTGGTATCCGTCGCCTAGAGAAATTGCGTGAGGAAGCCGATCGCGTTGGAGCTTTTCTGGTTGTGGCGCATCCTTTTCGGCGACTGTTCGATCCGGTAACTGCTATGCGCACGGGAAAAAAATTTGAACTCACACCAGCGGAAGCTGCCGGACAAATGGAGGTGTTTAAACTTGTGCATGGTGTTGAAGTTGCGAACGGTGCGAATACGCCTGAAGAGAATTACTTTGCTCTTGAGGTTGCAAATATCCTCGATATGCCGACCCTCGGCGGTAGTGATGCACATTCAACATCGGGAATAGGTACTTTTGCCACAGCTTTCGCTCGTTCTATCGGTTCGACGCAAGAACTAATCGAAGAACTGCACGGAGGTCGATTTGAAGCGGTCCACAAGTCGAAAGCGAATCGCT
>DKLZ01000089.1 GCA_002455955.1 Dehalococcoidia bacterium UBA6627
TACCGCCGATTGTTAGACCGTCTGGTTTGCCGCGCCAAGCTGTTCCACCTGCTTCTGCAGCAACGCGCATTCCCTCACGAACAACGGCAAGAGAATGTTTTTTGTCAGAAAGACGATTCCGTATCGCACGTGATGTTCCGATGAATCCGTGCTCAGTATGGGTGCCAAGTGCTATGCGTGGAATTAACACCTCGCCACCATTTGCGATTGCTGCAGTGAGAATTGCCATTTGCAGAGGTGATGTCGATAAGTAACCTTGGCCAATCCCGAAGGTGTAGGTATCACCAAGAAACCAATGTTCGCCGATCACATCGCTTTTCCAAGTTGGATCGGGTACTAAACCGCCTGTTTCACCTGCTAGGTCAAGACCAGTTGGTTGTCCTAATCCACTTTCTCTCGCGTAGTGAGCGAGGAGTGTTTCGCCTAGACCTTCAAATAAAGTTTCCCCTTCGCTGTGATACCCACCAGACAGGTAGTAGAAGTAAACATCTGATGACCGTGCTATGGCTTGGTACAAGTCAGTCGGTCCATGGGCCGCCCAATCTTTGAATACATAAGTGACCGAGGGGTCATACTCGTCTTGGACGGAGATCGCTCCTTCACTTGTGATCGTTGTTCCGGGGGTAGCGATACCTTCCTCGAGAGCAGCGTATGCGACCAACGCTTTGAACGTCGATCCGGGGGCGTGTGCTTCCATATATGTACGATCAACGAGCGGGCGTCTTGGATCAGTTAACAACTCTGTGAGAGCTGCTTCCTCAGTGCTACCGAGGATATTTGGGTCAAAGGATGGCAGTGAGACCTGAGCTAGTATCTCCCCAGTACGAACGTCAATTGCAACGGCTGCTGCAGCTTGTCTTGGTGGCATTCGTTCGGGTATCTCGGGGGGTAATCCAGTTTTGATCGCGATTGCTAAGCTCTCGGCCGTCACACGTTGTAGCTCCAGATCAATTGAGAGGATGAGGTTGTCACCGTGTTGAGCAGATAATTTAGTTAGGTTGGCGAGCTCTCGACCAGTGGGATCGGAAACGACGAGTTTCCGCTCGGGAGAGCCACGGAGAGCAGTCTCGTGGATCGCTTCGATACCGCTCTGTCCGACAATCGCGTCGAAACGATAGCCAGCTTTGAGATATTCGTCGATATCGGCCTCATTGATCGATCCGACATGCCCGATCAGATGTGCAACGAGCTCGCCATCGAGGTAGATACGTTTTGGCAGTGTGGCAACTTCTATTGCGGTGATGTTTGCGAGGGAGGTCCGTAACCTAATGGCTTCTGTCACTGTTGGGATAGATAGAATTTCTACAGGGGCAGTTGAGTCAACTAACGCGAGACCATGTTTTGTAGCCGTTTCAAGTGTGGCGACAGAGACACCGGATTCTCTCTCAATTCGTACCAGAGCGGCTCGACGAGCGGTATCGTCGGCCGGTAGATCGGCTGGCACTATTCGCAAAACGAAAGCTGGAACGTTGGCAACCAAGGGGGTGCCATTGCGGTCGTAGATTAATCCTCTAGCCGCTTCGGATTGTGTGAAACGAGGTTGTTCTCCAGTAATTAATTCAGGAGCAGATACCGGTGATAAGAGTTGTAGCCTGATTAACTGTGCACCGAGTATCGCGAAAATCGTGATGGCGACTATTCCTAGTGCCAAGGATCTTCTTGCTGTTTTGTGCTCCATTGCTAGAAGAGGCCTATCGGTTTTTTCCGAAAGGGACTGACTGCAAGCACTCCGATAATAGCCAAAGCCATTGTTCCAAGACACGCTATAGCGATATCAGGACCGGCCGCTAGGAGTAGCGATCCTTTCCCTGCAACGATTGTGAGGATGATGAAATAGCAGATTGTTCCGGTCAGAGCCGTTGCACTCGCTCGTCCGATTTGTGTTGTGAGGTGTCGATTCTGAGCTGAGATTTCATGAAGGAATACTGCGATCAAGGAAATGGGCAGCAGGGCAAGAAGAAACCAGCCTACTCGTTCACTGGACATCACTCCTAATATCAGTGCGGATATTAAAGTTATTCTCCATGTTTCTATCGGTTGCCTAGTGGTCGCCCATGTCGCGACTAACGCTGCGGGAAGAAAAGGTGTTGTCCACGCGTCAAGAAAAAATTGCGGCAGGACGGTTGTTTGAATGAGGGCGGCTGCAGCGCCAGCTACCAGTGACAGGACGATCATCGTGGTTCTTCCAATGCTCGGTTGGGTGAGTGGAAGTTTGTGAGGATTAGCACGTGCTCGATGCGCTGATAGTCGCTCAGAGGTTCGACCGAGATTACTTCGAAAAGGTCTTGCGGTTCAGATTCAACCGAGGTGACGCGTCCGGCAAGAAGACCTGACGGGAGTCGACCACCGAGAGATGATGTGATCAGTATGTCATCGATAGCGATATCACGGCCGCGTTCTACTAGTTCTAGCTGAAGCGTGGTTCCTGTCCCGACTAATGCCCCTTGTGTTCGTGATGATTGTGCAACAACAGCGATAGCCGATTTATTAGCAGTTAGTAGCTGTATCCATGCGTGTGATTCCTTTACGTCGATGATCAGGCCGATCAAAGTTCCACCTGGCCCAATGACAGCCTGTCCCAGCCGGATTCCGTTGGCTGCACCCTTATCGATTAGCATTTCAGATCGGCCGGGCGCAGAATCTCGGACAAGAACCGATGCGACTATTGGATCTGGACTATTCTCTTGAGTTGAAGCAAGTAGCGAAACTATTGCGGTAGCTGTCTGCTGTTGCTCGCGCAGTGTGGCAAGTTCGCTAGTGAGCGTCTCGACTTCGAGACGGAGCAAAGCGTTCTCAGAGGATAGGTTGTCGACGTCTCCGACATGGAGTACGAGGTTGGCTATAGGACGTGTTAGATCTCCGAGAAAGTTCACTACTGGGTTGAGTAGCGCGCGAGTTTGTTCCTCTGCACGTCCTGCCGGAGGTGACAATGAGACAGCGAGCAGCAATAGAGCCGTGACGAATAGTGCCGATAACCAGACGGCGTTTCGGCTAATTGTCATCGGCTAGGTTGCCGGAAAACTGCGTTTCTCATCGTGGTGGACGCCGTGTTGCGATAGTGGATTGGACACGTTCTAGAGTAGCGGCTTCTTCGAGTGATTCTGCACAGCCGCGAACGACGGTTCGTAGTGGATCACTGGTGACGTATACTGGGAACCGCGTCTCCATAGCTAAGCGCCGGTCAAGACCGCGAAGCAACGCCCCACCGCCTGCCATTGCAATGCCGTTCATCATTAAGTCTGCAACGAGTTCCGGAGGAGTTGTTTCGATTGTTTCACGAACAGTACGGACGATTCTATTCGTCACCGGTGATAATGCATCGCGTAGTTCTACTGTTGATACTTCAACCGATTTAGGTAGTCCGGTCGCGAGGTCACGTCCTCGCAGATCAACGAGTTCTTCTTCATCAAGAGCAAACGCTGACCCGGCTTCAATCTTCACCTGTTCTGCGGTTCTTTCACCTATCAACATGTTGTGGACTTGGCGGGCGTAATCGATAATTGCAGCATCCATTCCGTCACCAGCGGCTCGGACGGAAGTCGACTGTACGATTCCACCGAGGGCGATTACAGCGACCTCGGTAGTCCCACCACCGATATCGACGATCATTGCTCCGGCAGCATCCATCACTCGTAACCGGCCACCGATTGCAGCAGCCATTGGTTCCTCGATTAAATAGGCGGATCGTGCTCCGGCTGCAATCGCAGCATCGTGTACTGCTCGCTTTTCAACTTCGGTTGCCCCCGAAGGGATTCCGACGACGACACGTGGTCGAGGGATACCTAGGCCAAAACGCTCATGGACGCCTCGGATGAAGTGTTGCAGCATTCGTTCGGTCACTCGAAAGTCTGAGATTACACCGTCGCGTAGTGGGCGCACTGCGACGATCGTGGAAGGGGTACGCCCTACCATACGTTTTGCTTCAGCTCCGATCGCTAGGACTCGCTTTGTTACTTTGTCAATGGCGACAACTGAGGGTTCATCGATCACGACCCCTCGTCCGCGCACACTCACGAGTGTATTGGCCGTCCCTAAGTCGATGCCGATATCGTGGGAGAACATACCCAGAAAAGACGATAGTGGGTTGATCACCGAATGGCTCTCACAGACAGGCGAAGCCTAAACGGGGAGGAACCGCATTAACCGTCTGGGGGATACGGTAATCTTGAGTATATGGGTGAGCAGTTCCAGTTATCAACGTAACTGTTTCCGAGATTAGGAATTATGCTGGAGATGTGCCGTAGTGGTTAGAACTCGGCGAAGATTATGAGTCTTCTTGCTCAGTTATTCTTGGCGAACACCCCTTAAAGATTGTCCTAACGTCGATTGAGTGGTCTAGCTCATTTATAGACATAACGCTTATACGAACACTGGTTTCATATGATCTTACTCAACGCGTAGCCCTTGTGTTTCGACCACGTAATCGAAGCTAGTTTCGACGAGGCGCTTACCGTCAATTAAGGTGTCCCAACCGCTGTGACCGACACCTTCGAGTCGGTGAAATACGAACGGTGCACCAGTCTGAGTGTAGATGTGCGCCAGATTCTCAGCTTCTTTGAACGGTACGACCTGATCTTCGGTGCCGTGTACGATCATCAATGCCGGATCGTCAGCGTCGAAGTGCCAGCGGTTCCAAACTACACCTAGCGCATGTACCGCGATGTTACTACCCCAAAAGTCCAGCACCGTAGAGACTTCAAAAGAGACATCAGCGTTGACCGACGAGAGCGTTGGATCTACGGACATGTCAAGTTCATCTCGATAGTCATCAGGGGAAGTGACTCCCGCAGTGATTGCCAAGATTCCACCTGCTGAACTGCCAGCAACCGTCAAAAAGTCTGTATTGAGCTCATAGATGTCTGCTTCAGATACTAACCATCTGATTGCTGTTTTTACGTCACGGGCAGCCGGATAGATTGCCATTCCAGATGTTTGCATGCGTTCATTTCCTAAGGTGAGAGCTTTTACATAAGTAGCCCACTCGGGAGGGACGGTTCCTCGATCTTTCGCTAGGCGGTAATCAAGCGATGCGGCAATAAATCCTCGAGATGCAAAGAACTGACAAAATTCCACCATGTTCTTTTCGTCCCTTGCACCACCTAGAAATCCTCCACCGTGAATGAACACAAACAACGGTCGATTCGGTGGTGCATCGATCGGTTCATACACATCCAATAGCAAATCCATGGGTAGTCCTGACATAGCAGTTTGCTTACCCCATGATTCATGAGTTAAACCTTGTCCATAAATCGAAGTGGATTTCACTACGTCGTAAGTTTCAGTAGCTCGTACCACGGGGACAGCATTACTAGCTTTCGACGCAGGTGAAGCTACCGCTGATGGAACTGACGAGCGCTTAGAAGGAATCTCATTACTGTTTCTCGACTCAGGTACAGCTGTTTCGGATAAAGCGGATGGCTCGTGTCCGAGCTCCCTGACTTGCTCATTATCGTTGTCGCCACAGGAAAGGATTGCTAAAAAAACGAAACAGAGGACCGCAAGTCGTAGCAGGTTGAAGCACTCACGGTACGGGGAGCGTGACAAAGGTATTGGATAGTCGCACCTGCGGTCATTAACTGTCAGGTTTGATAAGACGATAAACACGTGTACTTCCGTCGCTACCGGAAACGATACGCCCGTCACGGACGAGTCGTCTCAGAACAGTGGCCATGTGTGCACTATCAATCTCGATCAGTTTGTTGAAATCCTTTTTGGACATTTGTTCTTGCTCACCCAGTGAGTCAATAATTACCCGTTCGAGTTCGGTAGCATCAGCCATTTCTCGCCTCCTCTGTTCAGCTTGAGAATTATTTCTTCTCGTCTGTCAGTCTAGCCACTCGCTATAGCGAGATACGAATTCTTCTTCATCGATAATTTCCACGTCGAGCATCTTAGCCTTTTCGAGCTTGTTACCCCCACCTTGACCTGCGATGACGAATGAGGTTGTTTTCGAAACATTTCCGGAGAGGTGCCCGCCGAGCCTAGTCACTAACACTTCGATCTCGTTACGAGACCAACGTGATAATGAACCGGTTGCCACAATCGACAAACTTTCGAATGGCCCCCTTTTTGTTGTGAATTCCTCGTCCACTCTCACACCAGCAGCGATTAACCGGTCGATTAAGGCTGATGCAGCTTGATCTTGGAAGTAGGCGTAGATGGCTTTGCTGACAACAGGACCGATACCGTCGATCGCTTCAATCTCTTCGAAAGAAGCGTTTCGAATGTTCTCGATTGTTCCGAAGTTCTGAGAGAGAGCGCGAGCTGTCTCGATGCCGACATGCGGGATGCTAAGCCCAAGCAACAACCGCTGCAGCGGTTGTTGCTTGCTTGCTTCAAGGTTTGTGAATAGACGATCGAGTGTTTTCTCACCGATCCCCTCTAGTGCCAAAAGTTGTTCTCGCTGCTTGGGTAACGAGTAGAGATCAGAGAGGGTATTGACGAAACCGAGTTCCACTAAGCGTCTGGAAAGAGTCTCACCAAATCCTTCGATATCGAGTGCTTCACGTCCAGTGTAGTGTTCTACGATTCGCGACATTTGCGCGATGCACTCACGATTTGGGCAATAGTAAGCTGCTTGTTCTGGATCGTGTTGTACTCCGGCGCCACAGACCGGGCAGTGTTTAGGCATCGCAAAGCGACTAAGTCGTCGTCCCTTGCGTTTCGAAAGGACAGGCCCTACGACTTGCGGTATGACGTCGCCGGCTCTCTGAATGATCACATCGTCCCCGCTCCGGATGTCTAGTTCCTGAATATGTGCCATGTTGTGGAGTGTTGCCATACCGACCGTCGCACCGCCGACGAATATTGGCTCGAGGACGGCAAACGGCGTCAACACTCCTGTTCGTCCGATCGAGATTTCGATCTCTTTCAATCGAGTTATTGCTTGTTCGGCTGGGAACTTCCATGCTGTTGCCCATCTTGGTTCGCGGCCAACCGTTCCTAGCCGACGTTGCATCTGAAGGTTATCGATCTTAATGACGACGCCATCGATTTCGTAGTCGAGCTCCTTGCGGTGATGTTCCAGCTGTTCGCAGAACGTTGCGACTTCTTGAATATTTTCGAACCGGGCTGTGAGAGGATTTGTAGGGAAAGCTGCATTTGCGATCCATGTCATAGCTTCCGAGTGGGTACTTGGTGGAGTTAATCCTTCAGCCCATCCGAGTTGGTATACGAACAAATCGAGATGACGACTAGCTGTGACATTCGGGTCGAGTTGTCGCAGTGAGCCGGCGGCTGTGTTTCGGGTGTTCATGTATAGCTGTTCTCCGGCAGCCTTACGACTCGTGTTCAACTGATTGAAAACTAGCTTTGACATATAAACTTCACCACGTACCTCTATGGCGTCAGGTGGCTCATCCACGGCGATTCGAAGTGGGATGGAGCGAACCATTCTTAAGTTTGCGGTGATGTTTTCACCTCGATATCCGTCGCCACGAGTCGCACCGACACTTAGGAGTCCATTCTCATAAACTAACGAGATTGCAAGGCCGTCAATCTTTGGCTCGCATATAAAGCTGATATCGTTGCTCTCTAATAACTTCACCAACCGTGCATGCCATTTCATTAGCTCCGCACGTCCGAAGACATTGCTGAGAGACAGCATCGGTTCGCGATGTTCTACCGAGTCGAACTCGACAGATGGTTCACCTGCGACGCGCTGTGTAGGTGAGTCATCTGTGATCAGTTGAGGGAAAGTTGTTTCGAGTTCTCCGAGTTCAACTCTGAGCAGATCGTATTGTGAGTCGCCGATCTCCGGATCGTTCATTACGTAGTACCGGTGGTCGTGGTGGCGGATTGTATCCCGTAGAATCCCGACCCGCTTACGTGCGGTTTCGAGGTCGGGTTGTACCTCGCTTGCCTCTGCAAGGCTATCTGAGGTCCGTTTAAAGGTACTCACCAGTTCAAGTATATCGCTGCTATGGCGCTACACTCGTATAAATCACTAAATCGGAGGATGAATTGAACTTCGATCGCACCGTTACGATCGTCGATTATGGCGCAGGGAATTTGCGCAGTGTTGCTCGCGCGGTAGCTCATGCCGGATATGAACCTTTCGTAACCTCTGAGTCGAGAGCGATAAACGATGCATGGGCTTTGATTGTTCCTGGCGTCGGTGCGGCTGCCGATACTATGGATAATCTCCGAACACGACATCTCGATGTTCCGATCCATAATTACATAGATTCAGGTCGTCCTTTCCTCGGCATCTGTATGGGGATGCAGGCACTGTTTGAATTTTCAGAAGAAGGAGGGCAGCACGAATGTCTAGGAATACTTTCAGGACGAGTCGCACGTTTTCCATCTGAGCTAACTGTGCCACATATCGGTTGGAATACAGTTCATGTTGATGGCGACCATCCCGTTTTTAAGGACATTCCACCGGATGCCTACTTCTATTTTGTTCACTCCTATCATGCTGAAACTGAGGATCAAAAAATCGTGATTGGCACGACAGATTACGAAACCAGGACGTTTCCATCTGTGGTGGGTCGTGAGAACATAATCGCAACGCAGTTTCACCCCGAAAAATCAGGGGCGAACGGTCTAAAACTCTATGCAAATTTCATCCAGCTCGCTCGAGAACGAGGTTCTATCGCTCCCGATTCGGATGAGACTAGAAAAATCTGAAGCACAAAGGATTGCATGATGGAAGTAATTCCTGCGGTCGATATACGAGGTGGTAGATGTGTGCGTTTAGAGCAGGGAGACTACACCCGTGAGACTGTATTTGGCGATGATCCCGTAAAGATGGCTATTCGCTGGTCAGCACTGGGGGCACGGCGCATTCATGTTGTTGACCTCGACGGTGCACGAGATGGTAGTCAGGCAAATGCTGAGGTAGTTCGACAAATCGTTCAGACTGTCGATAGTTCTATTCAATGTGGTGGTGGGATCCGTGATATTTCGACACTTGAACATGTG
The DNA here is from genome assembly GCA_002455955.1 of Dehalococcoidia bacterium UBA6627. Classification (GTDB taxonomy): domain Bacteria; phylum Chloroflexota; class Dehalococcoidia; order UBA2979; family UBA2979; genus UBA6627. The sequence goes on from DKLZ01000089.1 coordinate 8,926, forward strand.
ATCGAAAGTGGGGTGAACAGGGTTGTTATCGGGACTGCGGCGGTTAAGGATCCGCAAATGCTGCGTGATGCTGTAGCAACGGTGGGCGACAGACTCATTGTTTCGGTTGATGCTCGAGAAGGATTCCTTAACTTAGAGGGTTGGACTGAATCTACAGATATCACACCTATAGCCTTTATCGATCGATTACAGGCGATGGGTGTTCAGCGGATCGTGTATACGGATATTTTGCGTGATGGTGTGGACGGTGGTCCAAATTTCGAAATGTATGAGCGATTATCGGCTGAAACGTCAGTAAAGATAGTTGCTGCAGGTGGAGTAGGTAGCGTGCATGATCTTCAGCGGCTAGCGGATGCTGGAATCGAGGGTGCGATCATCGGCCGAGCACTTTACCGAGGGGATATCGATCTTGCCGAGGCGATTGCAGCTGCAAAGTAACTAAGCCGAAAGATGCTTATTACTAGCGTTCTCGCTATTTGCCCCTGATCATTGCTGAATGTTGACGAAACGAATTATTCCTTGTTTCGACGTCGCGGATGATCGTGTTGTGAAGGGTGTTTCGTTTGTGGAGTTGCGCGACGCGGGAGATCCGGTTGAGCTCGCGGCGAAATATGACTCCTCTGGCGCCGACGAACTGGTATTTCTAGATATCACTGCTTCATCCGACAACAGGAGAAGCATGTACGACTTGATCGCACGTACTGCTGATCAAGTGTTTATACCACTCACAGTTGGTGGTGGAGTTCGTTCCTCAGAAGACGTAAGAATGATGCTCGAAAAAGGTGCTGACAAAGTTTCGATGAATACAGCGGCTATCGAGCGACCGGAACTAATTAGTGAAGCTTCTCACCGCTTTGGGTCGCAGTGCATCGTAGTTGCTGTAGATGCGAAGAAGGTCGGTGATGAGAAATGGGAGATTTATACCCATGGAGGACGTACCTCAACAGGGCTGGATGCCGTGGAATGGGCACGTGAAGCAGTAGATCGTGGCTCAGGTGAGTTACTAGTTACATCCATGGATACTGATGGTCACCAGACTGGCTATGACATTCCCATGCTCCAGGCGATTAATGAGGCGGTAAGTGTCCCTATTATTGCCTCTGGTGGTGCTGGAGAACCTGAGCATCTCTATGAGGCACTCACTGCGGGCGGTGCCGATGCGGTACTTGCCGCGTCTATCTTTCACTTCGGTAAGTATGATATCGCTTACTTGAAGCAGTATCTGGAGCGACGAGGAGTTCCAATACGTCCCATTGACGTGCCGAACCGATCACTTAACTCTTAATATCAGGTTCTGGCGTTGAGATTCCAAATCACTCATGTCATTGTTCAGGTTATTTTTGCTCTCCGTTTATCGGCGGATGAAGTACGTCGCTAGATCAGGTACTGGTCGATCGAATGGAGAATAATCGGGAGCGGGATGACCTAGAGCAACTAGAGCCTGCGGCTGCCAGGATGCGTCGAGATCAAGAGCGGTACGCACTTCAGACTGCGCATAAGCAGGCGCTGATATCCAGTAAGCTCCAAGGCCACGTGCCGCTGCTACTAGTAAGATATTTTGAAGCGAAGCACCGAAAGAGTGTGTTGCAAGTGTCCATTCGGCGCGCGCTCTTCGTTCATCTACGTAGTAATTCAGACCCTCAGAGACAAGGCAGCCAAGCAACAATGTAGGTGCCCCTTCAATCTGCTCTCGAGATCTTTCCAGTAGTCGCTTGATCTTCTCTTCGGGAATTTGGTCGTGTTCGAGATCGGTTCGCCAGGCGGTTCCCATTGTTGTTGCGAGTTCTGTTCGACGTTGCTGAAGAACCTCAACGAACCGCCAAGGCTGTGTGTGATGTGGCGCGGGCGCAGTTAACCCAATTCTGACTAATGCCTCGACCTCATCCATGGTCAATGGTGGGCCGACAAGACCTCGAATCGATCGTCGGTTACGAATGACGTGCTCGACGTTTTCAATGCTCACGGGGTCGTATTGTCTTCGGTGTGCAGAGTTAGTTCTTCGAGTATCGATGCTGTTGTAGGTCCAACGGATGCCCGAACTGATTCAAGGTCGTTCACTGTATCAACGTCTGAAGCTAAGGCGGCGATCGAAAGTTCACGTATGGTGATGCCAGTCTGCAGCGCATGCTCGCGATGCTTGCGACCTGACTCTGATCCGAACGCTATTTCTATTGCTGTCGGTGGTTTAATTCCGAGTACTGACGTGCCACCGTCATCCCCGGCCACCAGCAATACGATTCGTTCCTCTTCGGAAAGTGCATCGAGGCACATGAGAACATGCTCGGAGGTGATCTGAGGGAGATCGCCTTGAATTATCAAGACTGCCATCGCATTGGTGATTTGTTCGTCAGCAAAGGCTTCTAAAATAGCGGCGTTTGTACCCAGGCCGCGGTCACGGATGATATGAGCTCCGTATGACATCGCGACCAGATCGACAGCAGGATCTGGTGTCACTACGAATACCGGCCCGTGACTATGTTGAGTAATTGCAAGAAGCACATCTTCGAGCATTGCTAGGATCAGACGGCGTCGAGATTCACCACTGAGCGCTGGCCCGAGACGAGATTTGCCTTGGTTCAACGGGCCAACCGCGATGAGGATCGGGATGTCATTGTGGATCAAGGTATTGCCACTGCGAGCAGTTCAGATGCTAAACGGGTTCGTCCTTTGTGGTCCCGCATCATGGTGTCCAGCACGATTGCATCGATCCCTAGTCTTTCGATCTCGGCCGTGAGTTGAGCGTCAATTTTGTCGATCACAAAGGTGTCAATCAAATTGTTATATATACGTGCGACGCCAAGTGCTGATGTCTCATGTCCGAGTGAGCGCAGCATGTCGGCCGCCGGGCCTTTCACCGCTTTGCCACCGATGATTGGTGAGATCGCTACGCAGGGGACTGCACTCTTTAAGACAGCGTTACGCACACTGGAGATCGCCAACAGGGGATCGATCGATACGAACGGGTTGCTTGGTGCGATTACTAGTAAGTCGGCGCCGTCGATCGCTTCGACGACTCCAGGAGCAGGTTGAGCAGATTCAGCTCCAGGGAAACGGAACCCGATTACGGAGTCTTCGGCATGTCGTCGAACGAAGTAATCCTGAAACATTAGCTCGCCGTTTTCGGTGATCACGATTGTTGGATGCTTGTCGTTCGTGACTGGAATTAGCCGAGCCTTGATTCCGCGTGCGGTGGCCAGCGCAGTCGTTACCTCCGATAGTGTTGCCCCACTACGGAGTTGCTCGCTTCTCCAGATATGCGTGGCTAGATCACCGTCTCCAACGGTAAACCATTCGTCACCACTGAGAAGTCGCAGTTCCTCAAGGGCGACGTTCGTATCTCCCTCTAGTCCCCATCCGAATTTACCTTCCCGATGAGCAAGCGAATAAATGACTGTATCGATATCTGGGGAGATATGGAGACCATGCCATTGCAGGTCATCACTAACGTTACAAATAGCAGTAACCTCTGTCGGATCGTCCACGACCCGAACGATGCCGTCTAGTAAACGTGCCGCTCCGACTCCACCGCAAAATACAACGACGCGCAAAGACGACACCTCTCCAGCCCAGATGACCTAACGCTGTCCCAGCGCTCCAGAGCTTGGTTAATCGAGAGCTTATCATTGCATTTGATGAAGGCAGATGCTTGTAGCGCTACGTTGGTCGTGATAAGTCATCCGTTCAGATTGGCTTCACTTTCAATTGTTTGAACCTGACGGAAAGCTTCGATAGCGACTTGTATCTGCTCGTCATCGGGTGCACGGGTAGTGAGTCGCTGCAGAAGTAAGTTTGCTGTAAAGAGCCCACGGACAATTGGCCAGCGATTATGAAGCCCGCCGAAACGGATTGTTTCGTATGAGATGCCGGCGACTAATGGGATGAGCAGCAACCTTGATCCGAATCGCCACCACAGAGGTTCGGTACCGACGAAGATAAATACGAGAGCAGAGACCACAGCGACGGTCAGCAGGAAAGATGTTCCACAGCGCGGATGTTCGCGCGGATGGCGTCGAACTGCGGGTACGCTTAGTTCCAGTCCTTGCTCATAGGCGTGGATCGTCTGATGTTCTGCAGCGTGATACTGGAAAATTCTCTGAATTTCCTCCGATTGACCAATAAGCCACACATAGCTGATTAGTACACCTAGGCGCAGCACGCTCTCGATCAGTAGAGACCACCAGGCCGATCCTAGTGTGTCATCCAGCCAGAATGTGGCGAGCACCGGTCCGAGGAAGAATGCAGCACTTGCTGCACTCAGCGTGAAAAATAATCCGATCCATCCCGCTAGTCCGAGACGCTCTGGTTTTTGGTGGCCATCTGAATCACCTTCTGTGACCGAGCTTGCCCAACCCAAAGCACGGACGCCGATCGTGAGCGATTCGACGAGGACAGCGCCCCCCCTAATTAATGGGACGGCTCTTAACCGACTGGTGAACATTCCCGAGAGTTGTTCTGAGTAAGAGACGATTACCCCATCGGATCTACGTACGGCGACCGCTACGGCGTTTGGTCCACGCATCATTACGCCTTCAACAACAGCCTGACCGCCATAAGTAGGTGCAGTTCGTTCGCCCATTAGTTCACGGTACTCGGAGCATTCGTCGGCGACGACTGGATCGACATGAATATCAGAAGATAAAGCATCAATAATTGTCTGGGATTAGAAAGATCGATATCTGTTGCAGATGTCAAAACTTCTATCAATCGATAGCGTCGGTCAGGATGCGTCCTCTGCCGTTTCGCTTTGCTCAGCAGCTGCAGTATCTCGCTGGTAGCGGCGGCGGAAGCGCTCGACACGACCTGCTGTATCCACCATCCGTTGTTCGCCGGTGAAGAAAGGATGACTGTCGGCTGTAACATCAAGCCGCACGACGTACGCCTCGACACCGTCAATGGTGCGTCGTTCCTCAGAGGTCATCGTCGATCGTGTGAGGAACTCGTACCCATTAGAGAGATCGACGAAGAGTACTGGATGGTACTCGGGATGGATCTCCGGCTTCACGCTACCTCCTGAAGTACCGAGACTCGCTTACGGCGACCCTTCGCATGCGGGCTGTATCGTACAATTCCGGGTACTAGGGCAAAGAGTGTGAAGTCGCGACCAACACCCACGTTTTCACCTGGATGGAATCTAGTTCCTCGCTGTCGCACTAGGATTGACCCTGCGGTCACTTCCTGACCGTCATGGCGCTTTATTCCCAGACGCTTCGCTTTCGAGTCGCGCCCATTCCGAGTTGAGCCGCCTGATTTCTTGTGAGCCATTGATTTGTTCCGTTTCGGTCGTGATCGCTAGGAGCCGGTCGCGATCGAGTTGATCTGTAATAAGGTTCTGTTTTGTCGATGGCCACGCGTTCGCTTCTGCCGAGTCTTGTTTTTGTAGTGGAAGAAGGTAACCTTTTTTGCTCGTTGGTGTTCTAGGACAGTCGCTGTCACTGAAGCGCCCGTGACTAATGGTGTACCAACAGTGGTGCTGTCGTCGTCTTCAACGACGAGTACATCTTCGATCGTTACTGTTGAGCCCTCCTCGACGTCGATCGAATCGACATCGATGTGGAGCCCTTCGTGTACACGGTATTGCTTGCCGCCAGAGCGGATGATCGCGAACATTGAAGTCACATCCGGAAAGTGTTAATCGAGTCAAACGAGTGTAGGTAGGTCCTGAGCGACGGTCAACGCTTCGAGCATTCAGATTGAGCTGATCAACAGTGGAGTGTATGCGTGGAATTTTTTTTCGATATCTTGCGCGCGCCTTGGGACGCGATCAATTGGCTGACTGATGAGCTCTTCCTTTTTCTTTCAGACCTATTTGATCGTTTTGGAACACGAATTGTATTCATTGCTGCACTGATGGAAGCCACCGTCGGTATGGGTGTTGTTTTTCCCGGCGTTGCGCTGATGTTTTTGGGAGGCGCATATGCGGCAGATGATCCGAGCAAACTCTTATTTGTGTTCCTGCTTGCAGTAGTTGGAACGATCATCGGCGACACGTTGTCGTACGTAATGGGGCGCAAGGGTGCACACCTCCTCCATCAGACTCGACTCAGCCCGTCGCTTCGTGCCGGTGAAGCAATGATGACAGGGCGAACACTGTGGCTGATTCCGTTCTACCATCTTGCCAGTATTACCAGAGCGATAGGACCTTTCGGATCTGGTGCAGTGCGAGTGCCATTGAATACTTGGATGCCACTCGACTACCTCGGAGCTGTAATCTCGAATCTGATCTGGGTCGGTGCCGGCGCTCTTTTTGGAACAGCGGTCTTAACCGAGGATGGGCGGATTGAAGAACATCCAGCATTGCGCATTGGGCTCGCTGCCGGTGCTTTCATTTGGTTCTATGTTGTCCAGAATGCGTTCGCCAAACGTTGGTCCGAGGTGGTCAAGCGTTAATCCACGACATAAGGCTAGTTGTGTGGTTTTGATTGAGATGTGCACTTCATTAACCGAATGGGTTGAACTATAAGCTCACGTAAGACGCGAGTTCATCCTTAATGAAGAACCGTTGATCTCAGTCGGCCGAAGCGTTCGTTTGCCCCCATGCGAGGCCGGGTCGCCCCTGCGGAAGATCCTCATCGACATTTTCATCGTCGTCGTTTGAGCCACTCTGGGTTGGTGATACTGAGTTCGTTACGGAAGCAGCATCATCAGTCGGTACTTCGCGCCCCTCAGTAGGGCCGAGTATGCGACGGAGTTCGTCGCCCTCGATTGTCTCGTCAACGATCAGTGCACTAGCGACCGCATCCAGTTTGTCGCGGTGTTCCGTTAGCACTTTGCGACATCGCGCTTGGGCTTCGTCTATGATTCGCCGCACTTCATCGTCGATCTCTTGGGCGGTACGTTCCGAGTAATCTCGCTCTTCAGAAATGTCTCGTCCGAGGAAGACCATCGATTGCCGGCGCCCAAAGGTTCTGGGTCCAAGACTGTCGCTCATACCCCATTGTGTGACCATATCTCGTGCTACCTGAGTCACTTTACCGATGTCATCGTGCGCGCCGGTCGTCATTTCTCCAAAGGTGATTTCCTCAGCAACATGGCCACCGAGCATCATTATCATCATTGCTTCGTAGTAGGAGCGATCTTGCAGTCGGCGGTCGGTGTCGGGCAGTGAGCGTGTGAATCCTCCCGCCATACCTCTTGAGACGATCGTTACTTTGAATGGAGGGTCTGCCTTTTTGGTGAACCACCCGGCGACAGTATGGCCAGCCTCGTGATAAGCGACGATTTTCTTTTCATCATCG
>DKLZ01000007.1 GCA_002455955.1 Dehalococcoidia bacterium UBA6627
CCGCAGCCTCCACATCTGCTTCTGACCTGACGTCTGATGCAAATGCTGAAGCTGTACCGTTCTCATCTTCAATAGCCTTCACTGTTTCTTGAGCAGCATCGAAATTTCGATCTACTACCAATACTTGGGCACCTTCTCGCGCTAAGAGTTGTGACGTCGCTCTTCCATTACCGATCGTCTCACCTGCGGTCTGCCCACCCCCAAAAATTAGCAGCGTTTTCCCTTCGACACGTCCTACCATCACTTGCTCTTCTCTCTATCACGCAGACGCTCACTTGCGCCCGCATTCAGCCATCTCAGGTTACACAGAGATCGCACCCATATGATGAACTCGCTTTACTATGCCAAAATTCAGCGCTGCGAGGAGACATATGCGAATTGGCCTACTATCGGACACGCACGTACCGGAAGCTGGACCCGATCTCCCAAGAGAGGTATACAACGCACTTAAAGGAAGTGACGTGATACTGCACGGCGGTGATATCACGATCGGTAGGGTACTCGACTCTCTTGAACATATCGCTCCCGTATACGCCGCGATGGGGAACCACGATGAACATCTAGTTGAAGACCCGCGTGTCAAACCGGTTCACTGGTTGACTTTCGAAGGGCACGAGATAGCACTGCTACATCGTTTCGAGCCACTCGACTGGGAGCTCGACCGTCTCTTTCAGCGATTTTTTGATGGCCGCAGACCTGAGATCGTAGTTTTTGGTGATTCCCACTTCGAGCTAATCAAAGAAGTCGAAGGGGTCATCCTGTTCAACGTCGGCAGTGCGACGCTTCCTCGTAACCTGAGCCCACGTCTGGGGCATATCGGATTTCTCACCTTGGAGGAGAATCAACCACCGATAGCTGAACTAGTCGACCTGTCTAATGGCGCAAATGACAAATTTATGCGCACCGGGGCCGAACAGCGAAATCATTAAGGTGGACATGAACCTGTTACCGCTTTGCCACAACGACGAGACTCTAGTACCTGCTACCTGAGCCCGTTTTTGACAAGCGGCACCACCTCCCGAGCAATTGTTTCCATATAAGTCGGATCGGAACTTTCGTTTGATAAAGGTGGGTTCGGAACCGGATGAGGCACTATAATTTCAAAATTAATGCCCTGTGATAACACTTCGATGAGTTGAGAAGAGATATCCGAGACTCCACCACGAACACAAAATGCATCCGCAGCAGCATCGGGTAAAAACTCCACCAGACGACCTGACTCAACTAAATCCGAGTGATGATGAAAATCAGGGTTCACGAGTCGTTGCAGTTCGTGAACATCGGGACCATTCCAAGTGAGTCCCGCTATCTCAAAGAGATGAGGCGAATACTCGTAGTAGCCTGCTGCCACTGATTTTCCAATCGTGAGTGCGCGTTCAGCGTCATCATCAAGAACTGTATGCAGCACAATACCCAAGCGGATCGAATCTGGATCTCTACCGGTATCTTCGGCCCCTCGGTGGATCGCTGCAACAGCACTGTGCAGCAATGCTTCACTGCGACCAACTCGTATGAACACACCGTCCGCCACTCTTCCTGCCGCACGTAGCATTCGAGGTCCAGCTGCCGCAATCCAGACAGGTACATGTCGTGGGTGGGGGATACGCGTGGATGAGTTTGCTCCGAGGTTCACCGCATCGCCTCGTAGTAATGTCCGTATCATCAATGTCGCGTCTTCGAGCGCCGCAACACTCGCCGGTTTAAGTCCAGCCAGTCTCACAGCGGTGTCACCAATCCCAAGCCCAAGCAGTGCCCTACCATCCGAGAGTTGATCAACCGTCGCGATCGACCCCGCTGTGACAGTCGGATGCCGTGTAATCGGATTCGCTAGTAGCGTCCCCATGCCAATACGATCAGTTGCTGCAGCCGCAAATGCGAGCAACACATATGTATCGTGGCGACGCATCTGCGAATCAGGGACAAATGCATAGTCCCAACCGAGTTGTTCAGCACGCGCTACGTCCTCAGCAAAGGCAGCTGGCGTCGAGAAATCAAAGCGATTCAACCCAAACGCCGGCATGTTCATTAGTTCACCCTGACTGTCTGTCACATTGACCGCAATTACCTGCCAATCAGCATGTTTTTATACACGTAACATTTCTAACTCTGTACATCGGTCGCGCAAGAGCCATTCAAGTTGCACAATCGATGTTCGATGCAACTCGAGGCCACGTAGCCAAGTGGTAAGGCAGGGGTCTGCAAAACCTTTATCGCGAGTTCGATTCTCGCCGTGGCCTCCACCCCTCAACCGTTTGAACATTCCTTACACTTGATCAAAATTCGACATTCCTCAGTGCTGGTATCAACTCATCAGACATTAATTGCATGCTCGATAATGCCACCTGCAGAGGCATTCCTGCCCAATGCGTGCGAAGCACCAGGTGGTTTGCACCGAGCTGTTCACAATAGGGTTTAAGTTGTTCAAAGCAATCTTCCGGTGACCCGAGAATGAAGCGATCTTTCATCAACTCATCGGGAGGCCGATCAAAGGAGTCTTCATCTGGTATCACTTTGTCCTGCCCCCAGGAAGCGTAGGTATCGTACTTCCCGAACAGATACGGACCCGCCGTTTTGATCGCCGTCTCACGATCGACAGCACAATAGATCTCACGCAACAGTGGTAGCTCCGACGGAAAAGGTTTATGGACTTCATCGAGCTCGTTGCGGTACGCACGCATCTGATCCATAAGAGTTGAAAATGTCACGTGTGGATTGATAAACCACGTGTCTCCTAACCGTGCAGCTCTTCGGATTGCGCGTTCATTATTGGCAGCAATCCATATCGGTGGATGAGGTTCCTGCACCGGTCGAAGATGCATCGTCACATTGTCGAGTACACATGTGTCACTCTGATGACTCACCGAATTTTCTGTCCAAAGACGCTTAATTACTTCGAGGTATTCCTCAAACCGAGCGACTCGTTGTCCTTTCGGAACGTTAAACGCATCAAATTCCACGGAGCGATACCCAAGACCGACTCCGAATACGAGTTTCCCACGAGCAAGGATGTCTAGGGTCGCTATAGTCTCTGCAGTCAGAACCGGGTTATGAAGGTTGAGTAGCAGCACTCCTAAACCTGTTGTCATGTCACCCGACTCAGCCATCAATCGAGCGAGTAACGGAACTAACTGAAATCCCTTGTTGTTCCCCTCGTTCAGAAAATGCTGGCCCGAGAAGAGGGAATCCCAACCGTTGTCGCGGGCATGATGGACCATCCTGACCTGCTCGTCGAACGCGCGCATCATGTCTGTACCCAGGTGTTGTTGCCCGGTGACGTATACACCGACTTTCAATTTGGTTCCCAACTGTCCTTCCTCTCGACATCGGATCTTTAGCTTACAACCCAGCTCTAGATCTCACGCACTTATGTAATCTTCCTACGGAATTATGTCTCTAATGTATCGCTTTATGTCCTGCCGTTATGTGAACTAGGGGCTGCATGACTCCCTTGCACTCCTACCCGAAGATGATTCCTCGCTCTTGCAGCAGCGTCACCGACGTTTCGCAACTGTCGAATAGTTCAGTCCAAGGCAATTGACTGCCTGCAAACCAATTCAGTTCCGGAAATTCTGCACTCGGTGACGGTTCTCCGTGTGCGCTCCCGTAGTACGCAATTTCAATATGACTGGAGCCCGTGTAGACAGAAATCAGATCGGAAATTCTTCCGACCAATCCTGTCTCTTCGTTGAGTTCTCGGCGAGCAGTTTCCTCTATGGTTTCACCGATCTCTCCGTAGCCAGCAGGCCCTGCCCACATTCCAAATCCCGGGCGATTCTCATTACCGCGACGTCCGAGCAACACCCTCCCATCTCGAACGATAAGGAGACTGGCGGCGATTGCCGGATTCTCCCAGTGAGGTGACGTGCACGTATCACAAAAGCCGTGCCCCTCTTCTAGTGATTCACTCGCCCGAAGTACTCCACCACAGTTGTGGCAATACACAGGCAGTCCATAGGGTTCGAGCACTGTCTTGAAACGCCGTTGATGGGGATGCGCAGGCTCACTATTCAATCCCTCTTCAACCAGCGCACGTAGCGCTGCGGTTGTCGTATGAAATGCGATCTCACTCCACGGAATTTCTTCTGGCGCGAACCATCCAACTTCCGACACCTCGGACAAGGCCACTGGGTCCCCATCAGCTTTACCGCGGAAAGCGATGACCACATACCCTTCATCGATCATCGAATACGGGGAATCCACGATTCCTGTAATTTGAGCGTCAAGACCGATTTCTTCCCGGACTTCGCGACGCACAGCCTCTTCCACTGATTCTCCACGCTCAACAAAGCCACCTGGGAAAGTCCAAAAATTTGCTCGTGGTTGAATCGCACGACGAGTGAGCAGCACCTTGCCATCACGCACAATCAGAATGCCTGCAACGGGAATTGGGTTATGAAATCGGAATGCACCACATGCCGGACATTGCCGATGTGTCGGTTCGAGTTTCAAGGGAACGAGACCTGTCCCGCATTGACCGCAATACTCACTCACCGATATCCGCCGCCCTGCTCCGGTGGACTATACTGCAGCAATGAGTGACGAACACGACCATGAATCAGCAATGCCTACAATTCAAGAGCTCACGTTGATAGTGGATTCACATTTAACCGACACTGACCTAGAAATGCGCATGAGAGTTGCTAATGCACTCGAGAAACGTGCTGTGATACATCGGGTTCAAGAAGACTGGGACGCTGCAATTGCAGATTTGACGTTGATAGTGGATTCATATTTCACCGACACTGACCTAGAAATGCGCATGATAGTTGCTGACGCATTCAATTCACGCGGCAGCGCACATTGGAATAATGATGACTACGATGCTGCAATTACAGATTTCACGATAATTGTAGATTCCTACAGTGCTGACACTGACCAAGAAATGCGCGCGATAGTAGTTACTGCTCTCTCGAAGCGCGGCAGGATATATGGGTCTAATGATGACCACGATGCTGCGATTGCAGATTTCACGACGGTTGTGGATTCGTACAGCACCGACACTTATCAGGAAATACGCTTATTGGTCGCTGAAGTAATTGATTTTCGAAGCGTGGAACATTACTCGCTAGGTGACAGCGAAGCTCAGCTTGCAGACTTGACGTTACTTGTAGATTCGTACAGCGCTGACACTCACCAAGAAATGCGCGAGATGGTAGCCGGTTCCCTCATGATGCGCGGCAGCGCACATTGGAATAATGATGACTACGATGATGCAATTGCAGATTTAACGACGGTTGTGGATTCGTACAGCACCGATACGTGGCAAGACACACGCTTATGGGTCGCTAGGGCATTAGATTTTCGAAGCATGGCACGTGTCTCGCAAGGTGATAGCGAGTCTGGGCTTGCAGACTGGACGTTACTTGTAGATTCGTACAGCGCTGACACTCACCAAGAAATGCGCGATATGGTAGCCAAGGCACGGGATGAGATCGCCTCGTAGCGGTCATATAAAAAGCCAACACCAACTACTACGAACGAACTAGCGCTTATGAACCTGCCGACACTGGCATCGAGGCCGCCTCAAGTTGTTTCGGTTCGCGCACAATCGCGCCAGGGGCCACTTCTGTACAAGCACCGCAGCCGATACAAGCATCATCGTTAATCGAACGTGCGCCGACACTACCCTGGAAGGCATTCACCGGACAAATCGCAACTGCATCTTCAATTTTCGAATCACGTGGGTTTGCGACGCGGAACTTTGTCATTCCCGGCAGCGTCAGAGTTGGATCACGCCTTTGAAGTGCGAGCTCCTCGTAGTCCTCACGGAAGTGCTGTAGCAGATTACGCATGGGTTTGGGACTAAATTGTCCATGTACGCAGTTCGATTGCTGGAGCATGTCATCGATCAACTTCAGATTTGCAGCATCAGCACGGCGACCATCACCGTTCATAATTCGACGGAAGATCTCAGTCATACGTTGATTTCCACCGTGGCAGGTCGTGCATCGTCCACACGATTCTTCCTCGACAAATTCAGAAATGAACTCGTTCAAGATCACCAAGTGGGTTCGGTCTGATACGAAGACAATCCCACCCGATCCCATCATTGCGTCATAGGGTGTGAAGGAATTGTTTTCGAGAGTTAATGTAGGCATTGCCGAAGCTGGTACCAGACTTCCCAGTGGGCCACCGGAATGAATCGCTTTCAGTTCAGCGCCATCGCTGACACCACCGCAGGCAGACAGAATTTCCTGCATAGGAGCACCAAACGGTAATTCCATAAATCCTGTATTGGGAATATCACCTGAGAACGAGAACAGGCGTGTGCCCACCATGGCTTCTGTTCCATATTCTCGATACCACTCATGACCGTTCTGGAGAATCAACGGTACGTGCGAGAAGGTCTCCACGTTATTCACGTTCGATGGCTTCATGAATACACCGACCGCTGCTGGAAATGGTGGTCGGATTCGTGGCTGGCCACGCTGTCCTTGAATTGAAGACAGTAGTCCAGTCTCCTCACCGCAAACGTATGAACCAGCACCTTTCACTACTTCAAGCTGGAAGGAAAATTCGCTGCCAAGAATGTTGTCACCGAGGAGTCCTGCAGCTTCAGCATGACGGATTGCCTGCTCCATCCTTTCAACTGCCAGCGGATACTCTTCGCGGATGTAAATGAACCCACGCTTAGAAGACGTAGCAAAGGCTGCAATGGCCATCCCTTCGATCAAAAGATGTGGATCGCCCTCCATCACGACGCGATTTACCCAGGCGCCTGGATCACCTTCGTCTGCGTTACAGACCATGTAATGCTCGTCCCCAGGAGCACCTGCCAGGAAGTTCCATTTCACACCTGCAGGGAAACCTCCACCACCACGTCCTCCATGCGCACCATCGATCAATTCCTGACGTACGCCGTCTGGCTGCATGCCTCGATATAAGACGCGTGCGAACGCAGCCCAACCACCACTACCGATGTAGTGCTCCATTACTTCAGGATCGGTCAACCCAATTCGAGCAATTAATCTTCGCTGTTCCGGTTCTTGAGCGAAGAATGGATGCTCGCGAATGCTCGGAATCTCTGTGTGCTCGCCACTTAATACACCGATCGCAAGTGCAGAGGCAGCACCAGATCGCCCTGTCGCCTCATCCACGATCAACGCTGCATCATCTGGATTCACCGGGCCGTAGATCACGCTCGTTCCGTTGGGCCAGGTCACTGTGACAAGTGGCTGCAGCCACTGCATCCCATAACCGTGGTTTTGTCCGAGATCGATCGCCGCATTTCGGTCATTGGCGATTTGCTCGATCGCGTTGCTAGTAGCCAATGCACCATTTGCTAGCGAAGATGTATCAATCGCGACGTCGATTCTAGGACGCTGCGGTTTCCGCCACCTCTCATAGACAGTCGTCGCATCTTCACGGATCTGAGAAAAGTTACCTTGAATCTGTGCTGTATCAGAAGACAGTTTCATGCCCCCCATCAATCGATTCACCATCGCGAATCTCACGAGTTATCCGAATCGCTTCAGCCGCCGTCAATTTACCTACTACACGGCGTTCATGCTCAAAGGGGCGTTCCACCCATACCAATGGTGCCTGCTCACAGGTTCCATTGCACTGCCCATTTACCATCTCAATACGCCCATCATCCGTACGCTCTCCGAGATCATCAAATCCCAACACAGCAAGCATTGCGTCGCGAATGCCGTTTCCGTTCTCAAGTCGGCAAGCAGGACCCGAGCACCAGCGGATCGTTGTTGAAGCCGGAGGCTCCAGTCGAAATTCATCATAAAAAGATGCGGCGCCATAAACATGCGCCGGAAACATTTCAAGCTGCTCTGCGACTACTTCAAGAGCTTCGCGGGAGATATAGCCATAACGATGCTGCACTCGATGCAGAGCCGCCATCAATTGACCGTCATTCGGTGCGAAGTCCGCAACAAGAGCGCGTAACTCTGCACGGGCTTCGGTTTCCAGGGGCATAAAAGTCCTTGCCAGCACTCACTCTTACAGCGTTTCACCGCTAACGAAACTATAGGCAGCGTGACCGTGTGGTTCAAGGAATCAAGTACTCCTCGAGTGAAGTCATACCGATCATTAAGCGTTACATGGCCGACGCGCTACTTAGATCCGCTCGTGCCAACCGTGCGACTCGACGCCCCATCCGTATCGAATAATTCTGCCCGCGGTCTTCCGGATAGATCTGTGTCGTATTCGCAAGATACAGACCCTCGACCGGTGTTTGATGAGGAACAATCGACTCGTGATACCGATAATTCACAACTGGCTGACCTGCTCGATCGACGAACAGCCAGCGACCCGTTACCCATGCACGCTCAAAGTGTGGATTGATACGCTTCAAGTAAGGTTCATAAAGGTCGAATACTGCATCTTCGTCAAGGTCGATAATAGGATCGTCTGGATCGGTGTAGTTCGAGAGATAAACAATGTGCTTCCCGTTATAGCGTGAGCTGGGAACAAAATTGGTTTGCTCGACAGCAACAACGAATGGGCAATCTTCATCAGTCATTGTGAGCCAGTAATGCTCGGACAATGGTCGGTCAAGAGTCAGGACGAGCACACTCGCCCATTGATATTGCTGCTGAGCGATCATTGAGGCATACGCTGGATCCAAATCTGAAAGTTCCGGAAGCATACGTTCGAAAATCCCTGATGGAACGGTAGCGATCACCAAATCGGCTTCAATGAAACTTCCGCCTGATTCTGATGGAATTTCCACGCCAGTCACTCGTCCATCTGCAATACGGATACGCTGGATGGGAGTTGCAATTGCTACCGATCCGCCATGCCCTTCAACCCCATCCGCTATAGCGTCAACGAGCCGCCCGAACGATCCGCGAAGGTAACCCAACTGCTCACGTGCAAACAGGCCACCTTCGCGAGAAGCAAAACGGAGATAAATTTTTCCCCAAAACCACGCCATCGAAATATCGTCAGCGTATGGACCGAATTTCGCTCGCAGCAACGGACCCCACACACCTTCATATCCTTCTCGACCGACTCGCGACACAATCCAGTCTTTCGCGCGCATACCTTCATATCTTTTCCAGTCAGAGGTCCGCCGGAGCCAAAGCGCCGCAAGGCCCAATCGAATCCTCGTCAACAATGAAACCCGATCGAAACGCAACAGATCGATCGGGCCGACGAACGGATAATTTCGTTCTGCTGCGTTAAGCGCACCGCGCGAGTCAATCCATTCAAGATCACTGCCCAAGCCGAGTTCTTCAATTAACTCAATGATTTCGGTATCTGAACGAAAGAGATGGTGATAGAAGCTTTCAATCCTTTCTTCACCTATCTCAAATGTTCTCACTTGACCGCCTAGGATTGGTCCAGCTTCAAACAATGAAACCCGATCACCCTGCTTCGATAGTTCATATGCCGCTGCCAAGCCAGCAACTCCACCGCCAATAACCACCGCGTTCATTGATTAGCGTCCGCTGGCTCAGGCATATGTAATATCCGCTCGGGCTGTGCAAGCACCATCGGACCCAGTTGTCTCTTCCATAGCAATACCAGACCAACTACGACCACTGGCAGCAAGATCAAAGTATGTAGAGCCAAAGCATAAGCAGTTCCGTTAACCGTCATGATGCCGAACACAATAAGCGTTTCACGCACGAAATATTCAAATGGCCCGATCCCACCCGATGTACTTGGGGCAGCGATCGCAAGATTCGCCGCTCCTGTAACACCGAGATAGAGCCATGGAGCAAGATCGAGTCCGAATGCCTCTCCAATCATCCAGTAGGCCATCGCCTCAAGCGTCCACGACAATGCTGTCGTCGAACTGACTATCACCCAAGATTTTCGACCACGAAGCTGACTCAACCCGTTCAACAGATGACTCAGCCAAGAACGCATCCGCGACTGCAACATGCTGGGAGATAATTGAAGGAGCACCTCTAACAGTCGTTCTCCTCGCTCCGGGAACGCAACTATTGAGGCGAGTAGTAATGTCGCGCCGACAAATCCAACTGTTGAAACTATCGCCAACACATGAAGTGTACCGTTGCTCTCAACTAATACGAGCGTCGTAGAAAGAAACAATGCCAATACCAGACCATCGAATATTCTCTCGACGAAAATCGTTCCCAGCACAAGCATTCGTGGCGCCCCAGTAACCTGTTCAACCATCAGTGCTCGCACTACTTCACCCATACGAACAGGTAGAAGATTGTTCGCAGCGCATCCAATTACCAGTATTGAGAACGCATCTTTCAACGAAAGATCAATCGACGGTCGGAGGACTAATTGCCATCGTACGGCCCGTACCCAGAGGCCAAGAATAAATGGGATGCTGGCAAATGCGATCCAAGCCCATTCGACATCCCGAAACGCTTCAGTGAGTTCATCCAATTGCACTTGTCTAAGCAGCAACAGCAAGAACAACGCACTTACGAATAGTCCGAGCACTACACGCAATATCACTCGATGTCTGCGATACCCGCGATCGTCAGCAGGGAGTCGCGCCACTTCTTTCGGTTCTTTTATTTCATATTTCATTTTGGAAACAACACTTCGCCATCGAGCGATCCAAGTGTCGACTCGTCAACGCGCGTGACAAAAAAACTCCACCAATCCTTGACCAAGGAACCATCAGCGATCCCTGATAAGAAATACCGAGGTGTGACTTGTCTATATCCTTGCTCGGGAAACCACCAGCGATGTTGATAATGGACCCCTTTCTGGTAATTGAGCCTCAGAGGATCTGACTCACTGATCGTATGTAAAGCTGCCACCACGATCGCTTCTTCAGGAAGATTCTCCGCGCGTAAGAATTCCGGAAGCACGTAACTCACCTCTAAGTCTCGGAGATACCAGGCCCACGGCCATGTGAGAGCCTGTGTGGTATCGATATAGATGGGGCGTTGTCCTTGAGCGGGTCGGTCATAGGCCATTGTTTCGATTTGTATCGCGATTCGGGGCACGTCAGGCGACGTCTGGGTATATATATGCGGTTCTATCGGAGTGTCCGGATGGCCAAACGACAATGCAATCCCAATTTGGAGCGTGAATGCTATTGCAATCGCCAGAACCGCGAAGCTGATTCCGGCAGTCAGTCGAACAGCGATCCGCGCGGGTCGTTTCAGAAGTTGCGCAGTTATTGTCGGAGATATCTTCCCCACAACGTGCCCCGCTGCAAACGCAAGTGGCAATGCCAGATGAACGGTTAGCCATGGCATTTTTTCGCCTGCAAGTGATAGTGCAATGAAGGTACCTGCAAACCACCACAGCAATAACGCACCAAAGCGGTCACGTGTCCAAAGAAGCCACATTCCACCGATAAGCGCCAAAATTAAAGTCAGCACCTCGTAGATCGATAACATCATGGCGTAATAGAAAATTGGCTGATTACCACGCTGTACTTCTTGTTGTGCCATCCAATAATCCAGTGAGTTCCAAAATCCACTCTCGATACCACCGAGATTGGTAAAGCCTGCCGAAAATAACGAGAGATAAATCGCATAGAACGTAATCGCTAAGATCGACCACCCACGCCAATTCCAAGCCAAGCCAACTACTGTAGTCAGCAGGACGACCACGATCACCGTCCCTATCCGAAGTACGTTGCCACCGGCAGTTGTCAGTTCTGCGTCAAGGTTTCCCATTGGAATTTGAATAGCCGCCGCTAACTGTGACGCCGTGAGAGTGCCAACTACCACCATTAGATCCACTTCACGTGATCGCTGTGGCCAATCCCAACGTTTTCGAACTCGTCCTAATAGTGGCCAGATTGCGGC
Source organism: Dehalococcoidia bacterium UBA6627 (assembly GCA_002455955.1). Classification (GTDB taxonomy): domain Bacteria; phylum Chloroflexota; class Dehalococcoidia; order UBA2979; family UBA2979; genus UBA6627. Next base: position 11,712 of record DKLZ01000007.1, read on the forward strand.
TAAACACCACACGAATGGCACCAGCATCATTTTCAAAAGAAACGAACCTAGTGGTGACAACTCACGCACTCTGATTTCTGCAGGCGGAGTTACATCTTGAAGTACAGTAGCGATACGCTGATGGAGCCGAAATGACTCTAGCTGACACGCCATCGTGACGCTCAAATACAGCAACAGCAAAGCAGCTGTAAGATATGCCGTCTCCTTTGTCGCAAACGATAGAGCCAGTGCCGCAGTGAGCATGATCAACCATCGATATCGTCCATCGGCCCGGTAGCGCCAGACTGCACACACCAACAGCACTGTCCATAACGCAACGAACATCTCGTTTCGAGCAAATCGTGAAAAGTAGAGCAATGAGGGCGAGATCGTTAACAGGAACGAGGTCGCAACTACCCCGACAGTACCGAGCCAGCGACGAAACAATATGGGTGTCAGCACAAGAGACGTACCGAACAAGGCAGCGGGAAGCCTTGTAATAGTTTCCGTATCCCCAAACAACGCAAAAAATCCTGCGATTACATGGAATTGAAACGGGCCGTGCAGTAACGGGTCATGCCGATAGCCACGACCTTCTGCAAGAGACCAGGAGAAGAAAGCATGCAGTGATTCATCGTGATGCATCGCTCGAGCGCCTAAATCGAAAACACGAAGCGTGAGTGCGACTAGTACAAGACCGAAAACAATCCACGTCAGTCGATCAAATTGAAATCGAATTGCACGATGCGAAATAACGGATTCAATCACGATGACGTATCGATACTTTGTCGATTAGGGACCGCGAAGATCAACGAACCATCACCTTCCCAGACGATCGGC
>DKLZ01000002.1 GCA_002455955.1 Dehalococcoidia bacterium UBA6627
ACAAAGAGCCTCGCTCAGATACGCTCGAAGTAGCGAGTACGCTCCCAATCTGTCACGGCGTGACTATATGCATCAGCTTCTGTCTGGAAAAAATGCGTGTAATGATCAACGACGTCATCTCCAAACGATGATCGAGCGAACCTGCTACTCGTAAATAATTCAATCGCAACATCAAGAGTTTCTGGAATCCTCGGCGCATCTATTGCTGCGTACACATCTCCCCTAACGGGTTGCGGAGGCTCGATCTGTTTCTTAATACCATCAAGGCCCGATGCAATCACAGCCGCATAAGCAAGGTACGGATTCACATCAGCTCCGGGGATACGACATTCAATCCGAAGGCTCGAACCAGCCCCCACTGCGCGAAATCCAGCAGTGCGATTATCCGGCGCCCAAGCAAGCGCCGTTGGTGCCCATGTACCGGCCTGAAATCGTTTATACGAGTTAACTGTAGGTGCGTACAGAACGGTCAGTTCTGCAGCATGCGCGATCCAACCGCCCAGAAACCATCTAAATTCGTCTGAGCACTTAATCCCAGCGAGATTTTCCGTTCCAACAAACCTATTAGTCCGTTCTCCTCCTTCATTCGACCAAAGACTGACGTGCAAGTGCGAACTCGAACCAGCCTGATCAGCGTCCCATTTCGCCATAAATGTAGCGCTGGAATCATGCTGCTCCGCCAATTCCTTAACCGCCTGCTTCAGCAGTAAATGGCGATCAGCCATCTCGAGAATAGTGCTATAGCGGATGTTCAGTTCATGCTGCCCTCGACCGAACTCTCCCTTACTCGACTCGACAGGCACGCCGGATGCAGCTAGATGACGGCGAAAAGCCCCATTGAGGTCTTCGGTACGCGTGCCCTGAAACAAATGGTAATCCTCGATGTACCAACCAGCAGTATCGAGATTTCGATATTCACGCTTAGCCGCCTCAAGGTACGGCGTACGAAAGAGATAGTATTCCAACTCGGAACCAGCCATCGCCTCAAACCCAACATTAGCCAGACGATCACATTGACGGCGTAAAATAGTTCGTGGGGCAACACTTACTGCAGAATGATCGCTATCAGCATCTCCCTCAATTGCTGCATCGCAAAAGACAAGTGCGGTCCGATCTAGCCAAGTGAGCGATCGAATGGTGCTGAGGTCAGGGATGAGATGCATGTCACCGTAACCTCGATCCCAATTCGCAAACTCGTAACCGGCAACCGGAGTCATCTCCATATCAACGGTGAACAAGTAATCGCATGCATGGCCTGTATCAACGGCATCACTGACGAAGAAAGAAGCATCGAGTCGCTTGCCCAGTAAGCGCCCGTAAAGATCAGGGAATGCAAGAAGAACCGTGTCAATTGAACCATTCCCGACCGCGGTTTTCAGGGTGTCGAGATTACTCAGGTCGTCAGACACTACTTACTCTCTTTCCAAAGCGTTCTGGGTCAAAAGCTGCAAGTTCCAGTGTTTCCGTCGAACCATCTACGATCAGTTCCGCGAGTGCTTTACCACTGGGCGGGGATTGGAGAATTCCTTGGCGACCATGCCCGGTCCCGAGATAAGCACCTTCAATTCCCGGTATCGAACCGATGATCGGAAGGTTGTCAGCAGAAAGTGGCCGCAGACAAGCGGTTTGCTCGATGAACTCAGCGTCCTTCAGTACTGACGCAAAAGCAATTCCAAATTCGAGGATTTTGTCACGTGCTTTGGTCGTCGTGCTTCGATCGAAACCAACACGTTCCTCCGTCGTCCCCAGAAATAGAACGTCTGGCTCTTTCAGAATTGCGTAATTTCCACGATGCCCAAAGCTAAACTGCTTGATCGGTTCAGCGGGTCTCACCTTCACAATCTGGCCTTTCAATGGTTCAACTGGTATCGGTAACCCAAGCCAATTCGATGCGTCTACAGACCACGGCCCCATTGCAACGACTACTGCATCAGCCTCTACTATTTGATTCCCGACGTTCACACCGACCACTCGACCATCTTCAACTTCCAATCCTCGCACTTCTCCACTACGCAGGTTCGCACCCATACGTTCGGCGGCTGTGAGGAGGGCCAGTGAATAGCGATAAGCATCAACGTGTCCCGATGGCTCAAGTAGCACTGCACCGCGTGCGTTACTCGCACTCACCCACCCTGACATATCCAGTAATTCCTGAGGCGTAAGCCATGAACGTTGGAACCCTGCTGCTGTCAACGCTTCAGCAACTCTGCGAGCATGCACTTCTTCTTCTTCCGTAACTGCAACCATGGCGCGAGGGGTGCTCTGGTAGCGATAATCGATCCCGGATTCATCAGGTAATACTTCCGCCAAATCCAGATGCATGTCGTATCCACGCCGCTGCAATTCGAATAGAGGACTATTGGATTCGTTAGGCAATGGTGGAGTGAGGATTCCTGCTGCCGCTCCTGAAGCACCAGCAGCAACGGCGTCCGATTCAATGATCGTCGCAGCCACACCTCGCTTGGCTAGGTAGTAGGCAACGGCAGAACCGATTACACCAGCGCCACAGATCACAACTCGGTCAGGCATCACTTTATTCACGCGCACGATCAAGGAACTTTCGCATATGGTTGCGTGGCTCGCTATCTTCGAACGCTTTTTCGAACATATCAATCCCCACAGTGATTGCATCGTCGAGCGATAGTTGCTCCCATTTCGCTATCAAACACTTCTGAGCACGAATTGCTCGAGGTCCATTTGCAAGAATTGAGGAGATCCACATATCTATCGATTCATCGATAGCACTAACGGGTACGACCCGCTCTAACAGCCCTGCCTGCTGTGCTCGGTATGCATCCCACATTTCGCCGGTGTAAATGAGCTCGCGCGCGCGTCCCCAACCAACAATACCGGGCAATATCGCTGCCTCGATCACTGATGGCAGTCCAACTCGTACCTCGGGCATCCCGAAACGACTACTAACAGTAGATATCCGAAGATCGCACGAAGCCGCGATCTCGAGACCTGCTCCCAGACAGTAGCCTTCAATCTTCGCAATTACCGGCACTGGAAGATCGCGAATCGCCTGCATGATTTCGTGCAGCGTCGAGATAAACACTCGCGCAGATGCAGGTTCGAGCGTCACCATCTCTTCGACGTCAGCGCCACCAATGAACGCGCGGTCACCTGCTCCCTCAAGGACAACAATTCGTAATTCGTCGTCTTTCGCGAGGTCAAGGAAGACGTCACGAAGTCGCTCCGCACGTGCGAGGTTAAGAATGTTTAGTTTCGCTTGATGATCCACAGTAACTGTCGCTATACGACCATCAGTACGGGATTCTACTTGTACGTGAACGTCAACTATTTCCGTCACACTGCTCTCCCCAATTAGACGAATATGGTTATTCGACGTCAGCAGGCTCAATAGCAATGACGCCACGTTTTACAAGATCGTCGAGCTCTGCCTCGAGAAAACCAACACTGGTGAGAATTTCACGGCTATGCTCGCCAGGCATCGAAGCACCACGTTCTGCACCGCCTCGTGTGCGCGAATGCTTCACCGGTGTGTTAGAGACAGTCAATGTCTCACCGGTCCATGTCGGAAGCTCTCGCAACATTTCGCGATGCTGAACTTGAGGATCGCGAACTGTATCTGCAATGGTATTCAGAGGTCCCACAAGAAACTCATCTTTGAGAAGATCGAGCCAATAAGCACGTGGCTGGCGACGAGTCGCCTCGAACATTAGCGGTTCAAGTTGGTCATAATTCAGCGTACGTGAAGCATTTTCCGAAAAACGCTCATCTACAGCCAATTCATCAGCTCCAATCATGCCGCAAAAAAGTTGCCAATTTCGGTCGCGCACACCAGCGACCACAAACCATGAATCACTTGCGGGAAATGCCTGATGTGGAGTGTTAAGCGGGTGCCTCAGTCCCGCACGAGGTTGTACTTCGCCGGTCGCGAAATGGCGAATGACCGGATTCTCCATCAATGCGACCTGACAATCGAGCATGGAAACATCCACATGCTGACCTTCGCCACTCTGGCTACGTTCAACCAACGCTGATAACACACCGATCGTTGTGTACATGCCACCAGCCATATCGCCTATTGAGTACCCCGCTCGTGACGGAAGCTCGTCACTCTCGTGGCCAGTAGTACTCATCAGAGCACCCATACCTTGCACGATGATGTCTACTGCACCTCGTTCCCGGTACGGACCCGTGTGACCAAAACCGGATGTTGAAGCGTAAACGAGAGTTGGGTTCACCTCGCGCAACTGCTCATAACCAAAACCAAGACGATCCATGGCACCAGGAGAGAAATTCTCAGTAAGAACATCGACACGCTTCACGAGTCGATAGACAATCTCCTTCGCTTCCGGTGCCTTGAGGTCGAGCATAATGCTCTTCTTGCCTCGATTCACGGAAAAAAAGTAAGTGCTGACACCGTGAACATATGGTCCGCTGCCACGGAGACGTTCTGACTGGGAGGTCGTTTCGACTTTCCAAACTTCAGCACCAAGGTCAGCAAGGATCATCGAACCATAAGGCCCTGCAAGGGCCCATGTAAAATCGAGTACGGTGATACCTGCAAGCGGACCTGGCATCGAAAGCTCCTTATGCTGGACTATGCCACATAGGCATCACTAAATCTGAGTCAATCTCCAGCAAAACCAACGACAGGCACCGCAACTTCTGTTGCCTATTGCACACTCGCGAGGTGCCATCATGCAAAATGCAGGAGGATCGACGGAGTTACCCTAACAGCTAGCGGCCAGTCACCTTCTTCGTCGCGTTACGGAAACGCTCTGTTTGCTCCGGGCTACCTCGTAGCCGCTGGTTCGCCGTGACCTCTGCTTGCTCTGCCGTTGCAGATCTCGTCGCAAGATCAATCACTCTTTTCGATTCACGCAACGCACCGGTCGACTGCCCTGCGATTATTTCGGCCATCTCTAACGCAGCAGGCAATAATTCTTCCTGAGAATAAAGCGTGCTTACGAGGCCCGCATCTAAAGCTTCCTGAGCATCAAATTTGCGGGCCGTGTAAATCCATTCCTTCGCCTTAGAAGCTCCTACGAGTCGTGGAAGTGACGCCGCAGCAACCACCAGTCCATACTCCGTCCCCGGTAACCGAAATGTAGCGCTCTCAGAAGCTAAACGGATATCACAGGCAACTGCGAGGCGAGCACCGCCTCCATAACAATAGCCATTTATCGCAGCGATCACCGGAAGTGGAGTTTTCGCAATCTCCTCTGCACCACCTAACCGTTCATCTGGCGGCGGGAGTGGAATCGTATTCTCTTCCATCCCACTCATCTCCAACATGTCTCCGCCCGCACAGAACGACTTATTACCCTTGCCTGTCAGCACAATCACATTGACACCAGCGCCATCGGCTCGACGAACCGCAGACCCTAACACGTGGTTCAATGCACTGTTCATTGCGTTATGTCGTGTAGGTCGATTCAGCGTAAGTACAAGGATGTCGCCGTGTCGTTCTTCAAGAACCGGTACTTCTTCCTGATCAGCCATCAAGATTTCCTCTACATTCTGTCCATTCGAACACTTGGACCACTGCAGCGAATTAACAGAACCTATCGTCACATCAGAAGCTACCCCTGTGGTTCCCTCATGGATAATTTCCTAGGTGCCACCACGTGGCTCGGTTGCCACGATACCGCCGTCAATCAATGATAACCGCGACTCCTCATCATATCCGGCTAGGTTAAGAACCTCACTGTTGCTACCGCCGAAGGAGGGTGCTGGGCCAGTCACACCATGATTGCCATGTAAAGATCGCCATGCAGTGCGAGTGTGTGGAAAGCGACCCATTTCCGGATGATCGACCCAAGCAAGCGTTTCACGCTGCAGAAACTGTGGATCTTCGAATACTTCCGCAATATTAAGCACTGCACCTGCGGGAACCCCAGCTGCCTGCAACTCATGCATCGCCTCGATATGAGTGCGTTCCAGCGTCCACTGCTGGATCAATAGATCGATTTGACCGTGATTTTCGTAACGTTTAGATGCGTCTGCATAAATCGGATTATCAATGAGACCATCATGATCGATGACAGTCCGAAGTCGATGCCATTGGTCATTATTCTCTATGCCAATCGCAACCCAAGCGTCATCACCAGCACAACGATAAACACCTTGGGGTGCATGCCACGCATGACGGTTCCCGATACGCGACTGCGTACGATTATTCATCGTAACGTCCATGAGCGCTGGTGCGACGAGCTGGAGCTCACCTTCAAGCATGCTCAGCTCTATACATTGACCTTCACCGCTAAGACGGCGATGCCTTAGCGCTGCCATTGTAGTCAATGCTGCTGTGAGTCCTGCATTTTGATCAAGATAGAATTGCGCTGGCTTTCCGGGGCCACGATCCGGATATCCGGTGAGATGAGACATCCCGCTCATTGCATCTATACCAGGCCCATAAGAGCTACGCATGGCATAAGGACCTGACTTTCCAAATGCCGGCATCGAGACGAGAATAATCCCAGAATTTTCTTGCTTAAGAGTTTCATATTCAATGTCTAAGTTACTCAGAACTCGGGGGGCGAAGTTCTCAAGAACAACATCCGCAGTCTTGACAAGTTTGAGGAATAATTCGCGCCCTCGAGGATCGTTCAGATCGATAGAGGCATGACTCTTACCTCGATGCAGTTCGTTAAAGAACGGCGTGCGGTTATAAGGAAGGTCTGGAACTCCTTCGATTGCAGGTGGTGCTTGGCTGTTAGCGGTACGCGCACGAGGAGCCTCGATCTTGATCACTTCAGCACCCATATCAGCGAAAACACAGCCAGCGACCGGACCAGCTACTGCTGTCGACAGCTCAAGAATTCGGATCCCCTCTAAAGGACGACCATGCGAAGAAGACGTCTCTAGATAGTTACCTACTTCGATCTCACGCAACCCACCGAGTTCTTCCTCAGTATGCTCGCCAAGCAAAGGTGCACGGTCAACACGCCATGGGGTAGCTGTAAACTTTGCCGGACTTCCAGGTTGGCGTGTGGTTGGAGCGACTGGATGATCGATTTCTACAAGAAAATTGCGTGACTCTAAGTGAGCATCGCTAAGGATTTCCTTAGGGGTTAGCACTTCAGTGAACGGTAGTCGCAATTCTTGAGCACGACGCACAACCTCAAACTTGTCTTTGTCCGACATCCATAAATCCATCGCTGCATCAATTTCATCCGCATTGCCCATAGGTGTATCAAGCAAACCTTCCAAACCAACATCAGGCATGAGAACAGCAAGCAAATCAGGTGAGCGATTATTGCTATGAGCGTGCACGTAGCCATCTCGGCAAGGACGAATCGTTGAAGGGTAAGAATAATTCGGATTTACAAACATCAGACGAGCACCTCGACGGATGAGTAAGTCTCGATCGAAATGATAATTCTGCGCGACACCACCAAGCAGGAAAAGAGCTGCATCGATTGCAGCAACATCGAAATAGTCACCGTTTCCGTCCCGATCACGCCGTGCTAATCCTGCCATGATCGCGGTTGCAGCGTGCAATGAAGCGTG
>DKLZ01000022.1:0-70434 GCA_002455955.1 Dehalococcoidia bacterium UBA6627
CGAGCCAACTTGTGCAGGCTGGTGCTGTTGTTGATATTGCTATGACACATTCAGCAACGAAATTCGTGGCACCATTAGCTTTTCGTTCACTCACCGCACGCGAACCGTACGTAGACATGTTTCAGCCTCATGGGGAATTCGGTGAGGCACATGTCGAATTAGCTAGAAGAGCTGATCTGCTGTTAATCGCTCCAGCTACAGCATCAACAATGGCACGACTAGCCCACGGTCTCGCCGACGACTTCGTATCGCTGACTGCACTTGCTACCCAAGCGCCTCTATTAATAGCTCCCGCGATGGACTCCCAGATGTGGACTCATGCGGCTACTAAAATTAATTACGAACTGCTGAAAGATCGCGGTGCGCACTTTATCGGACCAGTCGAAGGCCGCTTGGCGTCCGGACGAGTCGGAACAGGACGCTTAACTGAAACCACTGCCATCGTTGCGGAGGTGCGATCCCTAATAGGTCGCACATACGGAGACCTAATAGGTCGCACAATAATCGTTTCTGCTGGTGGGACACGTGAAGCGATCGACCCTGTCCGTTACATCGGCAATCGATCTAGCGGGAAAATGGGTAATGCTATTGCCGAAGCGGCTCGTGATCGCGGTGCTAACGTAATCCTGATTACGACCGTGCCGGATACAGCACCACTTGCTGTGACCGTAGTCGAGGTGGATTCAGCGGAATCGATGTCAGCCGCAATTCACGAACGTACTGATTCGGCCGATGCCCTGATCATGGCCGCTGCAGTCGCAGATTATCGACCGTCTGAGTTGATTGACCAGAAGATCAAACGTGCTGATGTCGGCGCGATGTCAATCGAACTATCAGAGAATCAAGACATCATCGCTTCGGTTAACAGCAACATTGTAAAAGTAGCATTCGCCGCCGAAACGCAGGATCTTATTGAAAACGCGCAAAAGAAACTAACGGCAAAGGGCGTCGAATTAATCATAGCCAATGATGTTAGTGCTGCTGATGCGGGTTTCAGCACCGAAGAAAATCGGATTACGATTCTTGATGCGAATGGGGACTGTGAAGAAGTTCCGTTGATGTCGAAGTATGACTGTGCAATACGCGTCCTAAATCGAATGGCGCCGCTACTACTCTCTAGGAACTAACGATCTCTCCAGTTCGTGAGTTTGAATGATTCGTATCCGCACAAACCTTTTGAGAACCAATAATGCAACAGTCTCGTACAGTGCTACTCATGACAGTCACTGTGTCTAACCGAATTGATATCGAGCATTCAAGACAGTGACTTACGCGGTACCTGTAACAACTGCAGCGTATTCCCGTCCGGATCGTGGAACGTAGAGATCCAACCACCCCAAGGCTCTTGCTCGGGCATTCGCAAAAAGACTACCCCGTTATCTCGCAACCGCTCACTCGTAGCATAAATGTCGGTTACCTCTAAATTGATCATCAATCGAAGTGGGTCTTGATTCGAATAACTCACGCCCTCGTGTACAGAAATGGTTAAACGTTGACAGCCCCACTCGAAATTTACGAACCGATCGCGATCTGATCGCGGAATTAGACCAAGAACTTTGACATAGAAATCACGCATCGCTTTGAAGCGATTTTCGGCCGTCCAGACAAGAACGCCTGATAAGCTGATAATTCGATCACTCATCCAAAAACCACCATAAACTTTAACAGTTAACGGGTGCGATCTAGAACGTACTGCACTAGCGTGCGAACAGGGATGCCAGTCGCACCTTTTGTCCATTCACCACGATCACCACCAGCATTCATTACTCCAGCTATGTCAATGTGCGCCCAAGGAGTATCCCCGACAAAAGCTTGAAGGAATTTCGCCGCCGTTATTGAACCCGCAGCTCGACCACCCGTATTTTTCAAATCGGCAATATCAGACTTAATTTGTCGGTTGTAGTCGTCATCTATGGGTAACCGCCAGTACCGTTCTCCTGTCGCACCACTTGCAGTGTCTAGTTGACGCCAGACTCGATCGTTATTCGCGAATACACCAACTCGTACATTGCCGAGAGCAACGCTCATTGCTCCGGTGAGTGTCGCAACATCTATCAATGTTGTAGCACCTTGAGATTTTGCGTAAGCAAGAGCATCAGCCAAGACTAGACGGCCTTCGGCGTCAGTATTTACAACCTCAATGCTTTGCCCATCCATCGCATATACAACATCGCCTGGCTTCGTTGCGGAACCACTAGGCATGTTTTCGGTACATGGCGCAATGGCCATAACATTGACAGATGGCTTCAGTTGAGCGATTGCTTGTATCGCACCAATAACACTCGCTGCTCCGCACATGTCCCACTTCATCGCTTCCATACCGTTCGCGGGCTTAAGAGAAATTCCACCGGTATCGAATGTAATCCCTTTACCTATAAGGCCAACATAGTTCCGCCGCCGCCGAGCACCGTGGTATCTAAGCACAATGAACTTTGGTGGTTCGACAGAACCATTGGAAACAGAGAGATATGAACCCATACCAAGACGTTCAGCCTCAGCACGTTCGATGATTTGACATTCTAACCCGTTACTTTCGGCAACACTGAGTGCTTCTTCTGCCAATCGGGTAGGAGTCATCCGATTTGCTGATTCGTTCCCTAGATCGCGCGCGAGGTTTGTTGCCTCAGCCATTGCTCGACCGATCGTGACTCCTCGCTCAGTCGCAGCGCGGTGGCGAGTCGAGCTCGCTAGAATCGTTAAGCTACCAACTACACCCCGTGGTTTATCTGCAGCGCGAGTGTGGTGCTTATCAAAGCGATAAAGGCCCATTACAAAACCTTCGGTCACAGCGCGAGTAGCTTCCTCTGCTGACAGCGACCGTGCAACGCTTGTGGGTGCTGCAAGTACGACATGACCTGGGTCCATCCCACGTAATGCACGAGCAAACGTCGCGGCCATCGTTCGGATTTGGGTCGAGGTACTCTCACCGATTTTGTCGCCAGTTTCGAGCACTACAACACGCTTTGCTCGTGCATTTCTCGGAGCGGGAAACTCAAGCAGGTGACCAGCATTCCCATTCAGAAGACCTTGTTCTTGAGCGCGACGAATCAACCCGCCTAGCTTTTTATCGGCGGCAGCTGTATCACCACTCAGCTGACGACGCCCTTTTGGTGCATAGATGACGAGAGTATCGCCTGACTGGTTAAATAAGTCGCCAACACTGACATTGATTTCCACGATGTGCTCCATTCGGTGCGAGGTATCCACTCTCAAATAATAAAATCTAATTTCGCAAGGTTGACGGGAGCATAGGAGGCAGACTCCAGCTAGACAACACTTGAATAACTTAACGTTTATAAGCCAACGACAGTGGAAAGAGTTACTGGGAACGCGATGCACATGAAGATCTATCGCTACCTATACCAAGTCACCGCTCCATCTCGTACAGGCCTTGCTTGGTTTGATCTCATAGAAATCTTCCTTGTGGTGATTGGATTTCTGCTTTATTTCCTGGTGCGTGGCGCTGTGGTCGATCGCGAAGAATTAGCACTTCAGAATGCTCGTTGGATCATCGAACTACAGCAATCCATCGGAATTTGGATCGAACCCAGCATCAATGAATGGGTTCTGGAGCACGGGTTACTAGTTAGATTCTTTAACTTTGTTTATTTCTGGCTTGATTTCCCGTTAATTGTTTTTGTAGGGCTGGTTTTGTTCTGGAGGCGTCGGACCTTCTATAGGCTTCTCCGTGACGCACTCTTAATATCTGGGGGATTCGCTCTACTCGTGTACTGGAGTATTCCGGTTGCCCCACCGAGGTACATAAAAGAATGGGGGTTTGTTGACACCTTAAAGGAATACTCGGACCTCGCATATCAGGCTCAATCTACTGCCGCATTTGTTAATCCCTATGCAGCGGTGCCATCATTGCATGTGGGATGGGCGATTATTCTCACCATCGTAGTCTTCAGAACTACACGGAATGGCCTTCTGCGTGCAGCATCAATCGCAACGATGGTGTTGCAATCAATATCAGTTGTGGCCACAGCCAATCACTACCTTTTCGACGGTGTCGTGGGAGCAGGTGTCTGCATAGTGAGTCTCATGATTGCACTTTGGCTACAGCAATCAGGTTATCCACGGATCCGCTCGTGGCTTCATCATCGGACTGATGACCGCTCCCTTGATTTTATTGAAAAATAATCATTCGGTGGAATTTCGTACCATGCTATGCCCAACATGCGAGGTCCTAGCCTCGCCGCCGCATGGCGAGTGAGCGGAGCAATAACTAATTCAGCATTAGGCAGCTTGCGTTGAATCCAGATCGCCAGTGCTTCAGCACCGGCTTCTGCTCCTGCATGGTGTACTGCAATGCGCGCTCTAGCAGAATCGACGATTCGCTTGGCAAAGTCATCGCGAAGGAGCGTGAGAGCTTCCTCGCGTGTTTTGGGGCGACTAATGATCGAGACTTCCGTACCACGAAGAGATACCAGCGCACGATGAGTTGATTCCCTAAATTCGGCGTTGCCCGCTGCACTCGTTAGCTCGGGATGCTCGAGCATCACAAGGACATGTATTTCTTTTCGAACTGCGCGAGCAGTGCTGATTGCCTCGTTAAGAGTGCCACCGGCCCGAATCACTTCGGCAGCCACAACTGCCTGCCAACCGCTGCCCATCAGAGCATGATCGCTACTCTCAATAGTCACGCGATTTTCAATTTGATCGAAAGCTTCATGAAGATTGTCCGGCGATCCGAAACCATCACCCGTAGCCAAATAAAGAAGTTCAGTCGCTCCATCCTCGATCGCCTTTCGCACCGCAGCGATGGATTCCTTGACCGGTACCGCTGTTGCTTCTGAGTGAAGCTGCGGAATTGTATCGGGTTCGATCAGCAGTGGAGGATCTATTGGGGCAAGATAAACATTATTCAAAGAACATAGATGAAATGGGATGCAACAGTCCGCATCAGCAACAACAGCAAGCGAATGTTTCACAGAGATGTTTCCTCTTGAGACCGATGCTCAAGAATTACTAATTGCTCGGTCATGTTGCCTATGCTAGCGTGGCTATTCATGAGGGAGGAGTCCGCCGGGCGCGGGATCCTCTCACTGGGAGTTATTTTTGTAGGGCCAGGTTAAGAGTAGGAATACTTCGAGTTCGATGCCAACGACCGAAAACAAACAAGTAATCATCGAGCAATTCAAGCAACATGAAGGCGACACTGGGTCGCCTGAGGTTCAAATTGCCCTCCTCACAAATCGTATTGTGCAGCTGACTGAACATCTCCGTGAGCATAAGCACGATTACTCCACTCGACGTGGCTTGCTAAAGCTCGTAGGCCAAAGACGTCGTCAGCTCCGGTACCTCAGTAATAAGGACGTGGAGCGATACCATCAGGTAATCCAGGCTCTGGGGTTGCGCCGCTAGTGCGTGACCCTTTGTTTCGGGTAAGAAACCAGGAACTTTTGAGCCTTCGAATTGACCACCACGCAGCCCGAGGCGTGCTCGGTCGGACCAGGAATCTTTAAGACAGCCGGCGGCAAGTCCGCCCCGATACCCGCTAAACAATCCCAGTTTAACGTCGCGATCTATATGATCGCTGTGACGTATATTTAGACCCAAATCTCAATAGTGATAACAGATATTTGAATCAGACAAGAGGACGATAAGAGAGTGACAGTCCAAACAACTACATCTCATAACTACCCAGAGGGCACTTCGGTTTTCTCGAATACAATCGAAGGTCAAACCTTCGAGATCTCAAGCGGACGACTAGCACCAAACGCTGCGGCTGCCTGCACCATCCGCTATGGCGACACAATGCTCCTGATCACGGTTTGCCATGAGAACCCGCGACCAGGCATCGACTTTTTCCCACTTACGGTGGACTTCGAAGAACGAATGTATTCCATCGGCAAAATTCCAGGGAATTTCTTCCGCCGAGAAGGCCGTCCCGGTGTTGATGCAACATTAGCGGCTCGCATGACCGACCGCCCGATTCGTCCATTATTCCCAAAGGGGTTCAAACGCGAAGTACAAGTGGTTTGCATGCTCCTTACCTCCGACCGTGAACAGCCAGCAGATGTATTGGGAACAATCGGTGCATCGGTTGCAGTAAATCTTTCGGAACTTCCATTCGAAGGGCCTGTCTCCTCAGTACGGGTGGCTCGTGTAAACGGAGAATTCAAAGCGTTCCCGACCTATGACGAGATAGAAGCATCCGATATCGACTTGGTCGTCGCAGGCACTGAGGAATCAGTTGTGATGCTCGAGGCAGGTGCTAAACAAGTCCCTGAAGAAGAAATAATTGAGGCGATCGAGTACGCCGAGGAAGTGATCGGTCAAGTTAACGCCCTACAACGTCAAATTATCGATGCATTAGGTCAAAAAAAGATGGAGTTTGAGGTTCCAGAACCGACCGATCCGGAACTCGTTTCGATGGTAAAGAGCGTTCTAGATGGTCGTGACGAGGAGATGTTGGCTGCGATTAGTGGTGAAGGTTTCCGTGGAGTCGATGAACTCGGAGCGCAGGTCTACAACGAGATGGTTTCGAAAATTCCCGATGATGAGGAATTACCTTACGAACAGCGTCTCGTCAGGAACACCGTCGAGGCCGAACTAAAGCTGTTTGTCCGAAATCGTGTGCTAAAAGAAGGCTTACGCGCCGACGGACGCCATCCAGATGAGCTACGTACAGTTACTTCTGAGGTTGGCGTTTTGCCACGAGTGCATGGTTGCGGACTTTTTCAACGCGGAGAGACTCAAGTACTCAGCGTTGCCACGTTGGGCGCTCTACGCGATCGTGCGAAGGTGGATCGAATTGCTCCAGGCGACTGGAAGTACTTCATGCACCATTACAACTTCTTGCCATTCTCTGTAGGGGAAGCGCGCTTCTTACGTGGCGCGGGGCGGCGAGAAATTGGCCACGGTATGCTAGCCGAGAGAGCTATCGAACCCGTACTACCAGACTTCAATGAGTTCCCTTACACCATACGCGTTGTGTCAGATGTATTAGCCTCGAACGGATCAACATCACAAGGATCCGTCTGTGCGTCGACACTTGCGCTGATGGATGCCGGTGTACCGATTGACGCACCGGTCGCAGGAATCGCAATGGGACTGATGTCTACTCCAGATGCTAGCGAATATAAAGTGTTAACTGACATTGCTGGCATTGAAGACGCCTTCGGAGACATGGACTTCAAAGTGGCAGGTACAGAAGCAGGTGTCACTGCTGTTCAACTCGATATCAAACTATCGGCATTACCCTCAGATTTCATGAACGAGGTATTCAGCAAGGCGCGCGATGCGAGAATGGAGATTCTCGACATCATGGGGAATGCGATCGAAATGCCACGTGAAGAAGTAGGTGCATTCGCCCCAAAGATCAGTGTCGTCAGAATCGATCCAGCAAAGATCGGTGCGGTGATCGGTCCTGGTGGGCGCGTTATCAACTCAATTATTGAACGCACAGGCGCCTCCATCGATATCGAGGAGGACGGATCAGTATTTATAGGAGCATCCGAATCTGACGCAGTGGCAAGAGCAATTTCAGAAGTAGAGGGACTTACCAAAGAAGTTGAGGTTGGTGACGAGTACGAAGGATCAGTTGTTCGCCTAATGGCGTTCGGAGCTTTCGTCGAGATCTTGGCTGGCAAAGACGGACTCGTCCACATTTCAGAAATGGCTGAGGGCCACATTGACCGAGTAGAGGATGTCGTCAACGTAGGTGACAAGGTTAAGGTCAGAGTGATCGAAATCGATAATCTCGGTCGAATTAACCTTTCAATGCGTGAAGCGGGAGGTAACGGTGCCGTAGGGCTTTCCGACGAACAAGTGGACAGCACGTCAAGCGAACGTTCTGATAGAAACGATCAGAGAAGAGATTTCGACAATCCCAACGAACGCTCGCAAAATCGTAGAAACAACCAACCACAGCGCAGAAATAACGATCGACAGCGTGGTGGTCGAAATCGCAACGATCGCCCTCGACGAAACGACGGTGATGCAGATTCTGGTGGGCGCCGCTGGTAAAGCGTAAAGGCCTGAAAAGATGAGCCTCATCGAGGTCAAGGTCGTTTGCCTCGACCTCGATGACACCCTTGTAGACGCGCGTGGATCATGGCACGCGGGCTTTGCAGAAGTAACCAATCACCTGCTCGAGAGATCTCCTAAGTTTTCTGCACTAGGCTCGCCCGAAGAGATCTACGAGCAACATCTACGACCACGCATAATCGCGGCGCAACGCAAAGCTGGTAGCAACGAATGGAGTAATGATTTTGCACGCGAAGGGTTTCGTGAGCTCCTCAGGGAAAATGCGGGTCTTGGACCAACGGAGTCCGACTCTATCTTCAACGCTTACCTTGAGGCTTGGCCGCGTTATCTCCGGCTCTTCGATGATGTTTTAGAGGCCCTCGAAGCATTACAAAAAAAGTTCAGACTGGCACTAATCAGCAACGGTATCGGACATGAACAACGCCGCAAACTCGACCGATTTTCGCTTAACAGATACTTCGATGTGTGCGTAATTTCTGAAGAAATCGGGATTACGAAACCTGACCCCAGAATCTTCAAGTACGCACTACAAGCACTTGATATTGAAGCGGTATCTGCTCTTCATGCCGGAGACAATCTACATCACGATGTCGCCGGTGCACGCGACTATGGGATGTATGGGGTATGGGTGAATCGTCGCGGTGGACGATTCGAAGGTCCAAATGAGGCAGATGCTGAGGTCAGAGACCTAAACGGTCTGGTTCGACTGCTAACTCCCTGACATTTTCCTTAATGAACTCACCCGCCCTATTTACGGTCTATAACTTTATGTGCTGCTGTCACTATGCCATCAGGGGTGAGATCCATCAATTCTAACATTTCTGACCAAGTTCCAGACTCGCCGTAACGGTTAACCCCGACAAATTCCATTGGAACTGGTTCAACACTTGCCAATGCATGCGCAGACATACCCCCAAGTCCTGCATAACTCAGGTGCTCTTCAGCAATAACAAGCGCGCCGGTGTCTCGGGCGGCACCTTCAAGAGCCGCCACGTCAAGAGGGCGAATCGTTGACATGTTTAGCACGCGAGCCTCTAACCCCTCCTTAGCAAGTTGCTCCGCTGCCCGCAGCGAACGTTCAACCAGTAGACCGCACGCGACAATTGTCAGATCTCCACCGTCACGCAGCATGTGGGCGCGACCTAGCTCAAACTGTGCACCGTCCGTGTAAATCACAGGCGTTTTTGGTCGGGCTGTCCGCACATAGAACGGTCCCGGTGTTTTTGTGGCGACTTCTATGATTGCCTCTGATTCGACAACATCGGCGGGGGTACAAACAGTGAACGTGGGCAGCGAGGAGAACACTCCAATATCTTCGATTGACTGAGCCGAAGCCCCATCCTCTCCGGTCGAAACTCCACCATGACTCGCTACAAGCTTGACATTGAGCTGAGGTTGAGCAACAGACATTCGAAGTTGATCGAACGCGTGCTCGGCGAAAACAGCGAACGTCGTCGCAAATACAGTGTGTCCTGCTGCTGCGAAACCTGCTGCCGCCGAAATCATATTCTGTTCAGCAACTCCAAATGAAAAAAAACGTTCCGGGAACTCATCGCGAAATTTCCGTGCGGACGTGGATTTACCCAGATCGGCGTCAACCACCACAAGATTGTTGCCTTCCTTTTGAAGGCGAATCAGAGTAGGGCCAACAGCTTCACGTGTAGCAGCGAGTGGGTGTACCTCTGCAGTTGCCATCATTCAGCCAGTTCAACCATTGCTAACGTGAATTCTTCGTCAGAAGGAGGAGCTCCGTGAAATGCAGGATTATGCTCCATAAACGACACTCCTTTACCCTTAATGGTGTCGAATATTAGACAAACCGGCGCACCGCGCTGATTACGCGCCCAATCATAAGCGCGATCGATCTCGTCAAGATTATGACCGTCGATATCCGATAGCACGGTCCAGCCGAAAGCTTCGTATTTCTCGTGGAGCGGTTCGGAGTTCATCGTGGCCTTGGTAAAGTCATCGTTCTGAATGCCGTTGCGATCAACGATCGCAACAAGACCTTCTGCTTGGTGGTGCGCAGCAGACATCGCCGCCTCCCAGACTTGGCCTTCGTTTTGTTCACCGTCTCCCATTAGCACCCACACACGGGATTCATCTAGCTCCTGCAGCTGCTGTGCTAAACGAAGCCCGAGACCAAACGATAGACCCATGCCAAGAGAACCTGCCGAATTATCAATACCAGGGGGCTTTCCTAGAACTGAGTGACCTTGGAGGCGTGTACCTATTTTCCGAAACGTGGACAATTCTTGAATCGGAAAATATCCGAACTCGGCAAGCAATGCGTACTGAACAGGCGTACAGTGCCCCTTCGACATGATGAAACGATCACGCTCATGCCACGACGGGTTCCCAGGATCATGACGGAGGTGCTTTGCGTACAGCACAGACAGTAGATCAGTGGAAGACAGCGAGCCGCCGATATGACCGGACTTCGCGTCATACACCATTTGAACGACATGCCGCCTGATACGTCGTGTCAGTTCAACGAGGTCCTGCTGGGTCTCAATCACCATTGTCATCATCGCCTCAGAATTCTTGAGAAGAAAAGTAATTATACGTTCGGCTGTTTACCCGGTCCAAGTAGATCTATGAAACATCAGAACATAAGAAATTGCAGCGAGTATCGTATGGTCACTTGCGTAATGCCAATATGAATTACTCTTATAGGATCAGAGGATGATCAGACGGAGCATGTGATGACACTGTTTCGGGTCCTTTTGATTGTTTCAGCCGTGATCATTGGTTACCTAATCCTGTTCGCACCGACTCGTTTGCAACGGATCGGATTTCACGCGAAGCGCGTCGGTCTTGTATATGTCGCAGCGATTTTAATCCATGCAGTCTTGCGGCTCTGGTTGGGATGGGGAACTTAACCAATGACTCGGAGGAGTCCTCGAATCCTTGTTTGTCCTCAAGAGTTCAAAGGTTCGTTAACCGCTCGTGAGGCCACTAGCGCAATAGCTGAAGGTGCCGCAGCTGCACTTGGAGATTCTGCACAGATTCAAGAACTGCCCTTAGCTGATGGTGGCCCTGGAACCGTCGACGTCTGCGTAGCCATTACTGGTGCTGAACGAATCTCTACTACAGTTACTGGCCCATTTGGTCAAGCTCAATCGGCTTCATACGGATTAATGAAAAATAGCGATGACTTTTCTGCCGTTATTGAATCAGCCGCAGCGTGCGGACTTGTGCTTGTACCTCCAGACGACCGTCATCCTAATCGAGCCTCAACTCATGGTGTAGGAGAGCTAATTCTTGACTCGCTTGAGAAGGGGGCACGGCGAATCGTCATCGGTGTCGGTGGTACTTGCACTAATGACGGTGGAGCTGGGGCTGCACAGGCCCTTGGAATAAGACTCCTTGATCAAAGTGGGGCAGAAATCCCGCGAGGAACCCTCAACATGATGCGACTCGCATCATTGGATACAGAAAAAATACATCCTGAGTTATCCAACGCTGAGCTGTGTCTCGCAGTCGATGTGAATAACCCCCTGTTAGGTGCTAACGGTGCCACCGCTATCTATGGACCACAGAAAGGCGCCTGCGATTGGCAACTACCTGGATTCGACGAGGCTCTCTCTACCTGGGTAACAACCATCGAGGACGCCCTCAACTTGTCTTTGGCCAATCTGCCAGGCGTCGGTGCTGGTGGTGGCCTTCCAATAGGCTTATTAGCTGCAACACATGCCGCTGGTGGCTCTATCTCCATCGAATCCGGTGCAGCACTTGTTGGAGATCTCGTCAAATTACGCAAAGCGATCGCTAATGCTGATCTGGTAGTGACGGGAGAGGGTTCAACGGATTCTCAAACTGCGTTCGGAAAGACCGTCTCTCATGTAGCCTCACTTTCCGCAGAAATTGGAACAAGATGCTGCGTTATTTCTGGAAATATCGATGGGCTACCTGACGGTGTAATTGATTCTGAAGTTTCAACACCTCCTGGTTCGAGTGTCGAGGAAGCGTTGTTACTTGGCTCTCAACCCATAAGGTTAGCTGCCAAAAAGCTAATTGAGAGAACAATCTCTCGCTAATGCGCTAGCTCTCGATCAATAGTGAACCAAAGCTTCCGATCGGAGCGCGAGCTCCGTGTCAGTAACACAGGTTCACCTTCAATCATTCGTGGACGCACTCTATCTCCTGTATCAATCAGATCATCTCTGTCCAACTCTTCACCAGTTTCTTCATCAATCACGTGTCTCAGTGCCGTACGTTCACGAATTTCACCAGCGGTAATGCACCCATTAAGATCACGAATACCAGCCAACTGAATAAAGACACCATCCTTGCCGCCAGCATGGAGCCCCACAGCAGCGAGGGCGCCAATCATTCCATTTCTATTTCCCCCTAAGCCACGAAGTAGAACATTGGACTCCGTTGCATAGCGTTCAGCATCTACGAGCTTAAGTATCTCTTGCTGGCAGCGTCGGCCCCAAGCGAGAACGTGTGGCATGTCAGTGTGACGAGTCAGGATAGCGATGGCAGGATTAGCCTTGCCGGACGCATGTTCACGAACCAACTGGACCAAATGGTCTTCGATATCGAATACGGTCCTATCAGTTTCTATAGCCACTGCAACGGATCGATTGTGAGTTGTTGCCTTTATCTTAGTGCTCTTCAGAAGTTGATGGCGCGTTATACCATTTGTACGAGCGAAACCTTCCGACTCGATTACTTCCGCCCACTCACGAACAATCTTGCTGGTGCCTCGACCACCAAGGATGTCTGTGTCGTCCAATCCGATTATGAAACGTTCGCTAACCAAGGGCGTGCTCCATTTCCTGTGATGAAATACCTGCTCAGCTAGTCGTATCCAAGTTCATGCAGCCTCGCATCGTTAATACCAAAATGGTGTGCAATCTCATGTAACACTGTGATACGCACCTGCTTAGGAATCTCGCTTGGACGAAATGCGCGCTCTAGAGGGCCTTGGAAGATGACAATGCGGTCGGGTAGAGCCATGTGATATTCGGTACGGTGGACCAACGGGGTACCCACGTAGAGTCCAAACAAAGATTGCTCTTGCATGTCTTCTGATAAATCACTGACCTTAGGCTCGCGTTCGATAACAATCTCCACATTATTTAGGTGTGCACGAGTCTCCATTGGGAGTGTGCGCAGAGCGCTTAGCACTAGTCGTCTGAACCGATTACGCTGCATCGCCATCAAAAGAGTAAATGGCCGCCAAGCAACCATGCGAAGTAGTTGCTTTCGCGGATTGTGCTTGTTCGAATTTATCAAGTTGAATAATTAACTTCCCCAGAAAAAGAAATGCACCAGAAGCAACCTATGTATAGTCCGCAAAAACTTTAACTTGCCAAATTAAAAAATCGCTATTGATCGGTGGTGAGTCGAAGTTGGAGAATCGACCTGTGTTCCAACTGACATATCGTGCTCTGCTAACTCTTATGGTCTTAACTGTGTTTGCTTGTCGTGTAGAGACAATACAGCCAGTTCCTATCGCGCCGATAACAAAAGAAGTCGCCGAGGGTGCCACACGAAGCTACATGATGGGCTTTTCCTCTCTTCCAGCAGCACTCACTGAAAGTGCCTACCTCGAGACTTACGACATAGCGAGTGCCCATGGAGAAGCATTACTCATCCAACGATCACCCGCTTGGGCTGACTTTTTACCAGGAGCCAAGATCTCCGAACAATTGCGCTCTCAAACACTCGCTCAAAAGAACGCAACTAGCACTCGGGGACTTGAGCTGATCTACGTTCTCGACCCATTTACTCCGGAAACGCGTATGGGCCTGCATGGGCTCCCTGATTCACATCACGGTCAGACGCTCTCTAACATTGAGTTACGTGACGCACTTGTCGCAGATGCGCTATTTGTTGCTCGGAACTTTCGACCTGCCTATCTCGTGATCGGTAATGAGATAAATGTAGTTTTTGAAAGAGATCCCAAGTCGTATTCAGAATTTGTTTCGGTGTACTCAGAACTTTATGACGCTGTTAAGAGCGCTGTACCAAGCGTTCGTGTACTAACAAGTTTTCAGTACGAAGAATTCCTTGGGGTAGTCCCTTGGCTGCCTTCTCATACTGCGCGCTGGAATCTACTCAAAGATTTTGAAGGTCGACTCGACCAATTTGGGATCACTAGCTATCCATCGTTCGCGTTCACAAACGCTCGGAAGATAGAACCTTCGTATTACGAGCAGATCAGAGATCACACTGACCTACCAATTGCCTTCGTGTCAGTTGGCTACGCTTCGGGTGCTGGTCGCGAAGGCATTAACTCAACAACGCCCGCTGAACAAAGACGCTATCTACAACGTTTGCTTGAGGATGCTGACAACTTAAATATTTCGTTACTTATCTGGCTCATTGCTCGCGATCTCTCATACTTAACAACAGCTCCCGAAAACCTAGCCTCTGAACTTGGTTTACATCAAGCTGATGGAACCCCGAAGGAAGCTTGGGACGCGTGGCTCAAAGCATATAAGCGCCCATACAACCTAATAACATCTACGGATACCCAATAATTTGAAAATAAAAAAACATACGGCAGAACCGGAATAACACATCCAAATGCCAATCACCCCTAAGCATAGTTAAGGGTTCGGTTCGTTAGAGCCCGCGAAATTATGAGGCGCTGAATCTCGGACGTACCTTCCACAATCATCAGCTGGCGAGCATCTCGATAGTGGCGTTCTAGCGGATGGTCCATCATGTAACCTTGCCCTCCGAGCACTTGCAACGCTTCCGACGCAACTCGATTTCCCATTTCAGTAGCGTAAGCCTTGGCAACAGAAAGCATGTGCCCATGCTCAGGCCCAAAACGACCATTATCAATCATCCAAGAACCTTGATAGACAAGCGTCCGAGCTGCTTCGATATCAATCGCCATTTCCGCAAATTTCATTTGAATCGCCTGAAGATTTATTAGCGGGCCTCCAAATGACTTTCGCTCCCGAGCAAATTCCAAAGCGTAATGAAGAGCCCCTTCGGCTAATCCAACAGCACGGGCACCGACTACGGGCCTTAGCGAGTTAAGTGTTGCTAGAGGGGCACGCATCCCTAGTCCTTCATTGCCACCAACTATATTGGCGGCTGGAACGCGCACTTCATCGAATGTCAGCACGCCCGTCGGAATGCCACGTACTCCCATCTTGCGATCAATCGAGGTCACCTCAAAGCCATCCAGCGATGTATCCACGAGAAATGCACTTAGTGAACTTGGATCAGTGGGGTCAGTCTTCGCGAATACGACCACTTGGTCAGCGTTTGGACCACCTGATATGTAGCATTTTTGTCCTGTGATTACATAATCGTCTCCATCTCGGCGGGCGCGCGTTTGGAGGTTAGCTACGTCTGACCCTGCATCAGGTTCAGTAAGGCAAAAAGCTGCTTTCTTCTCACCACGGGCAACTGGACCGATATAGGAACTCTTCTGATCGTCGGTACCAAAAAACTTTACCGTGTGCGTAGACAGGGATGAGAGCAACAGCATCAACCCTGCCGAACAGTCATATTTGGCGACTTCTTCAATAGCAAGAGTGAGCGCGAGAGTTCCGGCGTTTGATCCACCGACCTCAACAGGCAAGGTAATTCCAAGCAGGTCCGCCGCCTTAAAGGCCTGAAAGTAATCCTCCGGATATTCCCCTTTGGCATCGACTTCAGCGGCACGAGGAGCGACTACTTCCCTAGCAACGCGCCTAGCAGTCTGCTGAATTAACTGATGTTCCTCTGAAAGATCAAAGTCCATAAGCTCCCTAACACTACCGTCTACAAACCACATGCAGCGAAACGGAGCCTACCGGATCAGCAGACTAAGTGCTGTCAAGCTCCACAACCGACGCCTTCTCTAACAAGCCGAATACCAACTTCGATAGAATCGAATGGTTCTACTAACTATTCAGATTTCCGATTCTTGCGGTCAAATCGTCTACCAGCACGTTGCGTGCCCGATCTAACCGGTTGTCAATCAGTCTCCATCGCACTACACTTGAGGAAGCGTGGGGCGCTATCTTTTCAATTCGATGAAGTAACTGAAGCCTCGGCGGTTGGCTCCGTCGGGGATTTTTTCGTGTGTACGGTTGGTAACAAAGAGCAGAGAAGCTGCTTGCGCAGCATTGAACTCGCAACCGGACCTAGCGTCTAACGCCCAAAGATGAAGAAGTTTGCAGGCTACTAAGGGGTTCCCTTTGACCACGATGAACCAGCAGATAGTCCATTCTAATCGGCGTATACCAAGTTTAGTAAAGACATACGGGGCGAGGGACAAAGTTCTCGAGATGCCCAATCTGATCGAAATGCCACGGCGATCATACGAACGCTTCAAAAATGAGGGTCTGCAAGAACTATTTGATGAAGTCACACCGATCGACGATTTCACCGGTGGACGCATGGAACTGCGTTTCACGTCTTACCGCTTTGAGGATCCCAAATATTCTGAGGCCGAAGCGCGCGATCGTGAACGCACTTATGCTGCTCCGATGCGTGCCACAGTGGAATTGCTTGTTAAGGAGACAGGCGAAGTTAAGGAGCAAGAACTGTTCATGGGTGACATCCCACTCATGACTGAACATGGCACCTTCATCATCAATGGCGCTGAACGCGTCGTAGTCTCGCAGCTCGTCCGTTCTCCTGGCGTTTATTTCACCGGGACAAACGACCCTGCCACTGGGCGTCAACTTGTCGCTGCAAAACTAATCCCAAATCGCGGGGCCTGGCTTGAATTTGAGACATCAGTAAAAGACTTGATCTCTGTAAAAGTTGACCGCAAACGACGTATACCCGTCACTGTGCTTCTTCGCGCGATTGACCGCGAGGATGGCCTAGCTATGGCCGATCTTGGTACCGACGAACGTGTGAGGGCCATGATCGAAGACGTCGATACTGATGAAGACCATTCATTTCTAGAAGCAACTCTTGCAAAAGATCCAACTACAAATCAGGCCGAAGCACTTGAAGAATTCTATCGTCGCTTACGCCCGGGAGATCCACCAACGGCTGATAACGCGCGTGAGTTACTGGAGACATTACTTTTCTCCGATCGGCGTTATGACCTTGGCAAAGTCGGACGTTACAAACTAAATAAACGACTTGATCTCGTTGATGCTCCGGAAACACGTTCCTTGAGGCGCGAGGACCTTTTAGCGATTATTCGTCGCATCTGGAATATCAACAACGGTAAAGGGCAACCGGACGACATCGATCATCTCGGTAACCGTCGTGTGCGTTCTGTAGGCGAGTTAATGCAGAACCAGTTCCGGGTCGGAATGTTACGCATGGAACGAGTTGTTAGAGAGCGCATGACAATCACTGATCCGGAGGAAGCAACTCCATCTGCACTTGTCAATATCCGCCCAGTCGTAGCATCAATGAAAGAATTCTTTGGCGGATCGCAGCTATCCCAATTCATGGACCAAGTGAATCCGTTATCTGAGATCGCACATAAAAGAAAATTGTCAGCCCTAGGTCCTGGCGGCCTCTCAAGGGACCGCGCCGGATTCGATGTTCGTGATGTTCATTCCAGCCATTACGGCAGAATCTGCCCAATCGAAACACCCGAAGGTCCCAACATTGGATTAATTGGGAGTCTAGCCTCGTACGGCGTTGTTAATGATTTCGGGTTTATTGAAACGCCATACCGGCCTGTTGCCCACGAGCTACCTAAGAAATTCAATCGCCAGCTGGAAGGCCGCTATCTTGCTGATGACGTTAAGAGCAGCACCGGCAAGATAATCGGCTCAGAAGGTCAACGGGTTGATGAAAAACTTGCTCGAGATCTCGGTAATGCCGCTGAAGAGACGATTCCTCTCCGACCATTCGCAACAAATGAGACAGTCTACCTAGACGCGCACGAGGAAGAACAATATCGAATTGCACAGGCAAATATTGGTATCGACGATACTGGGAACATTACTGAGGAGCGCGTCGAAGTCAGACATGGCCATACCTTCGAAATGGTGGGCCGTGTAGAGATTGATTACGTGGACGTATCTCCGAAACAAATAGTTTCGGTTGCTGCTGCAATGATTCCATTCCTCGAACATGACGATGCAAATCGCGCGCTGATGGGTGCAAATATGCAACGGCAGGCAGTTCCACTGCTTCGTCCAGAAGTTCCCCTAGTTGGAACAGGAATGGAACTGCCAGCTGCCGCTGACTCTGGCCAAGTGCTACATGCTGAGGAAGACGGTCAGATCACATCTGCGAGCGCCAACTTCATCCAAGTTAAATATGATTCCGGTCGTGAAGAGCGGTATCCACTGCTCAAGTTTGTACGTTCAAACCAAGGTACTTCGATCAACCAACGTCCGATCGTAAATCGGGGACAACGAGTCGAGAGAGGTCAACCTCTCGCGGACTCTTCCTGCACGCAGGATGGTGAACTGGCACTCGGAAAATCTCTACTCGTTGCATTCATGTCCTGGGAAGGTTTGAACTTCGAGGATGCGATTGTGCTCTCTGAATCCGTGGTGCGTGATGACAAGTTCACGTCAATCCACATGGAAAAATATGAAGTCGAAGCTCGTGACACAAAACTCGGAGCTGAGGAGATTACCCGCGATATTCCGAATGTAGGAGAAGAAACCTTACGCGACCTCGACGAAGAAGGAGTCATCCGTATTGGCGCCGAAGTTCGAGAGGGCGACATCTTAGTCGGCAAGATCACGCCGAAAGGTGAAACTGAACTGACCCCAGAAGAAAAGCTTCTGCGAGCGATCTTTGGTGAAAAAGCTCGCGAAGTTAAGGATACGAGCCTGCGTGTCCCCCACGGTGAGCGCGGCAAGGTAATAGATGTACGTGTATTCAGTCGTGACAATGGAGATGAGCTACCGGCCGATGTTAACAAAATGGTTCGTGTAGCCGTCGCACAGAAACGGAAGATTGTTTCTGGTGACAAGATGGCAGGGCGCCACGGGAATAAGGGCGTCGTTTCAACGCTGCTACCACTCGAAGACATGCCCTATCTGGAGGATGGAAGGCCTGTTGAGATCGTTCTCAATCCAATCGGCGTCCCTTCTCGAATGAATATTGGTCAGGTACTAGAGACGCATTTAGGATGGGCAGCTTCTACTCTAGGCTGGCGTGCGATTACACCGGTATTCGATGGGGCATCAGAAACTGAGATTGAAGATGCCCTTAGCCGCGCTTGGTTCGCAATTCAATCTGGCGCTGTAGATACCGAGGCCGCAATAAAAGCCGCAGACACAGATGTGGGCCAGCGAGTTGACCTCTCAGCGATGGAGGCCTACCTCGAGGATGGAGGCTTTGATCATGATGAAGTGTTACGTACGGGAGAACCCGGTACGGCTACTCGAGCATGTCTTTCCTTGTGGATGGAAGGTCTCGGCGAAAAAAACGTACGACGCTTAAGTGATGAGAAGTTCAACGAGCGCGTTACTGCAGTAGCTGCACGAACTAATTTAGCGTCGCCGATTTGGGGCAAACAGAATCTTTATGATGGTCGTACGGGCGAACAGTTCGACCAACCTGTGACAGTAGGTTACATCTATATGCTGAAACTCATCCATCTAGTGGATGACAAGATCCATGCACGCTCAACTGGCCCCTATTCGTTGATTACTCAGCAACCTTTAGGGGGTAAAGCCCAATTCGGTGGTCAGCGATTTGGAGAGATGGAGGTGTGGGCGCTCGAAGCATACGGCGCAGCACACATCCTGCAAGAAATGTTGACTGTGAAATCAGATGATGTTGTTGGACGTGTGAAGACATACGAAGCAATCGTTAAGGGTGAGAACACGATGGACCCGGGTGTTCCCGAGTCGTTCAAAGTCTTAGTAAAGGAACTCCAATCGCTTGGCCTGGGCGTAGAGATCCTAAACGATTCCTCGGAAGAGATGGGTTTCGGCGAAGAATACATAGAGCAAATCCCCTCACTTGGAATCAACCTCACAGGTCGCGAAGCAGAGGATGCTACCCGTGCTTGAAGTCAACGATTTCAATGCAATTCGTCTAGGCCTGGCCTCATCATCTCAGATCATGTCCTGGTCGTATGGTGAGGTAACCAAGCCCGAAACGATCAACTACCGAACATTAAAGCCAGAAATGGATGGGCTTTTTTGTCAGCGAATCTTCGGACCAATCAAGGATTTCGAATGTGCCTGCGGGAAGTACAAGCGCATCCGGTACAAAGGTATTGTCTGCGATAGATGTGGCACTGAGGTAACACGAAGTAAAGTCCGCCGTGAACGAATGGGCCATATCACACTAGCCGCTCCGGTAACCCACATCTGGTTCGCTAAGGGAGTACCAAGTCGACTTGGCCTACTCCTGGACATTCCACCCCGAACGTTAGAGCGTGTTCTCTACTTCGCTCAGTATGTTGTGACAGAGGTTGATGACGAGTCACGATCTCACGCTCTCGATCTGCTTCATCTCGAAATTGACGAAGAGGCCTCACGCCGAGAAGGTGAAATTGGAACGCAAATCACCACGCGCGAAGAAACGTTGGAAACCGAGCTTGCAGCGATAGAAAGTCGCAAAGAAGAAGAAGTGGCGTCTGCCGACAAGGAACTTACTAAACAAATAGACGAGGTCATGACCGAAGCGCGTGAGCTCGAGAAGGATCTAAGCGAGCGCTCTGGTGAAAAGCTACGAGGAAAACTGGTTTTCCGCGATCAGATGATCGGTCAGCGCAGTGACAACATCACTGATGAAACAATAAAGTCCCTCCAAGATGCCACCAAGATAACGGTGGAGAATATTGAGTCAGCCACCGCGGAAAATAAGTCCGATATTCAACTTATGGCGGATGCTGCATCTCAGCAAAAGCGCGATGCAGCATTTGAAGAGCTTGAGCCTTTACGAGAACAGTCGATCTTGATCCGCAACGAAGTCAATAAGGAATATGAGCCACTAGCGAAATGGCTCGAAAAACTCCGAGACCCCATCGAATCAGATGCGCTTACGGTGCTCAGTGAAGACGAGTTCCGAGAATATGAAGAGCGCTTTGGGCTCGTTTTCAAAGCATCGATGGGTGCCGAGGCAGTGCTTTCAATCCTTCAAAGGTTCGATCTCGATGCACTACGTTTAAAGTTGCAAGATGAACTGCACTCAACCAGTGGCCAACGACGTAAGAAAGCAACAAAGCGTTTACGTATCGTTGAGTCACTTCGTAAATCAGGGAACCGACCCGACTGGATGATCATTAGTGAACTGCCTGTTCTCCCACCCGATCTGCGCCCAATGGTGCAATTGGAAGGCGGGCGTTTTGCTACTTCAGACCTCAACGACCTATACCGCCGAGTGATCAATCGCAACAACCGGCTAAAGCGCCTGCTTAGTCTTGGTGCACCGGAAATCATTATTCGCAATGAGAAACGAATGCTCCAAGAGTCGGTCGATTCGTTGATCGACAATGGGCGCCGCGGTCGAGCAGTATCTGGTTCCGGAAATCACAAACTGAAATCTCTATCTGACCTGCTGAAGGGTAAGCAAGGGCGGTTTCGTCAAAATCTTCTCGGCAAGCGAGTCGACTACTCAGGTCGTTCCGTAATCATCGTTGGCCCTCAGTTGAAACTCGACCAGTGCGGACTGCCAAAGAAGATGGCATTGGAGCTCTTTAAACCATTCGTAATGCATGCCTTAGTTCGAAGTGGCCTTGCCCACAACATTAAAAGTGCGAAACGCATAGTTGAACGGGCACAACCTGAAGTATGGGATGTATTAGAAGAGGTAATCAAAGACCGTCCGGTCTTACTGAATCGGGCGCCGACACTGCACCGCTTAGGAATTCAGGCATTCGAGCCAATACTAGTTGAAGGTTCTGCTATCCAACTGCATCCGCTTGTCTGTTTTGCCTACAATGCGGACTTTGACGGCGATCAGATGGCCGTGCATGTGCCACTCTCGTACGAGGCAGTGGCCGAGGCACGACAGGTGATGTTGAGTACTGAAAACCTCCTTTCGCCATCCGACGGTGAACCTGTGGTCGCGCCAACTCTAGATATGGTCCTCGGCTGCTACTACATGACTTATGAAGGCGTACTGCCTAATGACGTCCGCCCACAATCATTTATTGAAGTAGACCGAGTACGAATGGCTTACCAAGTCGGTCAAGTGGGTATTCAAGAGCCAATCAGACTGAAAGTCGATGAGCAATTTATTGATACTACTGTTGGGCGAGTGCTCTTCAACGAAATCGTTCCAAATGAACTCGGATACATCAATGAGCTAATGGATAAGAGCAAGCTACGGTCACTAGTATCTCGTTCACAACGCGATCTCGGTAACGCTCCAACAGTGGCCCTAGTGGATGCCATTAAAGATATCGGTTTCCGTTATGCCACCCAATCAGGACTCACGATTGCTGTATCAGACATCTCCGTGCCTAAAGCCAAACCAGAGATGATGGCTGAGGCAGATGCTCGAATCAGTGCGATGGAGGATCAATATCAACTTGGTCTAATCACTGCTGATGAGAAATATCAGGCTGCAATCAGTATCTGGTCAGATACGACAAACCGAATGCAAGACGCTCTATACGAGGCCCTTCCCCCCACTAGTGCTCTCGCGATGATGTCGAACAGTGGCGCGAAGGGAAATATTGCACAGATCCGTCAAATGGGCGCCATGCGTGGACTAATGTCGGACCCATCAGGGCGCATCATCGACCTTCCGATTCGAGCAAGTTTCCGTGAAGGATTGTCAGTTCTCGAATATTTCATCTCGACGCACGGTGCCAGAAAAGGGTTAGCGGACACGGCACTTCGTACTGCCGACTCAGGCTACCTGACTCGCCGCATGATCGATGTCTCACAAGACGTCGTAGTGCAACCAGGTACCTGCGTCGAACCGGGTGAACCGATCCCGGGCATCTGGCTCAGCCACCGCCCCGGGGAAACATTACTAGCATCACTCGAGGAAAGGATCGCAGGACGTTTTACTGCGTCCGCGGTCGCCCACCCCGATACAGGTGAGATATTGATCGGTGAAGATGAGGAGATTAACAACGAAATAGCGCACCAGATCGTTGAATCTGGGATTGATCGTGTTCATGTCCAATCACCGCTAACCGATACTAGCCCTCGAGGAATTGCACAACACAGTTATGGTCGTTCATTAGCAACCGGTGAACCGGTTGAACCCGGTACAGCTATCGGCATTATCGCAGCTCAATCGATTGGTGAACCTGGTACACAATTGACGATGCGGACTTTCCACACTGGTGGAGTCGCAGGTACTGACATTACCTCTGGACTACCGCGTGTTGAAGAAATTTTTGAAGCACGCGTTCCAAAAGGTCAAGCATTGCTCGCCGAGATCGACGGTGTGGTTCAGGTATCGAGAGACGGCGACCAAAGGACGATTTCGGTTACGGCTACTGAATCATTCACTGAGCAATTCGAGTTGCCTAAGGACTTTGAGCTATTAGTGAAAAATGGTGCGGAGGTTTCGCTGGATGAACCACTAGCACAGCCGCCCGAAGATTCTAATGAATCCGACGTACCTATGGTTCCGATCACGGCTACTGCCAACGGCACTGTGGAATTTGTAAGAGATGGACGTAGACGGAGACCGATAGCTTTACGAATCACGGCAGAATTGAAGGATGTTCGAGAATATCCAGTACCAGCCAGCGGGCGTTTACGGGTTGAAGGCGGAGAGTTCGTGCAAGCGGGAAGCCAGTTAACGGAAGGACCACTCGACCCACAGGAAGTTCTGA
The DNA here is from genome assembly GCA_002455955.1 of Dehalococcoidia bacterium UBA6627. Lineage (GTDB taxonomy): Bacteria > Chloroflexota > Dehalococcoidia > UBA2979 > UBA2979 > UBA6627. The sequence continues at coordinate 23,648 of DKLZ01000022.1, forward strand.
AAATCATGGGACCAGAAGCGTGCCAGCTGTACCTTGTCGACGAAGTGCAACGTGTTTATCGCTCCCAAGGTGTTAATATCAACGACCGACATATAGAAGTCATCGTCAATCAAATGATGCGAAAAGTTCGCATTGAAGATCCGGGAGACACAGAACATCTCCCGACCGAATTGGTTGATCGCAATGAGTTTGGGGAGGAGAACGAACGAATCATTGCCGAAGGTGGTACTCCGGCAAAAGCTGAACCGGTACTGCTGGGTGTAACCAAAGCTTCACTGTCGACCGATTCATTCTTAGCAGCAGCATCATTCCAAGAGACCACGCGGGTACTGACAGATGCCGCAATCAGTGGTTCCACAGATCATCTCCGAGGCCTCAAGGAAAATGTGATCATCGGTAAACTAATTCCTGCACGCGCTGAGGTAACTGTCGAACGGCCAGAACCAATCGCAGAAATAGCGATGCCCGACTCGATGGTCTTACCGTTTATTTTCGACTTTGAACGTCAGGAAAACATCATCGGTGAAACACCATCGGCTTTCATGCCAAGCGAGGAGATGACAGCGGAGCTTGCGGGTGCAACTTCTTACGTTGCCGAACCCGACTAGAATGAGGTGATTAGTTCATTGAACTAGTAGGTTGCACTTCATCTCGTACCGGCAGCGGAAATGAAGTCCCGGCTGCCATCGGTCGTGGGCTGATCTGTATACCAGTATCAATTGGATTGAGGTTCACTAGGAGGCGCTCCCGTTCCTGCATTAGGCGCTCTTCCTGTGGTGAATTGTCATGAATCTTATACTGAACCAAATCAGCGATCTTTACCTTGCAGCTGTTATCGAAATTCTGCATTCCACACACGTTGCAAGGATCTCTTTTGCAATCCAGAGTGATTTCCTGTTCTAGCGTCTTTAACCATTCACCACGGAGGTAGCTCGCTTCGGTACCCCCGTGAATGTGCGCCCATGGATGGGTTTCCCAAAGTTCACGTGTGCGATAGGCATGAAAGGATGGGTCAACTCCACATTCCTCGAACGCAGCATCCCAGAGTGACCAATCGTGATGTTCAGACCAAGCATCGAATTTCGCACCAGCCCGCCATGCTTTTTCGATAACATCGCCTATACGACGGTCCCCTCTAGAAAGTACCGCCTCAAGTAACGATTTCTCTGGATCTTCCCAAGTAAATTGGACACCAATCTTACGGCAACCATTTCGGAGAATTTGATGACGCCGCCGCAGTGTTTCTGGGTCACACTGAGGTGACCACTGGTACGGTGTATGAGCTTTCGGTATGAAATTACTGGTAGATACTCGTACACGTGCCCGCGTACCTATGTGCTTCCGCCCAATCGCCTTAACTTCTGCTGCAATACGAATAATTTCTTCAATATCGTGATCTGTCTCGGTCGGTTGTCCGACCATGAAATACATCTTGATCGAAGTCCAGCCTCCACCGAAAGCATTCTCGGCCGCTGTGAGAATGTCGGCTTCGGATACAAGCTTGCTAATAGTGTTACGAAGACGCTGCGATCCAGCCTCAGGGGCAAGAGTCAAAGTGCGCTTCTTACCACGTGCAACAGCAGCTGAGATGTCGACTGAGAATGAGTCGACGCGAGTTGAAGGGATACTGATTTTGAGGCCTCTATCGCCATATACATCCATCAGTTGGTTAACCATCGGAGCAATTTCTGAGTGGTCCGTAGTTGAAAGCGACATCAAAGAGAGCTCATCGTAACCAGTATTGGCGAGTAGCTCACCGGCTGCCTGAACAACCTCTTCCACAGTTCGCTCGCGGCTCGGGCGATAAATCATTCCCGCTTGACAAAAACGACAACCCTGAGTGCACCCACGCTGGATCTCGATAGTGGCACGGTTATGTATTACTTCTATGTAGGGAACAATCGGTTTAGTGATCGGAGGTTCAAGAACCTGAACGACACGTCTGCTGACACGACCTGGAGCAGCGTCGTCGACTGGCTCGATCATGTCAATGGTGCCATCGTCTTGATAGCGGACGTTGTAAAGAGATGGGACGTATACACCGTCTATACGGGCAAGCTTTCGATGAAGTTCACGGCGTGGACCTCCCCCTCGAAGTTTCCAAGCTGAGATCACGTCACAGATATCGCGAATTATCTCCTCGCCTTCGCCTAAAGCGAATGCATCGATAAATGGGGAAAGTGGTTCGGGTTCTAAGGCTCCTGAGCCACCTGCTATCACAATTGTTTCATCGTCGGTTCGATCTTCTGTACGCAAGGCTATTTTGCCAAGATCTAACATGTTTAAGACATTCGAATAGCAAGCCTCGTACTGCAATGTGACACCCAAGACATCAAATTCATAAAGAGGGTGCTTCGTCTCAAGTGACCGCAGTGGTTCATCGTGCTGTCTCAGTAACTCTTCGAAATCAATCCAAGGACTAAACACCCTTTCGGCTAGAGCGTCTTCACGACGATTGATGATGTCGTAGAGGATCATTAACCCAAGATTTGACATGCCGAGGTCATAGAGATCCGGATATGCGAGGGCAACTCGCAGCTCGTGCTGCACCCAATCCTTGGTGATCGAGTTTAGCTCCCCGCCCGTGTAACGTGCCGGGCGCTGAACTTGAGGGATGAGCGACTCGTAAACGGTCGTCATAGCAATAGCTCCTGTGTCTTTCGTTAAGGTGCCATTGCTACAGGCACGCTACTGAAAGGTTAGTAGGCCGTTAAGCTCGAAAACAACAATGCGACTGTTCTTCATTGAGTACAAACGTAGAATTGCATGATGACTGATGTGATTGCAGCCATCGTGCTTGCCGCAGGGAACTCCTCCCGCATGGAAGGAGACGACAAGCTCTGGGCCGATTTAGGCGGAAAGCCTGTGGTTTCCCGCTCATTGGAAAGTCTAATCGAACTCGCTGTACTGAATATTCTAGTCATTGTTAGCCCCTCGAGTCGTCATAAGGAACTGCGAAAACTTATTCGACGACCAAAGACACTAGAACTGCGCTTTGTCGAGGGCGGCGATAGGAGACAAGACTCCGTTGCTGCTGGAATCGCAGCAGCAGCAGAGGCTGATTGGTACTTGGTACATGACGGTGCACGCCCGCTGGCGACAGTGGAATTGTCGGCAGCTGTGCTTGACGCTGCACGCTTGTATGGTGCAGCAATTCCCGGTGTACCTGTAACAGATACATTAAAGCGAGTACACGATAACCGTAAGATTATCGAAACCGTAAACCGGACTCCGTTGCGTGCTATACAAACACCTCAAGCATTTTCAGGAGATGTGCTTCGTGAAGCACACAAGAAAATTCGAGGCGATGTGACTGATGACGCCGCAATGGTCGAAGAACTTGGTTACCCAGTGGCCTTAGTCGAAGGCGAAACAACAAATCTAAAAGTGACAAGAAAGACAGACCTATTAATCGCTCGAACATTCTTCGAGGCGAAGAGTAATACTCAAAGGGGACGCTGATGCGCGTCGGGTTTGGATACGACATTCACCAATTCCGAGACGGAGCTAGTGGTCCTCTACGCCTTGGTGGAGTTGATATACCTAATGCGCCTCAGCTGAAAGGACACTCAGATGGTGATCCACTGATACACGCGGTTATTGATGCATTACTTGGAGCTGCAGGAGAAGGTGACATTGGTAAACACTTTCCACCAGGGGAAGCAGCAACAGCCGGGATAGATAGTCGGGTACTACTAGAACGTGTTTCGGCACTGTTGTTGTCACGGCGGATCGATATTGTCAACGTCGATGCAACCATCATTGCTGAATACCCACCTCTTAGTGACCATTTCCTCGCTATGAGGGAGACTATCGCAAACGCACTGGGAATGGACGATGATCGTGTGAACGTGAAAGCAACTACAAATGAAGGGCTCGGTGTAATTGGCTCAGGTCAGGCAATCGCTGCTATGGCCGTAGCTCTTATCGAGGAACATGTACGATAGCAATGCAATGTTCAATAATTTGCATTGCTCGGCACTTGGATGATCCATACTGTGGGGACAATATGAATACCTTTATCCGCGCGTCTCTAAAGAAATTTCTGTTTTAACGTCGAGTCAACCCTACGACTATCTGATCGCCCAGAACGGACCATCCCCATGGGCTGGTTAACAACAATTAAGGAAGACATTAGAGCTGCACGGGATCGCGATCCTGCTGCACGCAATTGGATTGAGATCCTTTTAGCTTACCCTGGAGTACACGCACTGATAGTACATCGGTTCGTGTACCGGTTAAACCGCATCCAGACCCCGATACTCCCGCGAGTGATGTCACACTTCATGCGTTTTCTAACTGGGATTGAAATTCACCCCGGTGCGCTTATTGGAAGGCGCTGCTTTATCGATCACGGGATGGGCGTCGTCATAGGTGAAACTACAATTATTGGTGATGACTGCCATCTTTATCAGGGAGTCACCCTTGGTGGCACATCGACGCTACAAGAAAAACGTCACCCTACCCTCGAAGAGGGTGTTGTGGTTGGTGCAGGTGCGAAGATAATCGGAGCCGTGACTATTGGAGCTCAAGCACGAATTGGAGCTGGTGCGGTGGTAGTGTCGAGCGTTCCAGCAAAAGCTACTGTAGTGGGTGTACCAGGTCACGTGGTCGCTTTTACCGTTCCAGCTACACATACCGAAAATCAGACGGTAGAACGACTTCCTGATCCAGAATGGGATCGGATAGATGCCCTCGAGCGTCGCGTTAAAGAACTAGAGACACTCATGAGTAGTAGTGAAGACAGTAGCTCTGAAGTATTTGTGGAACCTAATCAACAACTTTCAAGCATCCGCGACAACGATCACAACAAAGAAAGATAGGGCGCGCGAGATGAGATTATTGGACACTCTCACTAACAAACTGCGTGAAGTTGACCCTGTTCACGAAGGCTCTATAGGGATTTATGTTTGTGGCGTTACTCCCTACGCGGAGGCGCATGTAGGACATGCGATGTCGTTAATTGTCTACGACGTGCTCGTCAGATACCTGAGATGGGATGGCAATTCGGCTAGAGGCTATAACGTTACTTTCGTCACTAATTACACCGACGTTGACGACAAACTTATTGAGCGCGCTGCCGAACTGAATTGCGACCCTTTGGAGCTTGCATCTGAAAACATCGACCGCTGGGAACGAGAACAAGTCGAGCTCGGTATCGTACCGCCTGACAAGCGCCCTCGGGTTACAGGTGAAATAGAGACGATCACTTCTACTATCGAAGAGATCATTCGCCAAGGATATGCCTACGTCACTACAAACGGCGACGTCTACTACCGTGTTCAGGTGAAAAATGACTATGGGAAGCTTTCACATAGAGAAATTGAAGGCCTGAGAGCCGGAACGCGAGGTGAGCTCGGCAAAGATAAAGAGTTTCCGCTCGATTTCGCTCTATGGAAGAAGCAGAAGCCAGGAGAACCTGCCTGGCCTTCTCCATGGAGCAACGGTAGACCTGGTTGGCATATCGAGTGTTCCGCTATGGCCCAACGGTACTTAGGTGACACCTTCGACATCCACGGCGGTGGAGTTGATCTCATCTTCCCTCATCATGAAAACGAAATTGCTCAGGCAGAAGCAGCAACTGGTAAACCATTTGCACGCCTATGGATGCATAACGGAATGGTGCAATACGAAAATGAAAAAATGTCGAAATCTACTGGCAATCTTGTTTCAGTGGCGGAAGCACTTCAACGCTGGCATCCCGCTGCATTGAGACTTTTCGTATTGAGCAGTCATTACCGAGGGCCCAATAACCTGACAGAGGAGGCAATGGGAGCAGCAACGCGTGGCATCGAACGTTTAGAGGGTGCACTTAAGCCGTTTAAGGCATCTCCGGATGCTACCCCTCTGGATCCGGAAGGGACGCGAACACGTTTTGTCGAAGCGATGGAGAACGACTTCGGCACTCCGCAAGCACTCGCTTCTCTGTTCGATTTGGCGCGTGCGATTAATCGCGGACGTGCTGAAGGTTTTGATCTCGGATTAGCTCAGGCTGAATTGCAAGAACTTACTTCAGTACTTGGCCTTCGCCTCGATAACATCACCTTCACTGAGGTAAAGATCGATAAAATTGCTCTGGCGGATACCGCATCAGAATTCGGAGTAGACCACAGTGGATCCGAGGTGGAATCTATCATTACTGCCTTGATTGAACGTCGCACAATCGCTAGAACCGAAAAAGATTTCATCTTGTCCGACGAGATTCGTGACAAGCTCGCTACGCTTCACATACTCCTTGAAGACACGCCAGAGGGAACCCACTGGTCAATGCAGTCGTAATTTAAGATCATGTAAACTGATGGGCACATTCGTTGACCGGCCGATCAGCATCGATATACTTGTAGCTTCCGATACGTACCCCCAGCGACGCTCTTTGAGTCAATGGGGTGCGCCTTGCTCCCTACGACTCGGGCAAAAATGAATGCTTGGAGGCGTCGTAGCAAGCTATGGCCCGGGTGGCGCAATGGTAGCGCAACCGATTTGTAATCGGTAGGTTAGCGGGTTCGAATCCCCTCTCGGGCTCCAGCCTCTCGAAGAATCGTGCAGGGGTGGGAGAGTGGCTAATTCCAGCGGACTGTAAATCCGCCGCCTTACGGCTACGCAGGTTCGAATCCTGCCCCCTGCACCAGCACAGCAAATAAGAAAGTGAAATATTTTGATGGCCTATTGGATTTAGGGAAATAAGCGGTAAGAATATCAACGGATCAGTTAAAATGTGGAGCTTCAGTGGCGCGCAGCGCCAGCGGGCGGCACACTAGATGGTCGGCAGGTGCCCGATTCACGACGCCCGCTTAGCTCAGTGGTAGAGCGCATTCTTGGTAAGAATGAGGTCATGAGTTCAACTCTCATAGCGGGCTCCATGACCATGGCAGCTTCGTTGAGTTGAATGCAAACAAGAATAGAATGGCAACCAAGCACGGTGCTTGGTAGATAGAATCCCAGCTGACTGGGAAAAGAGTAGGAGACCGGGATGGCCAAGGGCGTATTCGAGCGGACAAAACCGCACGCCAACATAGGGACTATTGGTCATGTCGACCATGGCAAGACCACTTTGACAGCGGCAATTACCAAGTCGCTCTCACTCACGGGAGGTGCAGACTTCCGTTCTTTCGAACAGATCGACAACGCTCCCGAAGAGAAAGCGCGCGGAATTACTATCGCAATCACACATGTGGAGTACGAGACAGAAAATCGTCACTACGCACACGTTGACTGCCCTGGTCACGCCGACTACATCAAAAACATGATCACTGGCGCTGCACAGATGGATGGTGCCATCTTGGTTGTTGCTGCTCCCGATGGTCCGATGCCTCAGACGCGTGAGCACCTTTTGCTCGCTCGCCAGGTCGAAGTTCCAAACATCGTTGTCTTCCTGAACAAGGTGGACATGATGGACGACGAAGAACTACTCGAACTGGTTGAGATGGAGATGCGCGAACTTCTCACCGAATATGAGTTCCCCGGAGACGACGTCCCGATTATTCGTGGCTCTGCTTTGGCAGCATTGGAATCTTCTTCAGAAGATATGAACGATCCTGAGTATGCCCCGATCATGGAGCTTATGAATGCGGTCGACGAATATATCCCGCAGCCGGAACGTGCTAACGATCAACCGTTCCTAATGGCTATCGAAGATGTGTTCGGAATTAAAGGCCGTGGCACCGTAGTCACCGGTCGAATCGAGCGAGGAACAGTCAACGTTGGTGAATCCATCGAGATCATTGGTCTCAAGGACACGGCAACAACAACCGTGACCGGAGTTGAAATGTTCAACAAAACACTCGAATCCGGGGAGGCTGGAGATAACGTTGGTGCTCTACTCCGTGGTGTCGAGCGAGAAGATATCGAACGTGGTCAGGTATTAGCTGCCCCTGGTTCAATAACACCGCATCGAAAATTCAAGGGGCAGGTATACGTACTATCGAAGGATGAGGGAGGGCGTCACACGCCATTCTTCAACGGCTATCGTCCACAGTTTTACGTCCGAACTACCGACGTAACTGGAATGGCAACTCTTCCTGAAGGCACAGAAATGGTCATGCCAGGCGATGACGTAGAGCTCAGTATTGAGTTGGTGTCACCTATTGCCATTGAAAATGGCCTCAGATTTGCGATTCGTGAAGGTGGACGTACAGTCGGTTCAGGCATCGTAACTGAGATCGTGGAGTAGGCGGATAGCGGTGGCAAAAAAGGGTGATCGCGAACACGTTAAACTTGTTAGTAACGACTGCCCGGGAGTTGTCTACCATACAAAGAAAAACAAACGGAACGACCCGGATCGTATCGAGTTAAGGAAATACTGCCCGAAAACTCGATCGATCCAAGTCTTTCGAGAGAGCCGCTAGACGCAACTCGCATTGTTCGAACATATCTGGATTGGCGGAAGTAATCCCGCTGTCCAGCAGCTCAGCGACGGAAGACCCGAGACCAGTAGGGACACAAAATGGGCCGAGAGGCTCGCCGGGCTCAGGCTCGAGCGGAACGACGACAGCAAAGACAAGGGCAAGGCGGTGCACGCAGCCCTCGAAATCCTGCTGCCGTTACCACGACTTCATCGCAGGCCAGTCAGGTGCGATCCCGAGGATCGCTATTACGACCTGCATGGATTATCGACATCGTTAGCGAACTACGTAAGGTTACGTGGCCTTCACGCCAGGAAGTCGGATATTTAACTTTTGTCGTGATCGTCATCTCGATAATCATCGGGCTTATCCTTGGATCAGCAGATCTTGCATTCGGCTGGTTTACTGAGCAGACTATCCTGCGCTAGGAGAGACGCGTGGTACTCGAATCTCGACCCGAAAAAACAACCACCGAGACTGATGGCGAGGACAACCCTTCGCCCGCTGGGTCTAAAGACGGGCGTGCCTGGTTCATCGTGCAGACATACTCAGGATACGAAAATAAGGTAAAACTCGATCTTGAACAGCGGATTAGATCGATGGATATGTCAGAGCGAATCCACCAAGTAATCGTCCCTACTGAAGATGAAATAGAGATTCGAGAAGGACAGCGAAAGACCGTGTCCAAGAAGCTCTTCCCTGGTTATGTTTTTGTGCAAATGCTGATGGATGATGAATCTTGGTATGTGGTTCGTAACACTCCCGGTGTGACTGGTTTTGCCGGGACAACGACAGACGACCGAGCGAAACCTACACCATTACCAGACGCGGAAGTTAATCAAATCTTGCGGCAAATGCATACTGCTGCACCACGTGTGAACATAGGCTTCGCCGTCGGCGAAACTGTATTAGTTACAGATGGACCGTTTAGCGACATGATTGGATCTGTCGATATGATCGATCTGGACCGTGGTCGTGTTCGAGTAATGGTGTCTATGTTCGGTCGCGATACGCCAGTTGAACTCGACTTTTTGCAAGTTGAGAAACAGTAAAGACGGGACGTTTCGCAGAAGTAGCCTTCGCTGGGCTGATATTTTTCTTAAGGCTAAGCTAAGTTTTGGTGAGGTGAGATGGCAAAGAAAGTTCGCACTGTCCTGACTCTACAAATTCAAGCAGGCCAAGCTAACCCGGCGCCGCCTGTTGGAACCGCGTTGGGACCGCATGGAATCAACATTATGGATTTCTGCAAAGCATACAATGAGCAAACACGTGAATCAGCTGGGCAAATTATCCCAGCAAAAATCACGATCTTTGAAGACCGCTCGTTCAGTTTTATCCTGAAAACGCCTCCGGCATCGGATTTGCTTCGCAAAGCTGCTGGCATCGAGAAAGGGTCGCCTAGTCAGCTACAGGAAAAGGTTGGGTCTGTAAACGATAGTCAGGTGCGAGAGATAGCTGAAGTAAAGATGCCTGATCTCAATACCGACGACATCGAGCAGGCAATGAGAATAGTCAAAGGAACGGCTCGCTCGATGGGAATTGAGGTTCAGTAACAATGCCGAAAGTGGGAAAGCGAACCATTGCCGCACGTGAGAAGGTCGATTCCGACCAACTATACGATCCCCAGCAAGCAGTGGCTCTTGTAAAAGGAAACGCAACCGCGAAGTTCGATGAAACTGTAGAACTTCACCTAAAGACTGGCCTAGACGGTCGTCATGCAGATCAACAGATCCGCGGATCTGTTGTTCTACCTCATGGGATCGGCCGAGAAGTTAGGGTCTTAGTCTTCGCAGAAGGAGAGGCCGCAAACAACGCTAGTGATGCCGGAGCCGACGAAGTTGGTGCAGACGATCTCATCGAAAAAGTAGCTTCCGGCTACCTCGACTTCGATGTAGCACTCGCTCAACGAGAGCTGATGGGTAAAGTTGGAGGCTTGGGTCGTGTTCTGGGGCCACGTGGTCTGATGCCCAACCCTCGAAATAACACTGTGCTACCAGGTGAAGACCTGGCACGAGGAGTCAACGAAGCAAAGGCAGGGCGTGTTGATTTCCGACTTGATCGGACAAATCTTGTGCATTGCACGATAGGGAAGGCTTCTTTCACCGAAGCGCAGCTCGAAGGAAACCTCGGAGCTATGATTTCAGAAATCTTACGAGCTCGTCCAACGGGTACTAAAGGTCCACTACTCAAAGGTGCAACACTCACCTCAACAATGGGGCCAGGCGTTCAGATGGACATAAACCAAATACTAGCGTTAGGCGATGAAAATACCTCTTAACAACATTCTATAGATGACATTCTTGTGAGCTGAAAAATTATCAGCGCGGAATAAAATTTGCGCCGAACTAAAGGCAATGTGAGGTACCATATTGAGGCGGCGTAAAAGTCGCCTGACTGCCAGAGACTGCGGGTCTAGAAATAGATAACGCTCAAGCGAGCGACCCGTATAGGTAGGGCATAATGCGGGAATGCCTCAGAGGTAGACCCGGATCACGCGCCCTCAGTTCTGGCGAGGGCGCTTTTTTATGCGTTTAGCGATGTCGTAAACCGGATATTCGGTATTACGGAAGGAAATCAATGCCAACCGAAAAGAAGGTGGCACAGGTCGCTGAGTTAAAGGACCAGATCGAACGCGCTGAAATCGCGATCGCCACGAGCTACCAGCGGGTTAATGTCGCACAACAAATCGAGCTTCGCCGAGCGATTCGCGAAGCTGGCGGCGAAATGCGAGTAGTTAAAAACACACTACTAAAGATTGCTGCGACTGACGCTGGCCTCGAGCAGTTCGGGCAACTAGCGGACGGTCCAACTGCAATTGTGTTCGGCTATGAAGAACCTGTAGCGCCCGCCCGTGCGATAGCTACCTATCTCAAAGAAAACGACGAGTCGGCTTTCAAGATTCGTAGTGCAATCGTGGGTGGAGAACTGGTAGATGCTGCTTACGTAGAAGACTTAGCGACCGTTCCACCACGAGACGAATTACTTTCCCGAATTGCCGGCGGCCTCGTCGGCAAGCTCAGAGAGCTAATGATGTTGATCGACGTAACACCCCGCGAGTTTGTAAGCCTGCTAGAAGCTCGAGCTAACCAGCTGGAGGATGGGGCGAATAGTTCCGATACGACAGACAGCGACTCTGCAGCTAATGAAGCACCGCAAGATGAAGAGGTAGTTGATGAGGACGAAGTGAGCAATGAAAGTGAGACGGACTAGAGAGAATTAGAGAAGAAGCAAAACATAAGGGAAAAAGCTATGCAATTTCCTTCTAGTTAATAGCCGCCAGGGAGACAGTAATGAGCAAAGTTGACGAAGCGCTAGATGTAATCAAGGGTATGACAATCCTTGAGCTACGTGACCTGAACAAAGCAATCGAAGATGAGTTTGGTGTGACTGCCGCCGCACCAGTTGCCGTCGCAGCCGCGCCTGCTGGCGAAGCCACTGCTGCTGCAGAAGAAAAGAGTGAATTCGATGTGGTCCTAAAGGACTTCGGGGCAAACAAGATCAATGTGATCAAAGTAGTTCGTGGACTTACGTCGCTTGGACTCAAAGATGCAAAAGACCTCGTAGAAGCAGCCCCAAAATCTGTTCGTGAAGGTGTCACTAAAGAAGAAGCTGAAGATGCGAAAACTCAGCTCGAGGAGGCAGGTGCGACCGTCGAGCTATCGTAAGCACAAGCTATGATTCAGACTCACTCAAAGGGTCAGGAATGCCGTCGAAAGTGCATGGTGCGCTCAACTCGTGACTGAAGATCAGGGTGTCGATCACAACGTAACCGAGGAAGAGTTGCTCGACGAGAGCGAACTCGACCCAACATTAGCGATCCCCTCTCCCCGAATCTATAGAGGGTCACTTATCACTTTATTGATTGGATCAACTTTTGCCATTTGGCTACTGGTTTTTCCTCCTAATGGAACAGACCCAGACAATCCACCCAGCTCGATCAGCGCTATAGTACCTACACCTCAACCAACTGCTATAACGGCACCAAATCTTACTCCTTCACCGACACCTGCAGCGACTAGTGTGATACCTGCAACTCCGGTACCCACAATGAGTCCCACTCCTAGTCCTACTATCACACCATCACCCACAGCTGCACCTACAGCAGCAATCACTCCAACTGCCACACCAGTCCCGAGCACCCTGACGTATACCGTCGTTCTAGGGGATACCATGTTCTGGATCGCAGAACGGTTCCTGCCAGAGGGTGAGGATATTAATACGTTTATTGATGAGATCGCTGAGTTCAATGGGATAGTCGACGTGATGCAGATCCAAGCTGGACAGACACTGGAAATCCCTCGCCAGTAGCCACGAAATCGATTGAGGAGAATCGATGAATCGCGAGATGCTTGAGGAACACTCAGCTTCACGTCAGATACTCATACCGAGTATGGCGGTCTACGGGTTGGCAACCTTTGCCGTCGATTTAATGTTCCTAGTCTCGGCCAAAGCATTGTTCGATGGTAATGGTGGCGCATCACTTCCAGCTATAATCCTCGGAATTCTAGGCTTTGCAGTTACCTTCGAATTGATCGCAGGAATTCGAGATTTCCGCACTCAACCTAAAATGCTCGAAGGAGAAGCTGGACGAATTTGGAAAAAGTCGAAGGTCCTATTCTTTGGCCGCCAAGATTACCTACTTGTCAATGGAAAAGTTTTCGAAGTAAGCCCGATCACTGCGACCGAGCTACAGCCAGGTCAGCGAGTTGCCATCTGCCATTGGCCACACACGTCAAGAGTGATCACTCTTCAACGCATAGTTGACAGCTAGCATTTGAATGACAGGGTCCTGTGTCCAACAACGACTTATTTTGGACTCCTGAAATGAAAGCTGTGCCCGCTATGACGGATCTCCAGTTTGAGTAGGTGTCCAAACAGGTCGAAGGTTATAACTACACGGCAGGCAAACACCACACAAACAACACTCGCACCCTTGAAAATTCGATTTGAGTAATCTCAATCCATAAAACCAACCAAGGTGCGCTTTTCATCCGAGTACCGCGATCCAAGTGCTACTATCTCTGACAGGGCGGGGAGAACTGGAACATCTGCAGACTTGCACTGGCTCGACCTAATCATAGTCGCAGTCATCACATGGATGACCTTTTCCGCTCTGCGACGCGGTCTAATTCAAGAGATCGTGATGCTAGTGGCGTTGATGCTTGGAGCCGTAGTCGCTGGATCTTTCTACAATGATCTAAGTACGAATATCGAATTTCTGATTGATCACGAAGAGCGTCGTAACTTCCTCGCCTTTACTACTTTATTGGTTGGAATTCTGATTCTTGGAAGATTAATCGCAGGTTTGCTTCGAAAAACCGCTAGGTTTTTCATGCTTGGGCCCTTTGATCGTATAGGTGGAGCAGTATTCGGCTTCATAAAAGGCATCGTTATTGTGGAGGTCGCATTGATCGTCATCTCCGTTTTTCCAATTTCGGAGACTGCTGCCAATGCAATCGAAGACTCACAGCTAGCGGCTATCTTCCTTAAGCAAGCCCCATTCGTGGAATTGGCGTTACCGTCTGAATTTGAAAACGCATTGGACACGCTTCGCCAGTGGCAAGAATCACTTCCGACTTCCGTCGCCGATGTAAGTCACCGCAAGTAATAATATTCTTCTACTACCTGCTGAAGCGGGCATGACTCTTGCTAGTCATCCATACCGACATTCGGAACAGCCAGCAGTGTCATTCGCCGTTCATTTGACACGATATCGCGAGTGGACACCGTTTATTTCCGGATGGCAACGAAACCAAAACTCTTCGTTTGCAGCGGCCCACTGAACACTCTTGTCCGATTAGCTGCAGCTAACTAAACCATCTCCCCTGTTCGTCGATCGAGAATCGGTGCCACAGTCTCCAAATTAAGCAACTTCCTTACCGCTATCAGCGATTCTAGGCACGCACCTGGACTCGTCCATCCTCGCTCTGTTACTGCTCTCGCGACGGTGGTACCTAGTTTTGCGACATCGGGCAGCTTTGCATGACAATCCTCTTCGATCGCTCCCCAAAGCTCGGTCGGATGCTCAATCGCACCTCGCGCATATACCAACAGCGCCCAGACTAAAATGCCATCACCGCCATCATCTTCCCATTCAGAGTAGTCGCGGAGAAGATCTTTCAGAGCTTGATGACGTTGCTCATCTTCCCATTCAACATCGAGGGCGAGGGCACTGAGAGCATGATTAGCTGCAGGTGCAAAAACCAGTTCACGAAGAGCCGCGCGAATAATAGGACCATCTACTGCATCATTTTCCGCTGGTCGTTGTATCGCCGGATAGCGTTCGAGTCTTTGGCGCACGTGCTCGAGGGCAACACCGACGATATGAGGAAGGGCGTGGGTCGGTACCCCGTTATGTAGCCGGATCACAACTTTATCCTTCTGCCACATGATATTAGAGAAAACATGCTCCGCACCGGATTCGAATTGAAGCGAGCGTTCAGCCTCGACACGTAACCGACTCTCAATCTCTGCATGCAAATGTTCGATAGCGTCTCCAATATCCTTACCAATAACCTTCATAATAGATCCCACCTCGTCTTGCACCAGATATCTGATACTGAAAAGAGCAACGCACCCTCGTTAGCAACGGCATTCATCACATCAATCCCTTGGGTTGAGCATGTTGCGCTACCTGTATTCATGTCCAATAGGTCACACTGGGACCAATGCGATAGAAAATCTCACCTCGAAACCTGAACTTAGTCATCGTTGCCAGACCATCGTGGATACGACCCAAGAACAGAAAGCCACTGCGTGCAAAGGCGCGCCTCATCGATTGCGGCTGTGATATCGGATTCCTGTTGGTGGCCTTCAACATCAACAAAGAAATAGTAGGTTCCAAGCTGACGCCCAGTTGGACGAGACTCGATTTTTGTCATGTTGATCGAGCGTTCAGCAAACGGCTGAAGGACTTCTACCAATGACCCTGGACGATCATGCGCCATGCTAAAAACAAGGGACGTCTTATCATCCCCGCTCGGCTCGCAATCATCTGCCGATAAGATGATGAATCGAGTCTGATTATTCGGCAGGTCACTGATGTCTTCTTCGTAGCATTGCGCCGAGTAAAGATCCGCTGCTCGTCGATTTCCAACCGCAAGTGTTCCTGGCTCTTTGATAGCTGACTCTATCGCTGCTGATGTAGAAAGTGCTGCAACTGGCAGCGCTGCAGGAACAAGAACGCTGAGATTGCGGCGACATTGTGCCAGTGCCTGTGGATGTGAGTAAACGATCTCTACATCAACAAGGGACAGTCCGGGCGAACCTACTAATGCATGCTTAATCGGGAGGACAACTTCCGCATTGATATTTAGGTTCAGATCGTCGCGCACAAGGATTGCAAGTGTTTCAGCAACCGGACCTTCGAGAGAATTTTCGATCGCACAAACTGCTGCACTTGCTTCGCCATTCTCAACAGCTAGCGCGGCTGCAGTAAACGTTCGGTAAGGAACCAATTCCGCTGCAGCATCGTACGTAAGCGCGGCTGCCTCAGTATAAGTTCCGATAGGTCCAAGAAAAGCGAGACGCATTAAACGGCAACCGGATGACCGGTAATTAGTTCATGCATACTTTCTTCGGCGTCGATTGGAATAACTGCAATCACTTCGTCACCACTATGAAGCACTGTGCCATCGTTCGGGACGACAGCACCTCCATCACCGACCACTAGTGATATCAATGTGCCAATAGGAAGTTCGAGATCGCGAATTGCACGGCCATCGGCGGGAGCTCCATGTTGCAAATGTAAGTCAACTACAGTCAGCCCGTGTTTCTTAAGTTTCATCAGGGGTACCACCGTATGCTCCGGAAGCGTAGTTTCAATCTGAGCCATCACAGCCTGTGAAGCTGACACCGTAGTATCAATCCCAAGTCTAATAAACAGCTCTTCGTTATGCGGATCGTTTACTCTCGCGATCGTACGAGGAACATTGAAACGATGCTTAGCCACCTGACACGTAACTAAGTTAGCACCGTCGTCTGCAGTAACAGCGATCAAAAGGTCTGCCCTTCCAGCCCCAACTTGTTCGAGGAAGGAAACTTCTGAGCCGTCACCATTAACAACCATTTCTCCAAGTTCATCACGGAGTTTGGAGGCCTGATTATGATCTCGCTCTATGATCGTAACTTCATGATCAGGCAGAACTTGCAGTTCGAGAGCGAGGCCATAGCCAACCATCCCTCCGCCGACAACGATGATATACATAAGCTAGCCTTGTGATGCCTCTGTTAGTTTATCCGGCGTCTCTTCGAACAGTGACGTTATTATTAGCTCCGATCCATTCTTTGTTGGACTAAACGTACTGAGCCCAAGTTGTTCAAATAGAACACTGCGTTGCGGGTCTTTCACTCGTGTAATCACATTCTTAATTCCAAACTGATGCTTCGCTCGTTGCGAAGCAAGAAGATTACGATTATCTCCGGATGCGACGGCGATAAATACATCAGCTTCTTCTATGTTAATTGCCTCTAGGATTCTGAAATCGTTACCTGACCCTGTTATTCGTCGACCCGCGAAATTAGTTGGTAATCGTGAGAAAGCGAACGGATCAGTATCTATAACCGAGACGTCATGACCACCTTCTGAAAGCTGACCAGCAACACTAGCGCCGACTCGTCCACAACCCATGACAATTACATTCATCTTTGTCTCTCAGTTAGATAGTGGTGCCAACTCATCGTCATCTCTGTCCGGATAACGCACTAGCCAAACGTAGCCGGGAGCGTGTTCGAGGACATACTCTGCGACAGGTCCAAGTTCGAATCTACCGAATGGACGACGATAAGGAATACCCATCACTATTGCATCCACTCGACGATCTATGGCTTCGTCAACAATTACATGTCCAGTTTGTCGGGCTTGAAGCAGGTCACTTTCTAATGAAATATTATGTGCCGCAGCAATGGCATCGGCACGTTCGAGTATCTGTTCCCCATGTTGCTCTTCAATGACTAGATCAGCAGTGAGCGGTAACGACCTTTCTACCTCTATTACATGTATGACAGTAACGCTGGCTTCGGATCTGCTAGCTGTTTGGCTCACTGCCGTGAGAGCTCCATAGGAAGCCTCGGTTCCATCAAGTAGCACAAGAAAAGAACGCGCGTCGATCGGATCAAGATGCACGTTACTAACCTTATCTTTGACTTAAGTAGTATGTGTTTGAATGTTCGATATCTAAATCAATGCTGTCGCGCAATTAAGTAGCGAACAAGTGCATTCCCGATCAGCACAATACCTAAAAAACCCTCCAAGCTAATCGGCCGACCATCATTAAATGCAACTCCAATAGCAAGCGCACCGACGAGCGCAGATGTTATTGCGAGAATCTGATTTTTTCTTAGCACTGCTACCACCATAGAAGTTTCGAAAACGAGCAAAGCTAGTGAAGTTGTTCGATCCACGCATCAATGTTGCTCTTTCGGATATCAAGGAATCCCACTGTTCCTAGTTGAGTTTGCAAGTTACGTGGGTATGTGGGCGACCCCGAGTTAATTATTAATACCCCATCGTTCCAAGTCACATGCGGCACATGCGTGTCTCCACCCACGACAATATCCACTGGACCATTAAACTTGCGCTCCATTGCTTCTGGTATAGGAATCCAATTCAGATGAGGGAGTTCAGGGAATGCATGTGTCATGCCGATACGCTTTCCGCCAACGTTAATCACCTGATTGTGAGCAAGACGATGGTCGTTTGGTGCAACGGGACGACCACTCGAACCATCGTCACCATTTCCACGAACGGCGATGACAGGAGCTACAGCCTCAAGCCAATCGAGAACAATCACATCGTGAATATCACCAGCGTGGAGGATCAGGTCAACTTCACGGAAGGCTTCATACACTTCATCAAATAATGTCGCACGCGCTTCGGGTATATGCGTATCAGAGATTAGCCCAATGAGCGCGTCGCCCTCGAGATCGTGTTCAATTAGCCAAGGGGGTGTACTCTCAAGGGCCATCCTTATAAGGGTAGCTCGTCTGCTTAGTCGTAGCGAGCTCCATCAATAAACAATAATTGGGGAGGCCCAACCCAGTCACTCGCACGACTTTGTAACAATTCGTTGAAATCACAAAAATCCACCGAATTAAGCGTACGGTTCATCCTACGAGTCGGACGCTACAATATGAGCGGGAGCAGCTTCTCAATTCTAGAGGGAACATTATGACAAACAACGGCAGCAACGAGACACCTCTTCCGAATGACGCTAGCGGTAAAGACTCAACGGGTGAAACCGCTACTTGGCGAGTTAAAACCGGACTCGCACAGATGCTCAAAGGGGGTGTGATTATGGATGTCACAACCGCCGCCGAGGCAGAAATTGCTGAGGAAGCTGGTGCCGTTGCGGTCATGGCACTAGAACGCGTCCCTGCTGATATTCGCAAAGAGGGTGGCGTTGCACGGATGAGTGCTGTCGAGAAAATAGAAGAGATTCAAAAAGCCGTCACCATTCCAGTAATGGCGAAGGCGAGGATCGGCCATTTCGTCGAAGCGCAGATCCTTGATGCGCTTGGGATCGACTACATAGATGAATCGGAGGTGTTAACGCCAGCCGATGACCGAAATCACATCGACAAGACAGTGTTCCGTGCTCCTTTTGTTTGTGGATGTCGGAACTTGGGTGAAGCCCTGCGTCGTATCTCTGAAGGTGCCGCCATGATTCGTACGAAGGGTGAGGCTGGCACTGGCGACATCGTGGAGGCGGTCCGCCATATGAGACAACTTTGGGATGGTATTCGCAGTCTTCAAAACATGGCGACAGACGAGCTCCCGACAGCCGCGAAAGAGTTGCAGGCACCACTAGAACTCTTACGCGAGGTAAAGGAACTCGGTCGGCTACCGGTAGTAAACTTCTCCGCCGGAGGAGTCGCTACACCAGCTGATGCGGCATTGATGATGCAACTAGGCGCCGATGGCGTATTTGTTGGATCGGGAATTTTCAAATCAGATCGCCCAAGCGCGGTTGCTGAAGCAATCGTCAAAGCAGTAACTCATTATCAAGATCCAATAGTTTTAGCTGAAGTATCAAGAGGTCTCGGCGCGGCGATGAGAGGCGAGGCAGTTGCATCAATTCCGGTCGAAGAGCAGCTGGCTGGACGAGGAAACTAACTTCCAGGGGATGACCGTCACTGACCACAACCCATTGGTGCACATTGGCGTTTTAGCCTTGCAGGGTGATTTCCAAGAGCATGTAGCAATGCTGCGCGTTGCCGGTGCCGAAGTGTCTGAAGTACGCACCTTGTCACAATTATCCTCCGTAGATGGCCTCGTGATCCCAGGTGGTGAAAGTACAACCATCGCACGCCTGTTGGTGGCATTTGGATTAATGGAACCACTTCGAGAAAGAATAGAATCCGGATTACCGGTCTGGGGTACTTGTGCTGGAGCGATTCTTCTTGCTTCTGATGTACCTGGGCTCGACCGGCCTCCACTAGGTTGTGTAGCAATGACAATCGAAAGGAACGCGTTTGGTACGCAGGTCGACTCCTTCGAAACCGAACTAGCGATAGCGGGCCTCGAAGAAGTTTTTCATGCTGTATTTATCCGAGCACCAGCGATCAAAGACGTTGGGAAAGGTGTTGAAGTCCTTGCCAGACTCGAAAATGACCAGATCGTTGCGATACGTGATGGCTCGTTACTCGCTACGTGTTTCCATCCTGAAATAACAGAAGATCCACGGTTGCACGAATTATTCATCTCAATTGTTCGAGATGCTGTTAGTCAAGGACAAGCCAATAAAAGTCATTTGCTCGAGTCGCAGTTTGTCACAGGTAGCGGAGATAATCGTGACTAGGAGTACAGTTTGAACGATTCTGACTCAGAAGCGATTGCTTTGCCAGAACCCACAGACGAAGAGCGCAACGAAATCAATCTATTGATAGAGTGCCTACCGCTTCGGATACAGGCTGCGGCTGCTCGTATTAGAGGAATGGCAGGACTGATCGAGGTAATACTAGACATCGGACGTGTTCCTAAAGCTCGTTATCACGAGGGAACAGAAGTAGCCCTTGATATTCACGAGGTAACCGAACAAGAGCTTGACCAGACCGTCGCTCAACTCTCGGAGTTTGGAGAGGACAATAGAGCCGGCATCGAAAGAACCTTACATCGAATATCAGCCATTCGTAACAGGCGTGGATCGATAGTCGGACTCACGTGTCGGGTGGGTAGAAGTGTTTCAGGATCTTCTAGTGCAATTCGCGATCTCGTAGAATCCGGTCACAGCATTCTGCTTTTGGGACCGCCCGGCGTCGGTAAAACAACGATGTTGCGCGACGTAGCAAGAACTCTTGCAGACGATCTTGAGAAACGGGTTGTGGTGGTTGATACCTCGAATGAGATCGGAGGCGACGGCGATATCCCACATTCAGGAATTGGTCGTGCCCGTCGTATGCAGGTAGGGCGACCAGAATTGCAACACCGTGTAATGATAGAGGCCGTCGAAAATCACACTCCAGAAGCAATCGTCATAGACGAGATAGGAACCGGACTAGAAGCTGAAGCCGCTCGAACTATCGCGGAGCGAGGAGTGCAGCTGGTAGGAACGGCACACGGAAACACTCTTAATAACCTCATGCAAAATCCGACGTTATCGGATTTAATCGGCGGCATCGAATCAGTAACTCTCGGTGACGACGAAGCGCGACGACGTGGGACTCAAAAAAGTACTCTGGAGCGGCGTAACCCTCCTACTTTTGATTGTTTAGTTGAGATCCAGTCGTTCGACCGTGTCGCAGTCCATGAAGATGTCGCGAGAACAGTAGACGCATTATTACGAGGTTTCGAAGCTGAAGCTGAATTACGAAAACTCAAGGACGGTAGCATTGAAACAGTCCACAGAATGCCTCTCCAACCTGACAACCACATGCACAATTCTAATCCGAATGGCGATCAAGTTTCCTCGCATCAGTTGGCACCTGCGCCCAGCGGTCTTGCGAAGAGAATCCTTCCCTTCGGTGTCAGTCGCTCACGGCTTGAGGCAGCAATCGCCTCTACTCGATCCGGAGCCACAATTGTCGACTCGGTCGAAAGTGCTGATTGCGTAATAACTCTCCGACCTTACTATCGTCGCCGAAGTGGTCCTTTACGAGGAGCCCAAAAAAGAGGAATCCCAATTTATGTGTTACGCAATAACACGGGAGCACAAATGGAACGCCAGCTTCTCGCAATGAAAGGAACTGATACGGAAGATGACCCGATGACAGCAGCGATGCGGGAGGTAGAAGAAGCAGTCATAAGCGTAGCGCACGGAGGTGCAGAAAACGTCGAGTTAGCACCACAAAGCGCCTACCTGCGACGCCTGCAACATGAGCTTGTTCAGCGACACGGTCTAAAGAGCACATCGCGCGGCAGCGAACCATTTCGCAGAGTAACCGTGGTACAAAGGCAATCACCGATCCCTGCAGACCCATGGGCGCCTAATAGATGAAGGCTCAGTATTGAAAATGCTGCCAGCACGCTCAGAAGGTTTATTTGTAACGCTAGAAGGCGGCGAAGGTGCGGGAAAATCAACCCAATTGAAAGCCCTCGCGAATCGAGCTCGAGTGTTAGGTATAGAAACAGTAACCAGCCGCGAACCCGGTGGAACTCCTCTGGGAGAAAGCTTGCGAAATATTCTGCTTAACGCGAACGATAGTGAAGTTGACCATCGGGCTGAACTACTAGTATTCGCGGCATCTCGAGCACAGCATCTAGCAGAATTAGTCCGACCCGCCTTGGAACGTGGTGCGCTGGTAATTTGCGATCGGTTCTCTGATTCGACTATCGCTTACCAGCAATATGGACGCGGCCTCGATCCAGACATAGTAGCCACCTCTATCGAATTAGCAACAGATGGCCTAAAGCCAGATTTGACGATCTTGCTCGATGTCGAATCACACGTTAGTCGAGAACGAACGACTCTGTCAGATGACTACCTTGAGCGAGCCGGGATTGAATTCCACGAGCGTGTTCACGCTGGATTCGTTTCATTAGCAGCCTCCGATCCTGATCGCTGGATCGTAATCGACGGAGCAATAGCGCCAGACGAAATAACCGAGTTGGCTTGGAACCAAATCAGTAAATATTTAGATCAAGCAACATAAGATCTGCCTGAAAACAATTACCGATAATGATCCTACTCAGACCGTTAGCTGACACGTTCGAAAATAGTCGCTATACCTTGACCGCCACCAATACAAAGCGAAACAAGACCATAACGACCGCCTGTCCGTTCTAGTTCATGCATCGCCTTAACCGTGAGGATCGCCCCAGTAGCACCTACTGGATGTCCAAGAGCTATCGCGCCACCATTAGGATTCGTCTTATTGATAGGTAGATTGAGTACGGTCGAACAGGCGGCTGTAACCGATGCAAACGCTTCATTGAGTTCGATTACGTCCATGTCTTCAATCGTGAGGCCAGACTTTTCCATGACTTTTTCAATTGCAGGAATAGGACCGCTTCCCATCAACGAAGGCTCCACTCCAGACTCAGCACGTGCTATTAAGCGGAGACGAGGCTTCATTCCTAATTCAAGTGCCTTTGATTCAGTAGTCACAACCACTGCCGCTGCTCCGTCGTTGATACCGGACGAGTTACCTGCGGTCACACTGCCACCATCTCGAAACACCGGACGTAGTTTTCCCAGCGTTTCCATCGTACTCGCCCGTGGATGTTCATCCGTATCAAAAGTAAGAGTCTTACGGCCCTGACGAACTTCAATCGGCGCAATTTGCTCTTTAAAGTATCCGGCCTCGATAGCAGCAAGAGCGCGTTCCTGTGACCTCATCGAATACTCGTCTTGTATTTCACGAGAAACTTCGTATCGTTCAGCAAGATTTTCGGCAGTCTCACCCATTAAGATGCTGTCGAAGGGGTCGGTGAGCAGATGCATAGTACCGTCTTCGAGTTTGTCATGACCGTACTTGTAACCGTAACGACCTTTACGCAACAAGAAGGGCATCATGCTCATGTTTTCGGCGCCACCTGCGACTATCACTTCCGCGTCACCCGTCTGGATCCACCGTGCAGCCGTATTGATCGCTTCCAAGCCTGAGCCGCAGATTCGATTCACAGTGTAGGCAGGGGTGCCCACTGGCATGCCACCCTTTACTGATGCGTGGCGAGCTATATAACCGTCCTCCGCGACTTGACCGACACATCCAAGAACAACCTGATCGACTTGCTCGCCATGAATTCCTGCCCGCTGGACAGCCTGACGAAACACATGAGCAGCAAGATCTGAAGCAGGGGTCTCACTCAGTGCTCCACCAAACGTACCAACAGCAGTACGAACACCGCTTGTAAGGACGACACTCTCCATTTTGATTCCCCAAGGTCTAGCGAAAATACTGAATCTTAAGCGAAATGGTATATCTGAATTACAGGCACGTCCAAGATTAATTATCAATATTTAGATCGACTTGGTTTGCTGCTCGTAGGAGCGGTTCCTAGACTCACTAAATGGGTTATTCACATAGCGTCATGATCGACGTTCCAGCTACTACCGCAAACCTAGGTCCAGGCTTCGATAGTCTTGGCTTGGCTCTAGATTGGACAGCGCGCTACCAAGTCACGGTTAGCGATGAAGAGCTACCTGCTGCAAACAGTCCAATTGAACACATGACAGCCACCGCCGTGCGGGCGTTGTATCAACAAGAACGCACTGAAGAGCCGACCGGTTTAAGTATTACCTATGAAGGTGACATCCCTATAGGGCGCGGCCTTGGCGTTTCTGGATCAGCTCGTGCTGCAGGTCTTATTGCTGCTAACGAATTACTTGGCAAACGGCGAAAACTCGAAGACCTGGTATCTCTAGCTGTTCGTCTAGAAGGGCATGGCGATAACATCATTCCGGCGATGTTTGGTGGCTTGCGAGTAGTAGTCGATGATGACGACGGGGTTATTCACTTAGGTATAGACCCGCCAACTAATCTCGAAATAGCTTTACTAATACCTCATTTCTCAATGCCTACAAACGAATCTCGCAAACGGTTACCCGAACGCCTGACACGTAGTCAGGCAGTTCACAACATAGGTAGAGCGGCTTTACTAGTAGGAGCCCTAACCCAAGGCGACTACCAATTTCTGGCGAAAGCAACAGAGGACATACTCCATCAGCCTGCACGCTCGACACTGTTTCCCGCGATGTATGCATTGTTTCAGGCAGCACGTGACGCCGGTGGATTAGCAGCCTACCTATCGGGCGGTGGTTCTACCATAGCGGCGTTCGCGATCAAGGGTGAGGGAAAGAAAGTCGCGAGTGCGATGCGAGAAGCAGCTAGTGACCATGATTTAGAAGTCGCGGCACGTGTGTGTCAGATGAGCTCTACTGGTGCGAAAGTCATAGAATAAAAATAGGAAGCTTGCGATGGAACGCATCATCCATAAGTACGGTGGCTCATCAGTAGCCACGCCCGAACATATCAAGCGTATAGCTGATCGCTTGGAGTCGCGGCATAGGAATGGCGATGAAGTTGTAGCTGTAGTTTCAGCAATGGGATCTCGCACAGATGAGCTGTATGCATTAGCGGAACGGATTACGAATTCACCTGAGCCTCGTGAAATGGACATGCTCCTTTCAACTGGCGAAATGGTAACCAGTACATTGTTATCAATGGCTCTCCATGAACTAGGTGTGGAAGCAGTGAGCTTAACTGGAGCACAGGCAGGTATTCGGACTACGGCAGTGTTTGGTCGGGCGAGAATCGCAGACATCCAAACAGAGCGACTGGAGAAGGAGCTCAATAGAGGACGAGTCGTAATAGTAGCTGGGTTTCAAGGAATGACGGAAGATGCAGATGTAACCACTTTTGGTCGGGGTGGTTCGGACACTACAGCAGTTGCGCTCGCTGCCGCTTTGGATGCAGACCGCTGCGAGATCTTCACGGATGTTGCAGGTATCTATACCGCTGACCCGAGGGTCTGTCCGAAGGCAAGACCGCTTCAGGAGATCGGTTATGAGGAGATGCTGGAGATGGCAACTACTGGAGCACGTGTAATGCATGCTCGGGCAGTTGAAATCGGTGAACAATATGGTGTTGCTATTCGAGTAGCAAGCAGCTTCGATGAAACTGCGCAAGGTACGTTGATCCATGGAGACTTGACAATGGAACAGGGAAATAAAGTCCGCGGTATCGCACACCAAAACCATATAGCCAAAGTTACGGTCCGAGGCGTCCCTGACCGACCCGGTATAGCGGCGCACCTCTTTGAACCATTGGCTACAGCTGGCGTCTCGGTCGACACGATAGTGCAGAATGCTAGCGTAGAAAAACTTACCGACATGACATTCACTGTCGCACCAGCGGACCTCGATAGAGCGCTACAAGTAGTTCAAAGTGCTGAAAATGAAATAGGGCCAGCAGAGGTAGTCTCAGATCCCAACCTAGGAACAGTTTCTATAGTCGGAACAGGTATGGCATCAGCACCAGGATTCGCAGCGCGAATGTTCCGGACTTTGTACGAAAACAAAGTGAACATTGACATGATCTCAACAAGCGATATCCGAATTACCTGCGTAGTCGCTTCTGAACAGGTTGATGAGGCAGTTCGCTCTCTACATGACGCTTTCGATTTGGACCGAGAAGACTGAAGATATTGCAACTTCAGAGCAGATCATCAAATTTAGAACCTTTCTGAGGTGCCTTGCGACCGGTAGGGCGCACAGTGTAGAGTTCTTGGTCCGGTAACTTCGCACACAAGTTCGCGTAGTTACCTATACAATTGAACAGATTAGTAACGTCAGCACACCTCGGGACTAGAGATGTCGTTTGTCCATCTCCATACGCACACTGAGTATTCGCTTCTAGACGGCATGTCGAAAATTCCGGCTCTTATCGAACGAGCAAAAGAGCTGGAAATGCCTGCACTCGCCGTAACTGATCATGGAGCAATGTATGGAGCATTAGAGCTCTATGAGAACGCTACATCCGCAGGAATCAAACCGATAATAGGACTCGAAGGATATGTAGCACCGGCCAGCCGTCATGAGAAAAAGTCGGGAGAATGGCCTTACCACCTAACTTTATTGGCACAAAACGAGCAGGGATACCGCAATCTCTTAGCGCTATCGAGCCTATCTCACCTTGAAGGATTCTACCGTCGACCTCGCATGGATAGAGAATTGCTGGAGCAATATTCAGACGGCTTAATTATTCTGTCGGGATGCCCATCGAGTGAACTACTAAAGAGTCTTAGTAATGGAGATGAAGCTGGAGCTAGAGAAGTAGCTGGGTGGTACCGTGACGTTTTCCCTAACCGGTACTACCTAGAGGTGATGGAACACGGTATCAAAGAGTTCAGTAACCTAACCCCGAAAATAGTAAAGCTAGCAAAAGAGATGGAGCTTCCTCTCGTTCAGACTCACGACTCTCACTACGTAAAAGCTGAGCATGCAAAATCCCACGATCTACTACTCTGCATAGGCACGAATACTACGGTTCATGATGAAAAACGCTTCAAGTTTCACGGTGATCAGTTCTACCTAAAATCTCCTGATGAAATGCGAGCGCTTGCCCCTGAGTTATCAGAAGCGATCGACAATACTCTTCTAATCAATGAGCAAATCGACTTGAAACTTGACTTTAGCCGAACTCAGTTGCCGGACTCTGGAGTCCCAGCAGGACAAACGGTAATGGATTACCTGAAGGCCTGTTGTGAAGAAGGTCTCGAGCGCCGCTACCAGCTACCTACCGACGAACACAGGGACCGTTTACGTTACGAGTTAAGTGTTATCGAACAAACTGGTTTCGCCGAATACATGCTCATAGTACGTGACCTCGCTCGTTTCGCTCGAGAAAGATCGATACCAATGGGTGTCCGCGGATCAGCAGCAGCCTCAATCGTGTTGTATACGATCGACGTGACCGATATCGAACCACTTCAATACGGACTCGTTTTTGAGCGATTCCTTAATCCTGAACGACTCTCCATGCCCGATGTTGATTTCGACTTTGCTGACGATCGGCGAGACGAAGTAATCCGCTATGCGGCGGAGCGGTACGGGCGAGACCGCGTCGCTCAGATTTGTACTTTTGGCACCTTGGGACCGAAAGCTGCAGTTCGAGATACTGGTCGTGCTCTAGGTTTATCTTTTGAAGAGACTGATCGAATCGCTCGTATGATTCCTGACCAACTCCATATCACTCTCGACGAATCACTCAGCTCTTCGTCAGAGTTAGGTGCAGCCTACGAAACAGAGGCGGCAACCCGAGAGCTCATCGACATGGCGCGCAGTCTCGAGGGTGTCACACGACATGCGTCAACGCATGCAGCCGGGTTAGTGATTTCACGAGAGCCATTGGTGGAGTCAGTTCCCTTACAGCGACCTACCGGTTCCAAAGGAGATGACGCTCTACCTACTACACAGTTCACTATGGCTGATGTCGAACGCATAGGCTTGCTGAAAATCGACTTTCTCGGACTTACAAATCTTACGATCCTCGGCCAAGCAGTTTCTTTGATAGAGGAACAACGTGGTGAAAAGTTAGACCTAATGTCTCTGCCTGACGGTGACAAGGCCACAGCGGATCTACTCGCACGAGGTGAAACGTTTGGCGTATTCCAAATGGAATCATCGGGAATGCGTGGCTACGTGGTCGAACTACAGCCAGAAAACATCGCCGAACTAGCGGCTATGGTAGCCCTTTTCCGACCTGGTCCGATGGAACATATCCCTCGCTATATCGACGCTAAGCATGGACGGACGGCTCCTGTTTACCCTCACAAAGACCTCGCGAATATTCTCGATGAGACGTACGGAGTGATCACATATCAGGACCAAGTACTGCAAATAGCTCGACAGTTCGCTGGATACACTCTCGGCGAAGCAGATGTAATGCGTAAGGCGATGGGGAAGAAAATACCATCGGTGATGATCGAGGAACGTGAACGTTTTGTAGCCGGCGGTGTAGCCCGAGGATATGAGCGTAAGCTCGCCGAAACCCTTTTCGATCTGATTGAGCCGTTTGCCGGTTACGCGTTCAACAAGGCGCATGCTTTCTCATACGCAACTATCGCCTATCAGACAGCGTACCTCAAAGCCCATTACGCCGAAGAATACATGGCTGCAGTGATGATGGGCGCAGGCGGGTCTCAGGAACGATTATCTGCAGCAATAGGCGAGTGCACTAGACTCGGAATCGCAGTACTACAACCTGATGCCAACCGATCTAATGTGAATTTTAATATCGAGCAAGCAACTGACGGTTCATCGGCGATTCGCTTTGGCCTCGCCCAAATCAAGAACGTCGGCGAGGCTGGTGTTTCATCATTGATCACCGACCGAGAGGAGGCTGGTCTATTCACTACTCTCGAAAACTTTGCAAAAAGGGCTAACCCACGCGAGGTAAATAAACGTGTACTAGATGCTCTTGCTAAAGCGGGTGCATTAGATGGCCTGGCTCCAAGAGGGACAGTGATCGGTGCGGTTGAACGGCTATTGTTATTGTCTCAAGAACAACAGCGTCTCCGTGACACAGGCCAAACATCAATGTTCGACTTGTTTGGCGATCAGGTTGACACGCCGCTACCCGCTCTCGAACTCGAACCCATGAAAATTCCCACGCCCCAACTTCTCGCTTGGGAGAAGGAGTACCTAGGAACTTACGTATCTGAGCATCCGTTCCGCAGCGTGTCCAAACACTTGAACGAGCTCTTAACCGCTCAGGCTACCGATCTCACTGAGGAGATGGTTGGACAGGAGGCGATCGTCGCAGGAACGGTCGTTGAAATTCGTTCCCTGACGACTCGTCAGGGTAAACCGTTTGCCGCAGTTACGCTTGAAGACCTCAGCGGACGTATGGAATTAACCATTTGGCCTGATGCTTACGAGGCAGCTCGCGATTTGTTACGTGAGGCTACCGTACTGGTCTCTCGTGCCAATATCCGCTCACGAAATGGTCGATTAACTATTGCATCTAATGTTCTCGCCGCCTTCGATCTCGAAACGCGACAGTTGAAAGGCGCACCTGCAGCCCGCTTTCAACTCGGGAATCGAAATCCGCGTTCGCGGTCATCTGATTCACCAGTCCCTTTTACACCGCGCAAATCATCGAACAATAACCAAATGGCAACAACGCCTACAAAAAATCTTCATCCAGTTCGCGTGGACACTTCGACGAGCGAGCAAGATCAACTACCAACTAGCCCTAGTAGGTGGCACTTCTTGGTTAGTCTCGAAGAAACCACCGACGAGACTGCTGACCGGCGGCGGCTAAGGAAAATTTGTGCCGTCCTGGATCAAAACGAAGGTGAACTGCCTGTGGAATTTAAGATACTCCGCCGTGATGGTTCCGATATTCGGCTGCGGCGTGGAGCTGTAGATGCAACAGTTACGACGCAATTAATTCCCGAACTAAAAGCCCTTCTGGGGGTGCTCGGCACTGTCCAAGAAATAGGCCATTTCAATTCTTCTGCTAAAGAACTAGTAGCAGTTGGCGAATAAAACCTTCGCCTCTTCCGTTTAACGAGTAGACTGCTTAGTTATACCTCAAGCCATGCTTGGATTTGTTGATGACGCAACAGGCGGCAACGAAACCTATCTCGCCGAAACACCTCCACGAGGTAGTTTCGGCAGTCCGAGATGAAATCAGTCGTGTGATTATTGGTCAGCATGAGTTGATCGATCGGCTGCTGATAGCTCTATTTACCAATAATCATGCACTGATCGAAGGTGTGCCCGGATTAGCCAAGACATTAACTGTGCAAAGCCTAGCCGAAGTGTTGA
Source organism: Dehalococcoidia bacterium UBA6627 (assembly GCA_002455955.1). GTDB lineage: Bacteria > Chloroflexota > Dehalococcoidia > UBA2979 > UBA2979 > UBA6627. Next base: position 53,703 of record DKLZ01000022.1, read on the forward strand.
GCGTAAGCTTCTCGCGTTTGCAATTCACACCCGACCTGCTGCCCGCTGATATCGTTGGAACCCTTGTCTTCAATCCTCGAGATAGTCAGTTCGTTGTTCGCAAAGGTCCGATTTTTACTCATATCGTTCTGGCTGACGAAATCAACCGTGCTCCCGCCAAGGTACAGTCCGCCCTTCTGGAAGCGATGCAGGAACGACAAGCGTCTATCGGCGGTGAGACACATCCTTTGCCGAATCCTTTCTTAGTACTTGCTACTCAGAATCCAATAGAACAAGAGGGCACATATCCATTGCCTGAAGCGCAGCTAGACCGCTTTATGATGAAGATTGTCGTTGACTATCCGCGACAAGAAGATGAACGATCGATTCTCACTCAGGTTCTGGACAAAGAGCCTGTCACGCTCAACGCCGTCGCCACTACTGAAGAGATACTTGCGGTACGCCCTGCTGTGGAAGCCGTAGAAATCAATGAGAAGTTACGTGACTATATTCTCCGATTGGTTCATTCATCACGTGAACCAGCAAGGTACGATCTTAACGAACTGGCTGCTCTGCTCGAATTCGGAGCTTCTCCTCGTGCCGTTATTTTCCTTGCAAGAGCAGCTCAAGGAATCGCTTTTCTCAATGGCCGGGACTATGCGACACCTGATGATGTTAAGCAGATAGCACCCGATGTCCTGCGCCATCGTGTAGTTCTAAGTTATGAAGCCGAGGCTGAGAACATAACATCAGAAACAATCGTCGCTAACCTACTTGAAGTAGTTCGTATTCCATAAATGATTAGGTCGTTGGACAGCTAGGTGTTTCAAAGGAGGCGCACCTCCCGACCAGAATTGGTCGAGGCTCCCGTGATATTGAGCGCTCCTGATCGCGAACGAATTAGACGGATTGAGATCAGAACTCGTCACCTAGCTCGGGCATTTTCTGACGGTAACTACCGTTCCGTATTCCGTGGTAGTGGCATCGAATTCTCTGACGCACGGGAGTACATCCCCGGAGACGACATTCGTTTAATCGATTGGAACGTTACCGCGCGTATGGGCGCACCTTGGGTAAAAGAATTTGTCGAAGAACGTGACCTGTCGATTGTTTGCGCGGTCGACATATCTGATTCTCAACTCGTGTCTCACCAAGCCGTGGGTCGCCTCCATGCTGCGGCCGAACTAGCAGCCCTTCTTGGTTTCGTAACCGTAGCGAACAGAGACAGATTCGGCCTTCTAACATTCAGCAGCCAAATCGAACGCTTTGTCCCTCCTCAGCATGGACAAAAGCAAGTACTTCGAATCGTTCGGGACATTATCCACCACTCCACCCCTGCACCAGGGACACGAATCTCAGTCGCCTGTGATTACCTTGCTCATGCGCTTCGTCGTCGATCGATAGTGTTCCTTATTTCCGACTTTTTCGACTCGGATTACGCCAATTCACTGCGACTTCTTTCTCTGAGAAATGACGTTATTGCAGTTGCCCTGACAGACCCTATTGACCTTGAGTTACCAGATATCGGTCTAGTGCACTTTGTCTCTGCGGAAGATGGCCTCTCACAAATGATCGATTCAAGTAACCCACAAGTGCGACATCGATATAAGGAATTAGCAGCGGACCGGGTATCACGACGACAACACAATCTAGCCATCGCTGGTGTTGACGAAGTAGAGGTCCGACTCGACAGTGACCTTGTCGAGCCAATAGCACGCTATTTTCACGCACGATCGATGCGCCAATGAAGCGCTTACTGGTCATTTTCCTACTGTTAGGCACTCTAGCTTCGTACGAACAATCACGAGTATCAGCTCAACAATCAGTCGAAGTAACGATTGACTCATCGTTGCTACCGAATGTGGCTACGTTAGGCGAGCAAGTGCTATTGACTATCACCGTACGTCACAGCCAAAACCTGTTGATCAGCATTGGTGAACTCACACGCGTAAGCGATATCGATCTGTCACTTATAGAGGCGAAATTGCCTATTTTCGATAATCCACTTAATGGCGGTACCGATGGTATGGCAACCACCTCTTTCGAATTCATGATCACTGCGTACCAACTTGGCGATCTCCAGGCTGGCGACATAGTAATTTCTTGGTTGGCTTCGGATGGAAGCACAGGCTCGTCGTCTGTCAAACCGCCTGTCCTACATATCGAACCGGTGCGTATTCAAGGAGATGCGCAGCTACGCCCCCTGCGATCTCAACTTCTCAACGGAGAGCCGCCAGTTTGGTGGCAGCGCTCGGAAATGATAATCGCTTCAATTGCGCTCTTCACCCTCACGATCTTGATCATCGCTTGGTACCGTTCGAGAGTTAAAGAAGCAAACTCCTCGTTAGCCAGCGAAAGAAATCAATTTGAAGATGATGCTAGAGGTCGGCTCGATGCTTTACAGACTTATCACCTGTTAGATGATGAAACGTATAGGTATTTTTATAGCGAATTAGCAACTGTCATCCGTTCATATATTGAGATCCGTTTTGGATTCAATGCGACCGCTTTAACAACAAGCGAATTGCGAGAGCGATTGAACACTGCTGGCGTCGGACGCTGGCAAGCCCGGCTCATAGATGGCTTGCTCGAACGCTGCGATAATAGCGTTTACGCGCGATCTCATCCTGATCCAGCATCAGCGAATCATGACCTGACAGTCGCCTACGAGATTATCGAACTTTCACGATCAGGCACTCATCCTCCTTTCAAGGCTGTCCGGAAATGATTTTCGAGACTCCAGAATTTCTCTTGTTACTGCCTTTTCTAGTAGCTCTCGCAGGGATCAGTCTCTTTTGGCCAACAAGATCAACAGCACTGGCCATTAGCTCTATAGAAATCATCCGTGGATCAAGTCTCTTAACTTGGCGGCTTCGTTTGCGTTGGTTACCAACAACACTGCGGTGGGTTGTTCTCATACTCATTGTTATGGCGCTAGCACGTCCACAAAAAGGACTCACAGTCAGCCAAGTACCATCGGAGGGGATGGACATCGTAATCGCTTTCGATGTCTCGAGTTCGATGGAAGTACCAACTAATTCGGCACTAGGTACGACACGCTTGAGTCAAGCGCAACGCGTCGTGGACCCATTTATCAAGAATCTCGAAGGCAACCGCGTGGGCGTTGTAATATTCCAATCAAAGGCGCTGGCTTTATCACCCCTCACTCATGATATTGCTGCTATCCGACGCCGAGTAGAGAATCTCGCTTCTGGGTTAATACTAGATGGAACAGCAATCGGCGATGGCATTGGCGAAGCACTCGTATTACTCGAAGACTCACCAGCTCGCAGCCGTGTAATAGTGCTTCTAACTGATGGGCAAAACAACGCTGGGATAATTTCTCCAGATCAAGCTACACAATTAGCCGCAGCTCTCGATGTCCGAGTCTACACAATCGGTTTTTTCAGTGGTGTGTCTCCTGATGCCATTCAGATAGATGCTGCTTCGTTGCAGTCAATAGCCGACGGAACAGAAGCGAAATATTTCAACGCAAGTAGCCCTGAGGAACTAGTCAACGCTTATTCAGAAATTGGTCAGTTGGAACGCTCACGTATTGGTGAACGAAGGTACGTAGGGTTCCGCGAATACGCACCAGCTCTACTTTTACCAGCTGTCATATTACTGCTAGGTGAAAGTGCTCTCCGTACTACGTGGCTAAGGCGATACCCTTGATTCCCGGTCTGTCATTCGGCGATCCATTGGCACTAACTTTATTGATAGTCGTGCCTGGATTTTCGTTGCTAATCAGATTCAAGAAACTCCAACACCGCTTAGCAGACGATGCCTACGGTGGGTCACCATCTCTCAGGTTGGGCTGGCAGGCCAGCCAAGAGCGATTCCGTGATTGGTCAGTCGTGCTGGCCGCCATGCTTATCGTAATCGCAATTGCTCGTCCTCAGTGGGGATCAGTCGAACAATCTACTGCGCAACACGGCGTTGATATAGCAATTGCACTGGACGTATCAAGCTCAATGACAGTTGACGACTTAGCTCCTTCTCGTTCCGCAATTGCAGCAGCCGGAATTAACGATTTCCTCACTCATCTTCGGAGCGATCGAGTGGGTCTAGTCATCTTTGCCGGTCAAGCATTCCAGCGTTCTCCGCTCACTTTAGATCTTTCAGCAATTCGCCAACTCGTTAATCAAGCACAACGCGATTCTGAATTGATAGCCATAGGTACAGATTTAGGAACAGCTATCGACGAATCTCTCAAGTTGCTTAACGTTCCAGACGCTGCTGATAAGCAATTGATAATCGTAGTCTCTGATGGAGAAGACCTGGCCGAAAAATCTTTGTCCGCTGCTAAACGAGCAACCGAGGTCAATATTCCCATCTACACAATCGCGGTAGGAACCGCCGATGGAGCCATGATCCCCGGAGCTGTTATGGGAACCTCTGTCAGTAGAGCCGACCGCGATGCGTTGCGCGCAATCGCCGTCGCAACTGGTGGGGAATTCCGCGAGCTTGAGACAATTGCCGGATTAGCGATTGATGTTCAACGTATGCGCCAAAGCATTATTGGGAAGGATACCGGCAAGCAACCGATAGAGCAGTTTCAGTGGTTTGTGATAGCGGCTTTGGTGCTACTTGTGATACCGATGTTCCACAAGGGAAGCAGTGGTCTATCTCGGCTGGCACGTCAAGGACTTACAACAGGCACGATTCTTAGTGCTTTAATAATCGGCGCCTGCAGCGATTCTCAACTCTACGAATATGTAGAAACCGGAAATCAAGCTTATGCCGATAAACGCTACAACGAAGCGTTAACGGCTTACCGACTAGCGCTTCTCGAGGCACCTGACAATTCGGCTGTCATGTATAACCTTGGCAATACCCTGCACCAGCTGCGTCGCTACGAGGAAGCTTCTGTCACATCGACAGAAGCTCTTAGACTAGCCAAGACGGAAGAATCGTCAGAGTCAATCCGGTATGCACTAGGTAACCATGCAGTGATGAGAGGTGCCCTCGAAGAAGCTCGCAGGCAATACGTCGACGTGCTTAGGCGCAGCCCAGATGACATTAATACGAAAGCAAACCTCGAACTCGTGCTCTCTCAGACCGCTGCTCAGTATCCATCTTCGCAACAGTCACGATCGATAGATGAAAGTGATTCCGCAGAGGTGGGTGAGTCGAATCTAGAGTCGCAACGCCAGTCATCTACCGAGAATACGGCTAAGCACCATACGGATGAATGGGGAAGCAAGGCATCACCGATACCTGCGGAGAAAACACTCGACCGCATCGAAGCGCGGGAGGCACTCTTGCTCGCGATCGCCGAGATGGAACTACGTCCGAGCAATGAGCCTAGCGCCGAGACTGTATCTCAACTTCTCGCACTGATTCGCGAGTTGAATAAGGTAGAGCCTCTAAATGGAATTCCCCGGGACTCGAAAAGAGCTTCTGACAGGTGAAGCTTTACTTCTGTGGAACCGCCGTGGCAGCAAAAATTTGTTGAAAGTATTCCGCCACAGCTGATTACGTGCGACCCGATAACTATCGGTCACAGCTTCCACCTCGTTAACTTTCAAAGTTTTATTCCCATAGCAGGCAACATTGTAGTTCTTAGCTAGTATCTCGAAATCTTCACTAGCACCTACCACATCACTAATTATGTGAGCTTCCTCGAGAGGTGTGTCCGACGGTCGACTTTCAATCCCGCCCCAACTAGCAAGGCGCTGAAGTTTAGCCCACTGACGATGAGCTAGCGTCAATTTGCGAACCGGATACTCCCACGCAAACCGCAACGAAATAATGATGGAAACAAGCGCTACAGTGGCAAACATTAATATCGTCAGGAACCTAACTATGACCTCTCCGACACCCGAGGAGGTATCGAAGCTACCTCCTCGGAAAGTCCCGGCCTCACCAAGCTGATCTTCGAGCAGTGCTTCTAATTCGAGTAATTCAGCTTCCGCATCGAATGGACTTACCGAGTTATCTGAATCACTAGGTAACCATTGAGGCGCAGCATCACCACTTAAGCGTGTTACGAGATCACGTCCTGAAGTAGGGTTGAATTCCACCCAACCCAGACTAGGAAAGTAGACCTCCGTCCAAGCCCAAGCATCACGCTCAGAAAGTCTGTATGCCTTCGTAGCCTCATCGAAGTTCTTTGGTTCGAGAACAAATCCAACTGCGACGCGAGCAGGAATATCTAATGTACGAAGCAATACAGTCATCGCTGAGGCATGATGATTGAAATTGCCTGCTTTCGAGTCAAAGAGAAAATAATCAACTTCGTCTCTTAGAGGTGGCGCGTCTGGAACATTGAGTGAATACGCGTAGCTGGTCCGCAGATATGCCTCGATCGTACGAGCTATAGATAGTGGGTGCCTACCGCCGCTGAGACTTCTTGCAAGTTCACCAATCGCCTCAGGAAGATCATCGGGTAATTGAGTGTAACGCGAACGAATCGCGGGTGGATATTCAACTTCTGTCGCTAGAATTGTGTCTATGGTGGCTGCTGAGATAGATCCAACTACCACATATTCATCACCTTCCTCAAGGCGATCCTGAGGTGCTATTCCCACTACATCCTCTGCGTTCGCTCCCAGAAGCAATGATCCAGAGACATCAGTGGTGATCGGATCGCCGAACGATAACAAACGTCCGTTAGGGGCTGATCCGAGCACATTCACCTCTAGTCTTATAGGGCGGCGGGTTTGGCTTTGGGATAGTTGTGTCCCAAACTCAGCAGCTTCAACCGTGATGCCAATAACAGGCTGAACTGTGATATCAGAAATCAGCCAACCAGTACCGATATACCTGTCATAAACCGCACCTCGCAAGTTACCTTGATTAGTCGCAGTCACTTCCATCAATGGCTCGGAACTCAGATTAACTTTTCCTTGAAGGGGAAGGACCTCTCCAAAACTATGTACCGGTAGATCACGTTTTGAAGACACACCTACAAAGACACGTCCGAGGTTGTCCAATCGGTCAGACACTGGATCGATAACTCGCTCCCAGCGATGAGCGATCGGCTCCCAATGATTTGCAGTAGGAACCAACCAAGCACTGACCACCAAAATCAATGCAACCAACATCCCGCTGGAAGCTACCTCTAGGGAAAGTTGATCAGGCCACACTGTTCGAGTACGACGCCAGTGAGATAGCGCACGAGTGAAATGAAGCTGTAACACCAATAAGACAGCGACTGTGAGGAAAAGCCCTAACTGCAATGAAGGCTGTCCTGGGAGATATGAAATGTTGGTCAGGAGTACAAATCCAGGAGGCGTAAGTGCCACCCAAGCGTTTTTCCATCGCACCACAGACCATGTGCTTATGTACGAGACTGCCCAAGTAGCGAAAACAAGCATCATCACAAAAGGCATCGGATCGCTGGACACACCGCCCTCGATTAGTGCGGAGCTCCAATCATGCAATCTAAGCCATAGTTCCGACCAACGTGTCTGGACACCCGCTCCGAGCAACGGATCAGCAAGTTGCATATTCTTTAGAATTAGAACCAATATCCAAGAAAGGCCGAATACCAAGCCAAGAGTGTGAACTATTAACGAACGAACCGGAAACTTTGCTAACGTCCAACTACACACAAATCCAAACAGCCCTGTGGCCGTGAGAGATGGCATCTCATCGACCCAGTTCGCTTGCTCCAAAGAATGAGTCATTATCATCAACACGAGAAAAAGCAGGACAGGATTCAGCCAGTTTTCAGTGCGTAGGAATATCCCTAACAACCCAGAGCGACGTTTGAACTCATCGTACCGAGGCCCACGATAGAGTTCGGTCCAGTTAACCGAACTCATGCTCTGGTCTCATTTTGAAAATCTGGCCTCGAGCTAATACTGAGCGCCTGTACAAGATCTTCACCATATGTAATCTTGTAAGTAAATACGCCAGCAGCAAGCAGCGACTCGTAAACGTCAAAAGAATCTGCTGCGGGTCCGTAGCTGCTCGCCTCAAGGAGCACGGACGCAACCTTGACTCCACGCGCCGATAGATGCCCTAACGTGAACACCCATTCATTGTCCGTTGAGGGCGTCACCACAACTACCGTTGTGTGACGACCGAAACGACGAGACTCTTCAGCAATAAGGTTTTTCAGTGGAACATCGCCGGATGCACGCGCGCGCGTCAGGGCCTCAAGTATGCGTGTGTAATGGTTCTCGCCACGATTAGCCTCTTCAATACGGAGGCTATCACCAAAGGAAATCAATCCAACCGACCGATTTGCGCTGGCGAAGTAACGAGCAATGGAGGCACATATTTGGATCGAGGCTTCCTCAGTTCCATCTTCGCTATCGCCCACGTGACTTGAGGACTGGAGATCGAGGATGATCCAGATATCCGAGGCAGGATCAAGTTCGAATTGCTTTACCATCGGCCTGCCTATACGCGCAGTGGCCGGCCAATGAATCCGATTATAAGAATCTCCGGGAGAATACTCGCGAATATCGGACACCATAGGTGTCACATTCTGCGTACGGCGGCGAAAGCGACCTTCCCCTGGCTGATTTGCAGGAGGAATGTAAAAGTCTCTTAGCTCAGGCGCGTTTGGATAGACAAGAATCGAGGAAGTTCCCCCAAAAACACGACTCATCCGAAAAAAACCAAACGGATCGGTGGCTACTACACTCAGTGGCCCGAGCTCATATATTCCGCGAACCCGTGTCGGTGTTGAGTAAGTCCAAGAAACAATACCTCTCGGGGCCAAAGTGACTATGCGCCGTGAGCCATGGAACGTTACTGAGGAGCGATCCTCGATTTCGAGCCAGAGCTTTGGGAGCCACGAGCTCGATCGAATGATAATTCGCCCTTCTAGAGACTGCCCTTGGACCACGCTATGAGTACGGCGAGTCAAATCGACTTCGAGCCTTCGCACCATAGAACGTGTCCAAAGGTAGAATCCACAAACCGCGAATACGACGATGTAGAAGAGCCTAAAAAGCAACCAAAACCCTGTTGCTAACCCCAACGAGGCACAGATTAATCCGATGCAGCACGCTATCGTCGCATTCGGATAACGACGTGCGAAACTGATGAATCGATCGATCAGGCGCAAGAGTAACGCCTCAAATACTCCCGCGGGCGCGAGCGCCCGGGACTGGAACTCGTTCGATCGCCTCATCAACAATCTGTGCGCTGTCAATTTCTCGAACTCGGGCACTAGGACTTGCTATTATCCGATGCCCTAACGTTGGATAAGCCAGTAATTTGATGTCGTCAGGTTGCACGAAATCCCGACCACTTAACATTGCAAACGCCTGCGAAGACCTCATAAGAGCCAGCGACCCACGAGGCGAAGCTCCTAGATAAGCACTCTCGTGTTCTCGAGTCGAAGAAACCAAATCAACGATGTATTGCTTAATGAGAGGATCGACATATGTTTCGCTGACCGATGCTTGCAATGCGACCACTTCATCTTTATTCGAAACTGCGGTCAGTTTTTCGATTGGATGTTGCTTTTCCTGTGCATCCATAATTAGCACTTCTTCTGTCGCGGCCGGATATCCAAGATGGATACGCAAGAGAAAGCGATCCAACTGCGCCTCGGGTAACGGGAAAGTTCCCTCATACTCAATTGGATTCTGCGTCGCCATGACCATAAAAGGTTTGGGAAGCGGATGTGTTATTCCGTCAATAGTGACTTGATCCTCTTCCATTGCTTCCAGAAGCGCTGATTGTGTTTTCGGAGTTGCTCGGTTCACTTCATCCGCCAATACAACTTCAGCCATAATCGGACCAGCACGAAATTCGAACCCGCCGGACTCTTGGCGATATATCGAGACGCCCGTAACGTCCGTAGGCAACAGATCAGGTGTGAATTGGATACGAGAAAGCTGGCATCCAACAGACGTCGCTAACGCGCGGGCTAACATCGTTTTACCTACGCCAGGAACATCCTCGATAAGTAAATGCCCTCGGCATAGCAGCGCAATCAGCGCCAATTGTATTTCATACTCTTTACCAATAATCACGCGATTAATGTTTTCAAGAATACGTTCAGAGACAAGTTTGGGGTCTTCCACGGGGCCTCCCCACAGACTATTCCACGTCCTGCCGAGCCTATGCACTCCTGAAAATCAAACCCACGATATCTCGAATCGGAGACGTTAGGCGCACCAACTTAGTTTTATAGCGGCTGCTGAAGTATAGCCAATTAAGAAACACTCGGATCTTTTAGCTTGATCAAAGTAAGTTCATACAGGAGCTGGGTTGACGGTCAATACTAAACATGCCCAATCACCCTGAGTATGCATCTCAAGTTTTGAAAGTCCAAACCGTCGAGCCACTTCCTCAACCTCATATACGTCTCTCTCGAGAAACCCGCTAACGATAGCCCGACCATTCGATGAAAGCACTTTCGAAAGCATCGACAGCAAGTCGAGCACTGTCGCTGAGGAAATATTTACAACTACCAAATCCATATTTCGAGCATCACCCATTAACAATGGAGCTCTTCTAAGAGCCCCGACGCAAGCCGTGATTTGCTCGGATACTCCATTCGTAAGAGCGTTGTTTTCAGTCACGCGTATCGCCTCAGGATCAATATCTAACGCATAGACTTTCGCTGCACCGAGTTTGACAGCGGCGATCGCAAGAATTCCTGAACCGCATCCCACGTCGATCATCGACGAACCGGCCTGAACCTGATCTTCTATTGCGCTGAGACAGAGCTGAGTTGTTTCGTGTTGCCCTGTACCAAATGCTGCACCGGGATCGAGATTAAGAACGATATCTCCAACTTGAGCCTCATAATCAAGCCAAGAAGGCTGAATAACTATTCGTTTTCCAACATGCTCGATTGTGTAAAAGCACTTCCACTTTTCGGACCAGTCGCCCGAGTCCAGTTCATGAAACATTGTGACTGGCGACATTCCAGCAAACTCGATCTTTTCAAGAAAGCTCTCAACCATTGAATACGTTTGAGTCGCTGATGTTGACTCGACATAGCCACGAACAGCTACCGGTTCGTCTAATTCCACATATCCGAAATCGCGAGAATCTAGGCGTTGGATTTGTGGCTCTATTGCGATGCCTTCACCTGTAATTTCAGAGAGCATCCAAGAAGCCGCTTCCACGTCTTCGGGAGAGACGAGGATAGTAATTTCGATCCAGCGTTCCAGAATCACGAGAGCTTAGCTAAATGCTCCGCGAATACGATCAAAAAGCGAGCCGTCCGTGGGCACCTCAGGGGTACCAAGAGAGTCTGCAAGCTCGGTGAGAAGTTCTTTCTGCTCATCAGAAAGTTTGTTCGGCGTAACTACATGAGTGCGCACGAGCATGTTCCCGCGACCTGACCCGCGAAGATGCGGAACTCCGCGGTCCTTAACAGTGTGGATCGCACCATGCTGCGTGCCAGGACTTAACTCAAGATTAATTTCATCACCATCGATTGTCGGAATTTGTACTGTGGTTCCGAGCGCCGCTTGAGCGATATTCAGAGGTAATTCGTAAACAAGATCACGATCCACCCTTGTGAATAGTTCATGTTCCTCAACGCGAAGTTCGATATACAAGTTCCCACTCGATCCCCCTCGCGCGCCAGAATCACCTTCTCCTGCGAAACGGATCTGCGACCCATCTTCCACACCTGCAGGCACCTTAATATGCTGACTTACACGAGCGCGTTGTTGCCCTTGCCCTCGACATGCCACACAAGCATCAGTAACGACACTACCGTCTCCTTCACAGGTAGGACATGCGGCGACATTGACATACTGCCCAAAGAGTGACTGCTGAACACGCCGAATCTCGCCAGAACCATCACAAGCCGAGCAACTTTCCAGAGGTGCCGCATCACGCTGTCCTGTCCCACGACAATCCTGACAGTTTTCAGTTCGATGGAAACTGATTTCTTTATCGGCGCCAAAAATCGATTCTTCAAAATCTATAGTTAGGCGCGTTTCTAAATCAGCGCCACGTTGTGGACCAGAACGGCGCGCAGCCGTACCACGGAAGAAGGCATCGAAAATGTCACCGAAGCCTCCCATCGATTCGAAGCCAGCAAACCCTTGACCATTATTTCCGTCAACTTGACCAAAGCGATCGAAACGGGCTCGTTTTTCCGGATCGGATAGTACTTCGTAGGCTGCGCTCACAGCCTTAAAACGGTCCTCTGCATCATCCGATTTGTTTCGGTCTGGATGATATTCCATCGCAAGCTTGCGAAACGAACGTTTGATGTCCTCCGCTGAGGCATCACGCGCTACGCCGAGTTCCGAGTAGGGATCACGCGATGAGGTCATTGACATCCGGACGATACTGCAAGAGCTGTTAACCGTGACTGTGACTAGTTAAGTTTACCAGTAACAGAGAGAGGCTCAGCTCACTGATCGATGTTTATCTCTACTAGCAAATTATCGACTTACCAAAGTATTAATCGCTGTATTCTCAAATAGTGCTTTTAAACCTCTCGAAACTCACCTTCGATCGTACTAGCTTCCTCTTCATCAGAATCACCGTCACCGTCATTAGCCATGTCGGGCGGCGTATCTGTTTTATCTCCGTAAACAGCTTGCCCGATACCTTGCATAGCTTCCGAAAGAGCTTCTGTTTTCAACCGTAAAGTATCTGCATCGTCACCTTCGAGGGCTGCGCGCACATCTGTTATCGCAGTCTCGACAGGCGCTTTTAGCTCATCGGTAATCTGTTCATCGTTATCGGCCAGCAGCTTCTCTGCCGAGTAAGCAAGCGATTCTGCCATGTTTCGTAATTCAACTACTTCTCGCTTTTCACGGTCCTCTGATGCAAATTCTTCTGCCTCGTTTTTAAGTCGCTCTACTTCAGCTTCATCGAGACCAGAACTTGATTGGATCGTTACGTGTTGTTCCTTGCCAGTTGCTTGATCTTTCGCCGATACAGTGACAATTCCGTTCGCATCAATGTCGAAACTAACCTCTATTTGAGGAACACCACGCGGTGCCGGGAGAATGCCATCAAGAATGAAACGAGCAAGTGAATTATTATCGCTCGCCATTGATCGCTCACCTTGCATGACGTGAATCTCGACCGAAGGTTGGTTGTCAGCCGCAGTCGAAAATACTTGCGACTGGCTTGTTGGTATTGTCGTATTTCGCTCTATCAGGGAAGTCATCACTCCGCCAAGAGTTTCGATACCTAAAGTGAGCGGCGTGACATCGAGCAGTAGCACATCCGTGACATCTCCCTTTAATACCCCAGCTTGAATCGCCGCACCGATGGCTACCACTTCGTCAGGGTTCACGCCTTTATGCGGTTCCTTGTTAAAAAATTCTTCTACTTTCTGCTGAACAAGTGGCATTCTAGTCATACCCCCAACGAGCACTACCTCGTCAATTTCGGATGGGGCTACGCCAGCGTCAGATAACGCTTGTTTACATGGCTCGAGAGTTCGTTCTACCAAATCACCAATGAGCTGCTCGAGTTGAGATCTCGTGATGTTAGTAACTAAATGCTTCGGACCAGCAGCGTCTGCTGTAATGAACGGTAGATTAACTTCCGTAGTTTGAGCCGACGAGAGCTCGATCTTAGCTTTTTCTGCTGCTTCTTTGAGACGTTGCAGCGCTGTTGGATCCTGTGATAAATCGACACCCTGATCTTTGAGAAACTCCTCGACTAGATGGTTGATAATCACCTCGTCAAAATCATCACCGCCAAGGAACGTGTCGCCGTTCGTTGCTCGAACTTGAAAGGTTCCTTCTCCAAGTTCGAGAACTGATATGTCAAATGTCCCTCCACCAAGATCGTAAACCGCGATCAGCTCATCACCTTCTTTCTCCAGTCCATACGCGAGAGCAGCAGCGGTCGGTTCGTTGATAATTCGTAACACTTCGAGATCGGCTATTCGACCAGCATCACGTGTCGCTTGCCGTTGCGAATCGCCGAAGTAGGCGGGCACGGTGATTACAGCTTCAGTTACCGCCTCTCCCAAATAGGCTTCAGCGTCGGCTTTTAGTTTCTGGAGAATCATCGCGCTAATCTCTGGCGGACTGAATTCGCGGTCACCCATCTTCACGCCTGCATCGCCGTTATCCAATTCAACGATTTCGAAGCCAGCGACATCTTTGAACCGCTGGACTTCATCATCTTCGAATCGGCGGCCCATCAAGCGCTTAACGGAATAAAGCGTATTCGCAGCGTTAGTTACCGCTTGTCGTTTCGCAACGGTTCCAGCTAGGCGCTCTCCATCTTTTCCGATCGCCATAACAGATGGCGTGGTCCGTCCTCCTTCGGCGTTTGCAATTACCTGAGGCTTGCCAGCTTCCATTACCGCCATCGCCGAGTTCGTAGTGCCCAAATCAATACCGATCACTTTACCCATCCGAAACGTCCTTTGTTGTGAATAGAATTATTTGCTGCATTAGCCATCGAACCTCATCGGTCCGTGACAACAATCTTTGTGACTACCTTTGTTCATCCGTTAATGGCTCTTCCTGGCTATCTCCGTTACCAACCATCACCAAAGCCGGACGAACAACTTGCTCATCAATTGCCCAGCCAGACTGCATAACATTTATGATTTTCCCGTCTGGTCCAGGAATAGATCCCATTGCTTCGTGCAAACGTGGATCGAAAGATTTTCCTAAAGCTTGAATCTCGCTAGCTCCTAGCACTTGGAATGCACCGCGGAATTTCTCGCGAATTAGCTCTATCCCACCGACCCACTCGTGACTTTGAAGATCACCTGGAACGGCCTCGATGGCTCGCATGAGGTCGTCATAAATCGGAAGTAAGTTGATGATTAGTGATGCCGTCGTCAGTCTGCGCAGCTCTAATCGCCCTTCAGTCGTGCGGCGCTCAAGGTTACGATAGTCAGCAATGGCACGGGCCTGTGCATCTTCGAGCTCGGTGATTTGGTTCTGCAAGTCCTCAATTGTTGGTTCAGAGGTTGCAGCAGTAACTACCTCATTGGATTCATCCGTATTGAGTGATATCTCGTCGCTCATTGCAGGTTCCTAGAGCTTTCCATTAGCGCACATCTTGGAGGAGCGAGCTCATCAAGGAAGCTACATAGCGCACACGGGGGATCGATCGCTGATATTGCATTCGTCTTGGTCCAAGTACTGCGATAGTTCCTGTTGCTTCATCATCCCCATAGCTAGTAACGACGACACTCCAGTCGCGCATAGCTGCGTCACCATGTTCTTCTCCAATTAGCACACGTGTTTCGCCTATCTCAGCATTACCGGCCATATCGACTAATTCACGTACGTCATAGGCATTAAGACGGTCGACAGCCTCACGAAGCCGACCTACCTCACTAAATTCAGGTTGCTGTAAAACATTCTGGAGACCACCCAGATAAGTCTCTTCGGCTATTCGTTGCTCACCAATGAGTTCGGCAATCGCATTCACGATCATAGCTTCATCAGTGTGCTCGAGTGTCTTTGCTGTATCTAACGCAGATTTACCATCGGCGTTATTAAGCAGCTGGTTGATCTGTTCAGCAATTACATTGAGCTGCTGCTGGGTTCGAGGCTGTGTTAATGAAAGAACACTCTGACGAACACGTCCATCGTCCATTACTGCAACCAACAGCACCAGATCACCATGTAGCTCAACAAGTTGAGCATGTTTGAGACGAGAGTCATTACCACGTGGCCTAGTCACCACTGCGAAGCTTTCAACTGCACCAGCCAAAATCGTTGCAGTGAGACTTAGCCATTCATCCAAGCCACCTCGGACTTGATGCAGCTGGTGCTCAATTGTCCGTTGTTCGTCTGTACCTACCGGCTCCTCGGACATCAGCACTTCAACGTAGTGCCGATAGCCACGGTCCGAAGGAATTCGACCAGCTGAAGTGTATGGATGCGTGATGTAACCATCCTCTTCAAGACGCGCCAGCTCGTTGCGAATCGTCGCTGCAGAAACTGCGAGATCATGCCGTTTTACAAGTGCGCGCGAACTGACAGGAATCGCCGTCTCGATATATTCACCGATGACGAGTCCTAAAATCGCCGAACGGCGGTCTGTGAGCACATGCCCCCCCTATTAGCACTCTCGACACGAGAGTGCTAATCGCCGGTTTTGATTGTATGCGCGCACCACAATCGGGTCAATGAAGGCTTACATTAATCGGTCTACCTAGTTTCCTATCCGCCATGAATCCTTCTTGGATCTACTCCGGAAATCCAATCACTAAAGTGCTCTCAATTGAACGCAAATGACGTTAATTTCTCATATTCGCGAGGCGCTCTAGGAAGTGATTCGGTTGTAATTAAATCTGATCGAGATCTCGAATTATGGCCAATGCCTGCGCTCAGTTTGTCATTAGCGGCGAACATTAGTGCATAAATAAGTAGGCGAGCATCCGAAAGGTCCGGTATACCTGTAACTATGACTAACGACTTTAGCTCTGCGATAACGGATCGTCGGGTAGTAATTACCGGTGTCGGCGTCGTTTGTTCACTTGGTCGTTCATCCGGAGAACTGTGGGACGCGATCGAAGCAGGGCGCTCCGGTATCGGTCGAATCACCAGATTCAACACCTCCAAATTTTCAACCCATATAGCCGCAGAGGTTTCCGATGCACTAGAACGAGACACGCGCTTCGATGAAGCCTATTGGTCCACCCTTGACCAACGTTCACAATTCGCGGTCAGTGCAACACTTTCCGCTGTTCAGGGTGCAGGTCTTAGCTTTACTCCTCAGAACCGCAGCCAGGTTGCCGTAGTAATAGCTTCTGAACGACCTGAGGAGGAACGATTACTTGAGGGCGCCAAAGAGATCATCTCGGGAGACATCGATAGTGCATCCAGCACATTGGCAATCCATGCGAGACCTCATGCACCCGCCGATCGGATTG
>DKLZ01000022.1:70746-71026 GCA_002455955.1 Dehalococcoidia bacterium UBA6627
TCCCGCCGATCGGATTGCGGCGCTCCTTGGAACTTCAGGTCCAACTTTGCAGATTCAAAATCATTCGGCCGGAGGTATAAACGCGATCATTGAG
The DNA here is from genome assembly GCA_002455955.1 of Dehalococcoidia bacterium UBA6627. Classification (GTDB taxonomy): domain Bacteria; phylum Chloroflexota; class Dehalococcoidia; order UBA2979; family UBA2979; genus UBA6627. The sequence continues at coordinate 70,841 of DKLZ01000022.1, forward strand.
GCAGTATCGACAATCCAACGTGGCGATGCACTTGTAGCGATAGCGGGTGGCGCCGAGGCGCCAATCACACCTCTAACGCTAGCTGCTTATCAAGGAGCAGGGCTCCTCTCCGCGCGAAACGAAGAGCCAACTGCCGCCTCACGACCGCTCGATTCCGGACGCGATGGATTTGTCTTAGGCGAGGGA
>DKLZ01000022.1:71325-93550 GCA_002455955.1 Dehalococcoidia bacterium UBA6627
GATGGATTTGTCTTAGGCGAGGGATCAGTTGTTGTAATTCTCGAAGCAATTGAAGTCGCAACCGCCCGCGGAGCGAACATATTAGCTGAGATCGAGGGCTTTGGTGCGACCTTTTCCTCCGGAAGCGGGGGCGTACCGTCAATGGATGCAACACAGATAGGGCAAGCACTGCAGCTTGCACTTGTTTCGAGTGGTCGTATTCAAGCCGAAATCGACGTCTTAGCGCTCCACGCTGCAGGTACAGTAGAAGGTGATCGGATCGAAGCACGTGGTGTACGAAGAATTTTTGGAGGTGCCGCGCGTCACCACATCTATACACCAGCGATAAAAGGCAACACTGGTCATCTACTAGGCGCGTCCGGACCACTCACACTTGCAGTAATGCTCGAGGCAATGCATCGAGGCAAGATCCCACCAACCATGAATCTTGATGAGGAAGACGAAGAGGTCGACCTCGACGGTAATGCGAAGGGCGTTCGCGACGATCATGTCCTTGTTTGTATAGTTAATGCGACTGGAGCATCACATAATGCTGCGCTTACCCTTGCGCACCCGAAAGCAATGCGATCCTTCGATCCTCCTCAGGCAAATGAGGTGATGCCAATACCTTCCGATCATCCATAAACAGGATCTTTCACCAAACTTCGTTGGTTCTCTCCGGTGCACCTCGATACGATAAGAACCTCTCGGCGTGTCGATTTCCCTAGGTGGGGAGCGTTCGTGGATATCACTTGGTTGGGGCATGCTGCTGTTCGTATCCGTACGCGGCGCGCTGCTGTCGTTTTTGATCCAACAGATAAGTCGACTGGTATCGACATGGGGCGACCTACCGGCGACATAGCAGTACTAAGCCGAATGCAGCATCCGCATCACAACTTCACCAAGGGAATCAAAGGCACTCCGATTGTCGTTGACAGCCCTGGTGAATACGAAATTCTTGGTACTCATATCGAGGGAATCAGGGCAGTTTGGCCAAGTGCCTCGGTCAAAGAAAAAGATCCAACGGTTGATTTCGAACCCACCACACTCTTCATATGCCAAGCAGAAGAACTGCGCTTTGCGCATCTAGGCGGATTGGCTGAGCCGCCAACTGTCAACCAAGCGGAGGCATTATCCAATATAGAGATTTTGATCATGCCAGTTTCTCTTCCTAGCGGCCTTGACGCAGCAGATGCTGCAAATATAGCGCGCACGATCGATCCGAAGATCGTCATTCCAGTAGGGTACCGTCTAGATAAGAACGGTGATTCGAAAGAGCTTGGGATATTCCTTGAGGCTCTTGGCGGCGATCCCGAAGCTGCTGTATCACGACTTTCTGTAAACCGTCGGAACATCGGTGACACTCGTCGAATAACTTTACTAGAGTCGCGCGGTTAGTGATCACCTAAGCTGGAGAAGTGGATCTTGCGGTATACCCCACAGTCGCGTTTCAAAATGCAAATGGGGACCAGTTGAGTTTCCGGTGTTTCCACTCAAGCCAATAACCTGCCCTTGATAAACATAGGTACCTGACCTCAAACCAACGGCAAAGTCACTGAGGTGTGCATATAGTGACTCCCATCCATCACCGTGGTCAATCTTGACATAATATCCATAAGACACCCATGGATTACCCCCCGCAAATGTCACCACGCCCGCACGGCTTGCGAGAATCTCGTTGCCACTTGGAAGTCCAATGTCGATACCCAGTGGATGCCATCGATCAAAGTATGAAGTAAGCCTGCCTTGAATACCTGTCGGCCAGTACCACCCGCCATATCGTGGTTGTACCGGACTATCCCAAGGATTAATCGATGGTGGCGGTGGCAATATCCGAGCACCAGGAACAAAAATGAACTCATCCGCCTTAAGTTGATTCGGGTTGGTGATGTCGTTCGCCGAAAAATCAATAATATCTTGCATATCCACGTCGTATTGTTCAGCAATCTCAATCAATGTTTCATTGAACTCGACAGCATGGACTATTCCTGACACATAGGGAACGATTAATTTCACCCCGGGGACAACCCGGTCTGGGTGCTCTAAGAAATGATTGTTCCAGACAATATCGTCAAGAGAGAGACCGAAGTCGTCTGCTATCGAACTGAGTGTATCTCCTTCTTGGATCTCGTAATTTCGGTACATCGCGATACGAGGCTTCTCGACGCTCGATGAACCGTCGATATCAACCGAGGAATTTTCGACGGTCAATGCTCGCTCAGCAAGCTCAATATCGGTGAGATCGTTAGCGCCAATAAGTACAGCACTAGCTACTTCTGGAGCGACAACAGTGATCGGCTGAGGAAACGCCTCTAGCTCGGTTGACGCAACACGAGGAGTCGAGAACACCAGTCCAGGTAATGCCAACTGACTGACATCGAGTCTTGGTTCGACCATGGCGCTACTTGATTGCACTGGGAAAAGCCCAAATGAAAGAACAGCCAGAAAAATTGCAACAAATATGCCAGCATGAGCCAATGGTCGCTTCGTTAGCCCATTCGGTGTACCAGGGTGCGCAGCGCGCCGACGCAATTCACGGTCTCGGCGCCGAGTGCGCGCCGGTTGAATCGTTCCGCGGATCAGTCCAGCCTCCGCTATGCTTGTCTAGTTATATCGAGACTACCTAGAACTCTTCATTGACAAGCGAAAAGGGGACGGTAGCACTCTCTAATCAGCGACATCGTACCATGGGTGCATACTAAGCATCGGCTGATATACCGATCAATAAAAATAGCTTTTAGACAGCGCCAGCCTTTAGCGATGTAAGAAATTCATCATTCGATTCGGTGCGTGTTACCCGTTCTAGGACACGCTCGGCCGCATCACCACTATCTTCTTCAATCATGGACGCCATGCGCCTGAGTAACCAAATCTGCTTCAATTCTTCTTCTTCTAGAAGAAGATCCTCACGCCTAGTACCTGACCCCAGAACATCGATCGCCGGGTAAACCCGCTTCTCTGCTAAACGTCTAACCAAGCGCAATTCCATGTTCCCGGTACCCTTAAATTCCTCGAAAATAACATCGTCCATACGCGAGCCGGTCTCAATCAAACAAGTCGCTACGATTGTTAGCGAACCACCTTCTTGAGTATTGCGCGCTGAACCAAAGAATCTTTTTGGTGGATAGAGGGCAACTGGATCGATCCCGCCTGAAAGCGTGCGTCCGCTAGTCGGAATATTAGTGTTGTAAGCTCGGGTAAGTCTCGTGATCGAGTCCATTAAGATCACTACATCTGTGCCGCTTTCTACAAGGCGCTTGGCCCTTTCTAATGCTGCTTCAGTAACGTGCGTGTGGTCTTCTACCGGTTCATCAAAAGTCGACGCGATTACCTCGCCCTTAACCGAGCGTCGCATCTCAGTCACTTCCTCGGGTCGCTCACCGATCAGGAATACCATCAAGTGAACGTCGGGATGGTTGGTAGTTATCCCATCCGCTAATGATTGGAGCAACATTGTTTTTCCCGCCTTTGGCGGGGAGACAATCAATCCTCGTTGCCCACGCCCTATTGGGGCAAACAAATCAACCATTCGCTGGCTTATCTCATCGGCCGTTGTCGAAAGGCGCAGCATGTTATCCGGGAACACTGGTGTCAGTCCATCAAAGTCAGGGCGCAATTTCGCTGCCTCAGGATCTATGCCATTAACGGTCTCAACGCGAAGCAGACCATAATATTTTTCCGAATCTCTAGGCTGCCGAATTTGACCGTTAATGTAGTCACCGGATCGAAGACCAAATCTTCGAATCTGCGATTGAGACACGTAGACATCATTTGGACCGGGTCGCAGAGACTCTCCACGGAGAAACCCGAACCCGTCATCGACAATATTGATTACGCCTTCAGAATGTATAGAGCCATTCCGCTCCGCCTGGCGGTGCAGCATTCGGTAGATAAGCTCATTACGTGGCATTCCACCAGCATTTTCAATCTCGAACTTTTCCGTCGCGAACTCGATGAGCATCTCTCGAGAAAATCTATCCAACTCAGCAATATTGATAGGCGGGACATCAGGGTCGATCGGCGGCTGGTTATCGTCTTCACGATCCCAATCGCGAGGTGGGCGCCCATTTCGCGAACGCCGACGCCGACGGCCTTGGCTTTCACCACGATCATTACGCTGGGTTATGGCCGCACCGTCGCGACCGCGGGATGTACTCGTCATTAGTTGGAGTGCTTTCGAAGGAAGATCAAGCGATCATCACGGGATCTGATAGAACTATCGTACCGAACAAAATGTAGCTCCTACAAGTCATGATCTACCAAAAAAGTTTTCTTTAGGTGATCAGAATAGGATCGTCATACTGCGTTATATTTTTGAGCATCAGCAAGAAATCGGTCAATTCCTTGGTCAGTGAGTGGGTGTTTAACCATCTGAAACAAGACATCTGCTGGAATGGTAGCTACATGAGAACCTACGAGCGCCGCTTCAGTTACATCACGCGGTAGACGAATACTTGCCGCAAGAACCTGGGTTGGCAAATGGAAATTCTCAAGAATCTTAACTGACTCTCGAACAACAGCCATGCCGTCATGGCCTATATCGTTCAGCCTGCCAATAAAAGGTGAAACATAGGTAGCCCCCGCGCGGGCCGCTAGGAGTGCCTGATTCGGAGAAAAGATTAACGTTGTGTTGACTCGAATACCTTCCGCACTAACGCGGCGAATTGCTTCGAGGCCTGGTTCGGTCATAGCTATTTTAACGACGACATGCTCGTGCCATTCCGCAATACGACGAGCTTCTTCTACCAATGCATCAGCTGTTTCAGAAATGCATTCTGCCGAAACAGGCCCTTGAACAACTTCACAAATTTCGAGTACACGATCTCGGTATTCAATACCCTCCTTCGCAACAAGCGAAGGATTAGTCGTTACTCCATCGACCACACCCATCGTGACCCCTCGCCGGATTTCTTCAATGTTGGCTGTGTCCATAAAAATCCGCATGTCGTCCTCCGAAACCGCTAAAACGGCTGAAAAATGGGGAGCCACGTCATAATCACAAATGTCACAATCAAAAGCGTACCGGCCACAAGTGGTGCATTGTCCGCCAATGCATCACGGAGTTCGTCTGTCGAGCCCTCTTTTCTAGCGGATTGGAGAGCAAGATTCCGAACTCGGCGAAGACCAATGCCAAGAAGTGGCACGAGCACGAATATTTGAACAAGCCAAAGAGCCTGCATCGCAACAAGCCAACCGGTAGTGATCACGTTTAATTCAAGTACACCTGTATACAGGTATCCTGAAATACCAGTAGCGATCACTCCCGGTAACAACCACGTCGTGTAATTACGTTGGGCATCACTCAGTAGTAGCGCCTGTGTCTCAATCTCACTCAGAAACCAAGCACGCCAAATAGGGACAATCGTATTCCCTACTCCAGCCGCAAAGTAAAGCAACGCAATTACATGAATGAAGCGAACGAGGGTCATATTAGTAGCAACAATCTACGCGAGTGTTAGTCAGTTGACGACCGAGGCTGTTGCCGCGGCCCCTGTCGGAGTCTGATCAGTTTTAGATGATGCTGAAGCCTTATGCGCCTCAGTTTGATCATTACTCGCAACAGCGTGTTCCAGCGCAGCACCTACAAACCCGATAAACAATGGGTTCGGACGATTCGGACGGCTTGTAAACTCTGGATGAAATTGACAACCAACCATCCAAGGGTGATCCGTCAATTCGACGATTTCAACCAGTTCGGAATTGGACATTCGTCCTGAAACACGCAGGCCATGTTCCTCTAGTCGAGTCAAAAATTGATTACTAACCTCATAGCGATGACGATGACGCTCACGAACAATCTCAGCTCCATAACATTCGGAAGCCTTCGTACCAGCAATGAGCTGACAATCATAACCACCTAGGCGCATAGTCCCACCTAAATCATGTACGTCCTGCTGCTCTGAAAGTAATGAGATCACAGGGAAAGGAGTTTTCGGATCAGCTTCAGTAGTATTCGCATTTTCCATCCCGGCTACGTTGCGCGCGAACTCAACGACTAACATTTGTAAACCCAGACAGTCGCCAAGGTATGGGATCTTATTTTCTCTTGCGTGACGTACAGCGTTGATCTTGCCCTCTAACCCGCGATCTCCGAAGCCCGGACAAAGCAGAATGCCATCAACATTGCCAATAACATTCTCGGCTGGGCGCGCTTCGAGATCTTCAGAATGCACCCATCTGAAATCGAGAGCTGCATTGTGATGAACACCAGCATGCACCAGTGCCTCACGAATCGAAAGGTACGCATCGTGAAGCTCTACATATTTCCCAACAATGGCGATTTGTGCTCGACGTTCCGGATTCTGCAGGCGCGCGACAAATGAGTTCCATTCATTTAGATCAGGATCGGCGTCACCAAGCTCTAACCGCTCAGCAACTATTTTCCCAAGCCCAGCCGCCTCAATCACCAATGGAATCTCGTAGATCGATTCGGCTGTTTCAAGTGGAATAACAGCCTCACTCTGGACGTTACAGAATAATGCAATTTTCTCCCGCAAATGATCAGGAACCGGCAGATCTGCTCGGGCTACTATCACATCTGGCTGAATGCCAAACGCTCGCAGTTCACGAACTGAGTGCTGTGTCGGCTTTGTCTTCTGCTCTTCCGTAGCGCCCAAATGAGGCAGCAAAGTGACATGGATCGATAGAGTGTCACAGGATTTTGACGCATAGCGCATTTGGCTGATCGCCTCAAGAAAAGGCTGACCCTCCATATCGCCGACTGTACCTCCAACTTCAACCAGAACAACCTCGGCATCCGAAGGTTGTCCCGCTTGTCGAATACGGCGTGTGATCTCATTTGTAACGTGTGGAATTGCTTGGATAGTACCGCCTAGGTAATCCCCTCGTCGCTCCTTTCGAATGACCTCTTCATATACCTGTCCACTCGATGACGAGCTTGCAGAGGTGAGCTCCGCGTCTAGAAAGCGCTCATAATGGCCAAGGTCGAGGTCGGTTTCAGCTCCATCGTCGGTCACGAAAACTTCTCCGTGCTGATAAGGAGACATCGTGCCCGGATCAACATTCAGATAAGGATCTAGCTTTAGCACTGAGACGCGAATACCACGTGACTTGAGGATGCGTCCAAGCGATGCGCTTACAATGCCCTTGCCAACAGAGCTGACCACACCTCCGGTGATGAAGACATACTTCGTCATCGCATCCTGTTGGACGGCGGGGAGCCTTAGTTTGAACTAGTCTACGTGCCGCTTCCGAAGACTGTCGAACGTCAATAAGAATCGTTGGTGTTCGACAGCCTTCCTAGTCAATTCTATAAACCGTCAACTAGACGCTGAGAGCATCAGCAACGTCGGCAAGGCCCAGCGATTCAAGTTTCTCGCGGCTTGGAGCGCTTGTCTCCTGATCCCAGCCAGCCTCGTCATACCATTCACGCTTCATTGTCTCCAGATCGATAGTGAAACCTTCGTGCGGTCCTGAGGTTTGTGCTGGATTACCAAGAAGACGGCCAGGGACCTCACGAGCAGCAGGGTTGTTTCCATGCTTCACCGCAAACGCCATTCGTAAATTGGCTATTCGCTCACCGACTTCGTCCAGTTCCTCATGTGTAGTATCCCAGCCAGTAACGAGGTTGATCCACTCGGGGATACGGTCAGTTGGGGCCATCGTGTAGACGAAATAACACATTCCTGATGAATTCATTACATGTGCCTGCTCGTGGGCCGCCTTGTGGATAGGAGCTTGACCGGTGAACTGTTTTTTATCCTCAGGCGCTTTGGGCATCGTCGGAAACTTCGAACTCTTCCCTGGCGACCAGATTGTGTGACGAGCAGGTGTCGGATCTAGCGCATATGAAGCAGCAAACCCAATGTCCAGTTTCGGGTCGTGCATGGGTGGCTCTTCACCGTCGATCGCGGTAACAAACTCCTGAGCTGCTGGCCCCATTTTCTCGGCAGCCACAGTCGTACCGTCAGCAAGCAACTCCCCTAATGCTCCCTCACGCTTACCTATCTGGTGAAGTGCCTGAAGCATACTGCTCGCATTGCCCCATGACAGTTCAATGCCGTCTGTATCTTCCTTTGTTAACAGACCGTTCTCGAAACATTCCGTTGCGAACGAGATTGCAGCACCCGCAGAAATAGTGTCGAGTCCATACTCATTACACCAGTGATTAACAGCAATCATTGAGTCTGTGTCGTTAACACCGTTCATCACTCCGAAAGCGCCCATCGTCTCGTATTCCGGTCGATGGGTGTGCTTCGGAAATGCAAATTCACCTCTATCACTGCCATCAACCGACTCAGCACCGCAAGCAACCGGACAATGCCAACAGGCGTACTTTTTCTCCATACTTTCGTTGACAACCGGACCGTTCATATTGGCCATATCCATGTTGTCTACCAAGTTTACGATGCCCACACCGCCCCAATTAAGTACAGGCGCATCGCCACTGATCGCTGAATTGGCTGTAATCCCTGTCGTGCCGAAAGTTGTAAAAAACTTCTTCGTGCCTTGGTTGAACCCTTGGAGACTATCCTTAACAGTAAGGATTACCTCCTTGTTCTGAGACATGATTTTCTTGGTTGGCTTAACAACAACCGCCTTTAATTTCTTCGATCCCATCACCGCACCAACGCCAGAGCGCGCAGCAAGTCGACCTCGCTCATTTGCTACGCCGGCCATGTAACTTAAATTTTCACCCGCTGGGCCAATTAGGGCGACACTTACCTTCTTACCTAATTCTTCCTTAAATCGATCTTCTACCTCAATCGCGAGTCCTCCCCAATAGTCGGACGCGTCTCGCAATTCCATCGTGTCGTCATCGATATACAGATAGACAGGAGTTTCGGATTGCCCACTGAAAAGAATGCCGTCGTATCCGACAAATTTAAGCATAGGACCGAAATCACCACCGCAGTTAGCGTCACCCCAACCACCGTTTTTGGGCGATTTAGTCACAACTTGAAAACGCTGCCCGAATAGTGGCGTTCCTGTAAGGAGGCCAGGGAAGAACCCAAGAATATTATCTGGGCCAAGTGGATCAGCATCGGCAGGAATTCGATCAAAAAGCAGACGAGCACCTAACCCATTCCCACCTAAGAGCTCTCGATACGTTCGCTCCGGGATTTCTTCGGGCTCAATCTCACCGGTAGTTAAATTGACGTTGAGAATACGTCCATTGAATGCAATTTCTTCCACGATAGCTTCCCTCCATTACAGACGCCTCGGACAATCCACCGAAATTGGTGAGACAATCACTCTCGTTATCTTACTCGTCCAAGTGCTGCACGTCCGCTTAGTCTTTCAGAAGATTTTTGACCGCTGAATTCTGACAGGGGAAATCGTGATTCAGAATAGGCAACTAACAACCATCGATAATGGCCTCAGAGTATTAACAACCCATGTACCGGCGGCACAGTCAGCCGCTACAGCATTCTTTGTCCGTGTCGGATCTCGTAACGAAGAACCAAAAATCAATGGCCTTTCACACTTCATTGAGCACATGCTATTCAAAGGTACTGAGAATCTTCCAGAGGCAACATTAATAGCTCAAGCAGTCGAAGGCGCTGGCGGGAACCTTAACGCGTACACCTCAAAAGAGCTCACCTGTTATTGGAATAACCTTCCCTATGAGCAAGCCAAAATTGGCATCGAGATTCTTGCCGATATGATCCAGCATTCGTTATTTGAAGCAGTCGAAATCGATCGTGAACGAACCGTTGTTCAGCAAGAGATCAGGCGCACCTTCGACAACCCTGGCTCCTTTGTTGGCGAGTTACTTGCACGCGCCGTCTTCGGTAATCAACCAATAGGTTGGCCAATTGCTGGGTGTATCGAATCAGTCGATGCCATCCAAAGTTCTGACCTCCTTAGGCACATGACAAAACACTACAAGGCTGAAAATGCGGTGCTATCAGTATCCGGCAACATTCAGCACGAACAAGTTGTCGAATGGGCGTCGGCTGCGTTTAAGGATTTACCGAGGGGAAGCGCTCCTACAGCACTCGCTTCTACCCCGGGAAGGCCAGATGACTATATCCAACTCGATCCACGCGAACTGGAACAGACAAACATAGCGCTATCCATGAGAGGGCTCGCGCGCAAAGATCCCGATCGCCATGCTTTTGATTTGATGAGCACTGCACTCGGCCGTGGAATGTCATCACGACTGTTCCAAGAGGTTCGAGAGCGTCGAGGTTTGGCATACTCCGTTTCTGCTGGTGGCGCGCGGTATTCCGACACTGGCTCGTTCACGGTTAATGCTGGCGTGACCCGAGAAAATCAGGAGGCGGCAATCGAGGTGATTCTCTCGGAGCTTCGTAAGCTAGTTGACGAACCGATCGATGAAAATGAGCTGCAACGCACGAAAGACTACGTGTGCGGCAGTTTCAGGCTTTCTTTGGAAACACCGATGGCGCTCGGGCAACATTATGGGACACAGCTACTAATGGATGATGAGATAGAACAACCAGAGGAGACGGTGTCAGCGCTCCGCGCTGTCAGCAGCGAAAAAATCCAGCAAGTAGCTAAGCGAGTTATAGGACCTAGCACTTTCTCAATTGCCGTGGTCGGGCCGACAGCTGAGACGGCCCAACTTCAATCGTTGATTGATGATTGACAGGTCGCGGGTTTCGACTCGGATCAGCAAGCACATACTCTTGCACGATTGAGTTAGACGGGGAATCTGATGCCGCGAATTGAGATTTTCGAGGGTATGCGCGTTCGCTACGACGAGCGTGGGCCGAAAGATGGGCGCGCGTTGGTACTTGCTCACGGCTTCGGAGTCTCACTAGAGATGTGGACCCCACAAATGGCCGCGCTATCAGCGGAGTATCGACTTATTACCTGGGATGCGCGCGGACACGGTGGAAGCAGTGCCCTTGAGGATAGCGAGACATATACGATGCCGGCGTTGGCCGCAGATTTACGAGCTATTCTTGAAAAGTTGGATGCGGTAGACGGTGCCGTCGTTGGAGGTATGTCATTTGGGGGGCAAATCGCACTCCAGTACGCCGTTGATTACACGGAAGGCATCCACGCTCTGATTCTGTCTGACTCTACGACCCGAGGCCCCACACCACCTGACACGATTTTCCGCCCTTCAGAAGATAGTCCAGGCGCGGTAGGTTCAATGTATGCGATGCGCACTAGGCCAGATCTCACGCCTGACTTACCCAATTTGAAAATCCCGACGTTAGTGATCGTCGGTGATCATGATGAGATGATCTTGTCAGGGCTGGACCGCCTGATTGACGGGCTGCCGCATCGTCGAGTTGTGAGATTGGCCAATTGTTTTCACGGTACATCCGGCCAGAGGCCGACCGCTTGGAACACAGCCGTACTGGAGTTTCTCGAGGATGTAGATGAGGAAGGTGCACTTGGCGAAGACATTGTGCGCTAGACAAATGAAAGGACCACGCAATGCTCGCACTTCGTAGTTTATTAATGCTCGCTGGCTGCGACGCTGCTGACATTGCCAAAGCGCAACGAAGTATCGCCGATGTGATAGTGATCGATCTTGCAGCGCCTATTGAGCATTCGGAACGAATCGCCTCGCGACGAATAGTCGGAGAGGCAATCGATGCGATCGATAGAGCCAACCGCCCTGTTGTTGTTCGTATCCCTTCCTCTGGAAGTGGCGAACTCAACGCTGATATTGAAGCTATAGTACGACCCGCACTTTCAGCAGTGATACTCGGAGAGACTGAATCGCCTCAAGACGCACGCGATGCCGATGTCCAGCTCCGTAAGTACGAGTTGGAAAACAACATGAAACCGGGCCACGTTGGACTCATTCCCGAAATTGACTCAGCGCTAGGACTTCAATCTCTCCCAACTATTCTTGAAGCAGTTGATCGATACGAGGCCGTTGCCCTAAACGCAGCAGGCTTGCACCACAACCTTAATCTTGGAAACGAACTTCACAGTGTGTTTGACTACGCTATGTCGATGGTTGCTATCGCAACCCGCGCCGCAGATCTTCCTTGGATAGTAGGCACATCCCATAGGGAACAAAGCTTAATTGAAGCCCCACGCGCTCATGAATTCGGCGCAGCCGGTATTACAATCCACCTCGAAGCCTCTGCTCGAGGAATAAATTCACTTTTCCAAAAAAACGAAGACAGGGTAAAAGCTGCTCGGATTATTCTGCAGAAATGGAATTATCATCGAAAATATGGAGATCGATACGCAGTAGCATCGCTAGGATCTGGAAAAGACTCGCGTAAAGAACTTGTTAATCGACGAGCCATGCAAGCAGCTCGGCAGATAATAGCCCAAGCCGATGCAATTGCAGCGCGGGAGCACATCGAGAACTAATCGAGCCAGTGAGCCTCGTCCGGTATGATCTTATGGGCCGCTCCTGAAGATCATCCGACTAATAACAGCAAGGACTAGTCATGCCTGCAGTTGTAATCATTGGAGGGCAATGGGGTGACGAAGGCAAAGGGCGCGTTGTAGATTTTCACGCACGCTACTGCTCAATGATCGCTCGCTACTCTGCTGGGACCAATGCTGGTCACACAATCATGAACGAGCATGGGAAATTTGCGCTGCATCTTGTACCAGCCGGAATCTTTTATGGGGACAAGGTTTGTGTAATCGGTAACGGCGTCGTAATTGACCCAGACATCCTTCTCTCTGAAATCGAAATGCTCAGCTCACGAGGAATTGATACTTCAAAACTCATAATCAGCGACCGAGCTCATGTAATCATGCCTTGGCATCGCGTAATCGATGTTGCCGACGAGAAGCTTCGGGGATCGAGCGCGATCGGTACAACAGGAACCGGGACAGGGCCCGCGTTTCACGACAAGGTGGCCCGGATCGGAATCCGCGTTGGTGACGTTCTCGATTCAGAACGCTTTCCAGATCAATTACAGAAAGTGCTCGACTACAAGAACCGCGTTATCAGCGGTCTCTATGGCGAACTTGAGCTTCAGTACGATGCCATCTTCGCTGAATATAGTGCTTTTGGAGAGAAGCTTCGTCCATATGTGACCGACACCACATCGATAGCGCAGGACGCTCATCAACGCGGAGAGATGATCTTGCTCGAAGGCGCTCAAGGCTCGTTACTTGATCTCGACTCTGGAACTTACCCTTTTGTTACATCCTCGGTTCCTGCATCTGTTGCAGCAGGTGGTGCTGTTGGAATAGGAATAGGTCCCACAGCAATTGAGCGTGTAGTCGGCGTATACAAGGCATACCAAACACGCGTAGGAAACGGTCCGATGCCGACCGAACTATTTGACGAAGATGGAGCGCTGCTGCTAGAGGGCGGAGGTGGCGCTCCCGGAACCAGCGAGTATGGAACAACCACCGGGAGGGCAAGGCGAACAGGATGGTTCGATGGCGTGCTGGCTCGCTACACCTCAAAACTTAACGGTGTCACATCGGTGGCACTGACACGACTAGACTCATTGTCAGCATTCGACAGAATTCGTATCTGCGTGGCCTATGAACTCGATAAAGAAAGAGTTACGTCCCTCCCAGCAAGCCTCGAAGATTCCAGTCGACTGAAACCAATTTATGAAGACCTTCCGGGATGGAAACAGGACGTCTCAGAGGTGAGGCATCTAGACGATCTCCCTGCTAATGCCCGCCAGTACGTTCGTCGGATTGAACAGTTGCTCGACGCACCCATCGACATGATCTCAGTTGGACCAGAGCGACACCAAGCGATTGTGACTCGCGATATTTTCGGAGGAAACATCTAGGGGCAAAGGAGCTCTGTATGGAGAATTTGTCGCTAATTCTGCATGTCTTCGCTGGGGCGCTGATCGTCGGCCCTCAGTTTTTGTTGTTCTTTGCAGTTGTTCCCTCAACTTGGTTGATCGAGGATGAGCAACTGAAGCGTGCCGTGACACGTGTCGTGACAAAACGATATGGCGTGATAGCAGGTATCGCGATCCTGATCTCTTTACTGACTGGTCTTTATCAGTTTTATAGCGTTACCCCAGACAGTGTGAGTGCGGACATCAATGCCTACCGGTTTGGTTCGATTTTCATGATCAAGATGACACTCTTCGTGGCCTTTATCGCGTTAGCTGCCTTTCACGCAATAACCGGTAAGCGAATTGGGAAACTCGCCGATGCTGTTGCATCCGGTGATGGTGACGCTTCAGAATTAGAACATCAAAGACGCAGATCCCTGCTCCTTTCGGTGCCAATGATGCTAGTCGCCTCTGCCCTACTCGCACTCGGCGTGTTACTCGGCCGCGGTGAATATTCATACGTCCCTATCTAGCATGAAACCCTGCGAGACATTACCTGACCTGCTAACACCTGAACTCGATCTAGTTTTTGTTGGAATTAATCCTGGAGAATACTCAGCACGCTCTGGCCATTACTACGCTCATCCTGGGAATAACTTCTGGACCGCACTCTCAGCCTCTCCGTTGGTTCCATCTACCGTTAGGCATGAGGACGATCACACGCTTCTGACAACACAAAGAATTGGATTTACCGAAGTGGTGAAGCGTATAACAAGCGACAGCACTGACATTAGTAATACGGAGCTACTGACAGCAGAGCCAACATTTCGTCAACGCATCGAGTACGCGACACCTCGAGCTGTGTGCTTCACTAGCTCGCGCGCATTTGATGTGCTGTTCCCTAATCGGAGATCTACTGGCACCTGGGGATGTCAGTTTAACTCGTTTAACGGAGCCTCAATCTGGGTAATGCCTTCGACTTCCGGACGGGCAGCACGCTATCGCAAGCATGTATCTAGCGTGCTCGCCGAGCTGTCGGCCTACCTTGACAGCGAAAAGATTCGAGTAATTGATTGAGTATGGAGGCATCTGAGGAACGGCGCTTTCGACCGCCCGTCTCTGCGGACTGCCCTCTATTCAGTGCAAGCCTCGAAGAGCACTTAATTGCTGTAAGTCGAGGAGAAGCTCCCAGCAGGGGGCGGTTTTGTGGAAATTGTTACCACCCCGTGAGTCGAGATACTCATTGCTGCCCGCACTGTATGAACAATATGAATAGCATGCACGCAGCAGTTGAGATCGTACCCGGGGACATCGTTGATATTCTGCGGCGACAGAGAAAGACCGAATCTACTATCGTGAACAGTTTCGCATTCTTAGGAGTGTTGATTGCGGTGATCGGAGGCCTTGGTGTAGTCCTAGGTATCCCTTATTTACGTGATCATCTGCTCCCAGCGACAATCGTATATGCACTAATTTTACTGGTTGGAGTTCGAGGCTTAGCAGGTTTCTTTGGCGGATACTACGGCGACCGAATCGGCTATGAGCGAGCCCGACGCGCAACGGTAGCGAGCTGGAAGGAATTCGAGGAGAAACGCACCAGATAGCTAGCCTTCTTGCACAAACCAACAAGTCTAGATGCCTGCCTTAACTTCGGTTCGTACCACTATCGACAATTACTTCATTTCTTGCTGGAAGAATTTCTCGCTACTAGACAACATGACTAAGCAAACACGACTACTCGATGACCAGCCGAGCGGTAGTAAGCAATCTACCTAGAGCGGTAAATCAATCTGGTGCTTTGCGAGTTCGTCCCGTATCAGGATTTGTGAATTTTCACACACTTCGACAAGTGGTAACCGCGGCGATCCTACACGGAACCCAAGCTCGTTAAGCGCGAACTTCAGTGGGCTCGGGTTACTTTCACAAAAAAGCACATCGACTAGAGGCAACAGCCGACGATGAATATCCGCAGCACCTTCAAGATTGCCATGAACGGCAGTGTTTATCATTTCACTAATTTGACCGCCGACTAGATGCGAGGCTACAGATACGATGCCATATCCGCCTATAGCGAGAATGGGCAATGTATCACCATCATTTCCAGACCAAACATGAAAATCGCCGGGCGTATTATCGATAATGTGCGCCACAAGTTCTAAATCGCCACTTGCCTCCTTCACGCCAACAATGTTCGGTAGTTCTGCCAGTGCAATGCTGGTGGTAGCGGTCATATTTAGAGCTGTACGTGAAGGGACATTGTAGAGCATGCAAGGCAGGGAAGTAGCTTCGGCGATCGCTGTGAAATGCGCGACCAAGCCAGGTTGGGTTGGCTTGTTATAGGCAGGAACGGTGAGAAGCAAACCATCAACACCTATTTCAGCCGCGGCCTGTGACCTTTCGATAGAGGCAGCGGTGTTGTTGTCTGTCGCCCCGGCGATCACGGCGATATCAGGACCAACAGCTTCCTTTACCGTGCGCCATACCTCGTATTGCTCATCGTCTTTAAGCGTCGGTGACTCCCCGGTTGTACCAGTGGACACTATACTTTCAGTACCCGAGGCTACGAGCGCTTTCGCGAGTTCGAAGGTTTGCGCTAGATCAACTTCTCCTTCAGGAGTCATAGGCGTGATCATTGCCGTGACAAGACGGCCAAAATTAACAGGCATGTCTAACTCCCAGCCAAAATTCAGTCTGCATCGCGCGCCTTAGCCATAACGTGACGGACGCGCGCGGAATATTACCAGTTGGAAACTGATCATGGGGTTGTTATTTCAATTTTTTTACTTCTGCCACATTTTGTTCCACGTACTCATCGCTCATCATCGAACTACTCTAACTAACGTCAAAACACCTAAACAGCACCTACAGTAAATCGCGTTCTATAAGTTCTTCGGCGATCTGAATCGCATTTGTCGCCGCACCTTTCCGCAGATTGTCGCTTACGCACCAAAAAACCACACCACGATTTTCTGGAACTGTCGGATCTAAGCGAAATCTCCCAACATACGTAAGATCGTTGCCTTCGGATTCTAAAGGCGTAGCGTAGCTTTCTGGATTAGTCGAAATCGATATTCCTGTTTGTTCACTTAGCGCTGAATAGAGAGCCTCTAACTCGATGGTGTGATCAAACTCGACGTGCACTACTTCAGCGTGTCCCACCATCGTCGGAACACGAACACATGTCGCCGCGACAGGAAGACCTGGCTGGTGCAAGATCTTTCGCGTTTCATTCCTCATTTTTATCTCTTCAATTGTGTATCCAGATTCATCAAAGTCATCCACCTGAGGCAATACGTTCATGGCGATCTGCCGCGAGTAGATCTTCGGCACTGCAATTTTTTCACCAGATCCAAGTGCCTCGATCTGTTCACGCAGCTCGGCTGCTGCTGCTGTCCCACTACCAGTAACAGCTTGATAGGTAGCCGCCGTTACCCGTACCGGTGTTGCGACTGATTTCATCGCGTGAAGCGCAAGAACCATAGGTGTGGTTGTGCAATTTGGTATAGAAACGATGCCTTCATGCCATTCAAGATCGTCGCCGTTTACCTCAGGCACGACCAGTGGAACGTTAGTATCCATTCGATATGCGGAACCATCATCAATCATTACCGTCCCAAGAGAACGCACGATCGGGCCCCATTTTTTCGAAGCTTCTGAGGTTGCCGAACAAAAAACAATATCAGATGTAGCGAGTGCAGCTGCACTTGTTTCTTCGACAGTTATCTCGGCGCCACGAAATCGAATCTTCTTACCGGCTGAGCGCGAAGTTGCAAGTAATTTGAGCTCCTGAATAGGAAACTCGCGCTGTTCAGCAACCCGAAGGAATACCTCGCCAACAGCTCCTGTTGCTCCGATCACTGCCACATTTGGAATGACTTGCTCCTTGGACTCAAATCCACCTACAAAGCCCATGTGCAATCGTAACTCTACATTTTTACCAGAGGGCGGAGGTAATTTTTGATTTACCGACCCTGATCACAAGTAATCGAAGAGGTTTTCTACGACAAACCGACGAGCTGGTCGAGCCCTTCGACTAGGTGATCTTGCTCGATCACCTCTCTAATTGCGAGTAGCACTCCAGGAACGAACGAATCACGACCTGTGGAGTCATGACGCAGCGTTAAGGTTTGTCCTTGACCGCCAAAGATCACCTCTTGATGAGCCACCAGACCAGGTAGACGTACTGAGTGGATCCCAACGCCTCCTTCAACGCCGCCCCTCGTGCCATCAATATGAGTTAATGCTGGCTCATTGTGACGAAAGTTAGATGTCCGCATTTCACGCATCAATCGAGCAGTCATGAGCGCCGTGCCACTCGGTGCATCTACTTTCTCATCATGGTGCAATTCAATGATCTCGGCAGAATGAAAGTATTGCGATCCGAGACGTGCCATGTACATCAGCAACACAGCGCCTATGGCAAAGTTCGGAGCCACTACCGCGCCAAGGCCTTGTTTCGCACACCCTTCCCGTAATCGCTTTAGCGTCTTATCGGCTATTCCACTTGTACCGATCACCGGACAAACATTGTATTCAAGAGCTGCTTCAACTAACGCAGGGGCAGCTTCGGCATTCGTAAAGTCAACCACAACATCAGGGCTTGTTGCTCTAAATAATTCTCCCGGATCGGATTGCAGAGGTAATCCATCGGAGCTGCTGTGAATAGGTGAAATCGGTTCGAGAATGCCAACCGGACTCATATCGTCCTCATCCTCAACAGCTCCGATGATCAACGTTCCCATTTGCCCGGTACCGCTGATCACAACACGGATCATGAAATTCTCCTATTCGCCATTCTCCATATCATCTTGGCTCTCGGCGGCAGTTTCTTCAGCAAATACACCAACCTCTTCACCGCGCCAGACGGTAACAATGAGATCTTCACGATAAGGATCCCCAGAGAGCACGACTCGTTCATCGATTTCGGCAATCAGGCGTTCAATCTCATCATCAGTGACCGATGAATGGACTGCGAGCGTTGCGTGAGCGGCTGACGTTGTGAAGTGCACATCTACTCGACCGATAGAGTGCTCGGGGGTTTCGATTACCCATTGCTCAGAGTTTGTGGTTCGCGCTTCTCTATCGAAGCTATAGTCAGGCATCGAAAACTCCTCTGTGCTTTTAGGGGCCGATGCTACACTGGTGACCGCTCTTGCGCTGTGTCTGAAGAGCAACCCCAGTAGCTTTCATCGATACTCCTAGTCTTGCCTACAAAATCATAAACATTCCGTCAGTCGAAATGACAAACCTACACAAGCACTAAGTTGTTTCGATGTACGACCTCCTCAGAGTACTCGTAACCAAGAGTCTCAACGATCTGCTCAGAGTGTTTCCCAGCGATTTTTTCAATCTCGATCCGATTGTAGTTCGCAAGCCCTATAGCAACATGCACACCGTGCATATCGTAGATATCTACCACGTCACCACGAGAGAACTCACCCTCGGCTGTGCTTACTCCCGCCGGCAGAAGTGATTTACCACCATCTTGTATAGCCGTGGCTGCTCCCGCATCTACCATTACCTTTCCTCGGACTTGGAGCCCTGACAAGAGATAACGGCGCCGACTTTCAATGCGATCGCCCGTTGGAGAAAAATGCGTTCCTAGGAGTTCACCGGTGGCAACTCGCACCACGACATCATGTTCGTTCCCGTCAGCGATGACGACGTGACTGCCATGCTGTGTTGCGAGCTTTGCAGCCGCAACCTTAGACATCATGCCTCCGGTCCCTCTTGCGCCTGGCGCCCCTGCTGCCGCTTGTAGAATTGTCGCGTCAACACGAGGAATTTCACGTATCAATTCTGCGTCCGCGTTGCGCGCAGGATTCGCAGAGTACAACCCGTCAATATCAGTTAAGAGCAACAAAAGGTCAGCATCGACAAGATTCGCAACTTGCGCTGAAAGATGATCGTTGTCACCGATATTGTGTGAATCAATCTCATCTACCGAGACTACGTCATTTTCGTTAATAATCGGCACAACGCCGAGCTCGATTAGCCGCGTTAAGGTGTTCCGAGCATTGAGATAACTAACCCGATCAGCTAGATCGGTCGCAGTCAGTAGGGCCTGCGCAACAACCATCTTATGTCGTTCGAAAAGGTTGTCCCACAGAGACATGAGCCTGCTCTGCCCGACAGCCGCAAACACCTGTCGAGCCTGAACGTCCCGAGGATGCAAACTGGAGATGCTATCGCTCGTATCTACGTGATGGCTCCCTGCTGCAATTGCTCCTGATGTCACAAGAAGCACTTCCATATTATTAGCCTGTATCGTGGCGATTTGTTGAACGAGATTTACCATCGTTGAGAGGTTTAGTTCGTTGCTCCCGGCGGTCAAAACATTAGTACCCACCTTTACAACTATGCGCTTGTGTTCGACATGAAGTGACTCAGATTCGCCGGGCATTGCTAGGATCCTTGGTATTAAGCTCATCGAAATGAGACGAATGATACAAATAGGATCGCGAAGCACACGCCCACCGTCGAGGCATCTTGCAAAATAAGGGGTCCCGTGGCACACCCTGAGCTCAGCCAATCGCAATCACCAATAGGCTCGACCCGTAACGATTCGCCGTCGCCACAACAAACGAACCCTGCACGCCTCAGGCCTCCATCTTGGTTCAACATTGCATTGCGTATCGGTGGCAGGGCATTGAAAAATTTTGCCGAAGATCGCGGCACTCAAATGGCAGCAGCAATTTCTTACTACGCTCTTTTTTCTCTGTTACCGCTATTGATTCTGACAGTTGCTCTCTTCGGTCTCATACTTCGTGATGCCAATCTTCAGATACGGGTAATCGACGAACTCGTTGCGTCGCTACCTATACTGCCCGCTGAGGTGAGTGATGTTGTGGTTGGTACTGCTAGTAACGCCCCGCAGCTCGCGTTTATAGCGTTCCTCGGAGTGTTCTGGACCTCAGGAGCACTATCAGCCTCGGTACGCACCGCTTTGAATGTTGCTTTCGAAGTGCGTAAAGCACGCCCGGCCTTACGAGGTAAAATCGTGGACTACACACTTCTACCTGTTCTTGGGCTACCAGTACTAGGCAGTGTCCTCCTCTCCGCTAGTTGGCAAATCGTCCAACAACGGACAGCCAATCTCCCCCTTTCATCAAACATTGAATGGCTATGGGAATTCGCGACACTTGGCGCTTCGCTCTTGCTCTCGTTCTTAACGTTTGCATTGCTCTATTGGTTGGCGCCCAACCGACAAGTGCGCTTCCGTTACCTCTGGCCTGGCGCCCTCTTCGCTGCTTTTGCGTTCGAAGGCCTCAAGTACGGTTTCACGATTTATCTCACTAATTTTGCAAGCTACGAAATTCTTTATGGCGCACTCGGCGGCGTAGTGGTGTTACTTTTTTGGGTCTTTTTGAGCGCAAACATTTTGATCATTGGGGCGGAAATCGCAAACGAGGTTCCGCATGTCTTGCATGAGGAACCTCGCCATGGTCATGAAGATGAAACTGAAAGTCGTTCTGCCCTCTTCGCTGTGTGGAAGGTTATTCGCTGGCTAACTCTTGCCCCCGAAGATGCCGAAGATCATGTGCCACCAGGCGCATCCCGCCAATTCCCTTCCGCTAACAAGCCCAAGAGGCAATCGAACAGGTCAACAAAGCGCACTAGCGAATGACAGTTCGGTGCCGTTATTTCCCACTCGTTCGCATCAACGATAGGACAACTTCCAAGCCTTCAATCTTTGTGGTTGCTGATGACCATCCTTCAGAAGCTTCTCCGCTCTCGATGCTCAATGCCAATGTCTCTTCCGCTATGTAGTCGACGTGATCTGCTACTACTTGAGTAATGCCAGACTCTTCGGGCGCTTCATAACGCACCGCTATACGATCAGCAACCTCGAAACCTGCTTCGCGTCGCATATCTTGCAATCGACGAACGAGCTCGCGAGCAAGTCCTTCTGAATGAAGCTCCTGCGTGATCGTCATGTCAAGAAGCGCCATATACCCGCCATCTTCCGCAGCGGCCCAACCCTCACTTGCTTCAACATCAACGATGATGTCTCCTCCACCAAGCTCAAATCCGTCAATCTTTACTACTTGAGCATCGCGCATCGCACGCACAATTTCCGGAGCATTCGCTGTTTCCAGCGCTGCTCGAATTTTTCCTACTTCTCGTCCAAACTTCGGTCCGAGCACTGAAAGATTCGGACGCAGTTTGTACGTGACACGCTTACCGGCATCTGCAGGAACCTCGATCGTCTTAACGTTCAGTTCGTCGGCGATCAACGGAGCCAGACGTTCGAGCGCACGTCGGTCAGCATCAGTTCGCGGTATAAGTACGGCTCTGCCAAGAGGCTGACGAACACGAACTCCTGCAGATGATCGTGCGGCCCGCCCCAGCGACACCATTCGTTGTACCGCTGCCATTTCGGTGCTCAAAGTTGCATTAATTAGCTCTTCGTTCGTTTCAGGCCAACTTGAAAGATGTACGGAATCTGTCCCGCCCTCGACACGCCCCGCAACGAGATTCCGATATAGCGATTCGGCTACAAACGGAGTGAACGGCGCCAACAGTTGAGACAAAGTTGCGAGGCATTCGTAGGGAGTGCGTAATGCTACTCG
>DKLZ01000067.1 GCA_002455955.1 Dehalococcoidia bacterium UBA6627
AGTCCAAGGTAAGTGCGTTGATTCGCTCACCAAAAGGACGGGTGTCCGGTAGTTCGATTCCGTTGCTATGTGGTTCCAAGATCGTATACCGAATGCACTGGCGAACCGTCTGCACGTTCTATCCGTCTAGTGACGGTGTCCGTCATGCCACTTCGACCAAAAGTTGGGATCCAGCAGGAATGTTTGCCGGCGCCGCCTGCGATGATCAGATTGATTCGCGACCAATGTTCGGCCATCTGGAAGAATGATTCGCCTCCTTCGCCTTCTGCTGTTGCCTCCGTTCGCGATTTAATCCAGTCTGCCGAGGCATCTTCCATGGCAAGTTGTGATTGCTTCCAGAGCTCTTGTTTCGCTTCATCCTTTGTTATGCCGTCTTTGGCAATAGCCTCGGCATGCTCTGGTCCCAAGACCACCAGTGGTTGGCCACCGTTGCTGCTCATGTTGTTGCTACCAGGTTGTCGCATCGCACGAGCAATGGTTGTGAGTAGTCCATGGCCTGTCACACTTACATGGTCATTGACGTTATGAGGTGCCTCGCAGGCCATGACAGTGACGGTGCTGTCCTCGAGGTTGAATCCTTTCTCTACGTGAAGTGGTTCCCATGGGTTATCGGTCTCGTTTTCAGCCGCGCAATAACTGAACTTTGCTGGTGAACCATGAGTGGATCTATCTCCATCACCTGGTGTGCCTCCACCGATATTGAGAAGCATCAACCGCATTGCTCGACCAATCGTCGCGTTTGCCCTCCAACCTTGGCCAAAGCAGTTGTATCCGCTGTTGACATTGAGCTCTCTCGCCACTGGTCCGTTGAGTAGCATCAGGACCCCGCAAGGGTGCGTCGTCGATTGGATACCGTTGAGGTTGAATGCTTCGTCTGCGATTGCTTGGACCGCCGTTATCAGGACCGGCAAGTATTCTGGCCGGCATCCCGCCATCACGGCATTGACTGCGATGCGTTCGACTGTTGCCTCTCCGTTTCGAGGGGCCAATGTTGCGATTACGTTGTCAGATTTACGATCGATATACCTGTACATTTCTTCTACGCGAGCTCGAGTTGGAGGTATGAACGGGAGGCCGTCCGTCCATCCCTGAGTTTCAAAGAAGTCAATCACTGCCTCAAGAGAGTCTTCAATCTCAACGATTGGTGGCAGGTCGAGGTTCACTGACATAACAAGCCTTACCTTGATGCTCCATATGTTTCATGTCGACAAGCTGGTGCGGATCCTGATAGCACGGGAGACTCTTTAAGGTTGAAGCGCTCTTTACGCTGGCTCGTGGCTACTCGAAGATCACTAACCCAGTATCAAGGAGCTGACCGCGCTTGCTGCTGAATCGGCCTTCGTCAGTGCCTGCTCCGCTGGTACGCCACCGAGCGGGTGCTCGATAGTAACGAGGCGCAGAGTGCCAAAGCCCATCGCTTGTGCCTGTAGTCGGGAGAGGCGTTCGAATTCACTGGTTGCGAGTGTGACGGTGGGGATGCCTCGTTTTTCAAGAGAGACTGCTGCGTGGATACTCCACGCGGTGCAGGATCCTCAGTCAGCACTTCCGAGGAGCACCCAATCGCACTCCTCGACGAGTTTGTCTTCGATTTCCGGTGGTGTGGGGCCATTCGTGATCTTTTTTGCGACCACCGTCTTGATTACGCCGTAGTCTTTCGCGAGCTGGTCGGCGATAGCGTTGAGTATCAAATCAGCATGTTGCTTCGAATTGGCAAGAATCCCCACGCGCGACTCGCGGAAGTTCTGCATCTCGCTGTTCAGCTCTTGCTGTGCTGGCCCAGAAGCAGTGGGATTGTAGATCTCTAATGTCACCAACGTTCCCTCCGTTCAATAGTAGGGGGCGCGAAATCAGCTGTTTCAACCTACATACTGACTTTTCTATCTCAAGATGGCCGAAATTAGTGAGCTCCACCACCGCAACCGCAGCTACCACCGCCACCGAGAACTTCAGCTGCGTTAGGTGCCTCGATCGAAAATCCTTGTTGCATTACGTCTTCGACGTAATCAATTGCTGCTCCCTCGAGCGCTTCAGCGGCCGTAGGGTCAGCGATGAACTTGAGCGTTCCGAATTCGACGATCGCATCTGTTGCCTGCGGATCATCGAGGCCCATACCAAATGACGGTCCACTACATCCGCAACCGCCGGTTTGAGCGAATACTCGGATTGCTTGGGTGCCTGAATCGTGTTCGGCAATAAGTTTCGAAAGATGTTGCTGTGCAAGGTCTGTGACGGTTAGGTTCATTCGGAGCCCCTTATCCACGTGGATATTCTCTTCTGACTGACTATAACTATATTCGCAAACGTCTGCTAATGGGTGCGTTTATTTGATGAGTGCAATCAGCTCGGACCCAAAACGGTTAACTCGAGATTCACCCAGTCCCCATATATTGAGAAGAGCCTGCTCATCCGTTGGACGGTTTGCTACAAGTTCACGCAGGGTACGGTCGGAGAAGAGGGTGTAAGCGGGAACTCCGTCGCTTCGAGCTCGCTCGGAACGCCATGCTCGGAGAGCCTTAATCAATGGGTCGTCTTTGTCAATATTTGGACCGAGATCTTTCTGTAAGTCTAGCTTCTGTTTTAGTGTTCGCTCCGTGGGCATCTCCGATGGTTTGATTTCTGGGTGAGCGGTGCACCATTCTTCGATGACAGCGATTAACTCTGGCCCGATCCAGTCAGCTCGTTTCTCACCAATTCCCCAGATTTTCAGCAAACTCTCGCGATCGCGAGGACGGTATGCAGCGATTTCCCGCGCGGTTCGATTTTCGAAGATGCGAAATAATTCGCGGTTAGTTGTCCGTGCAATCTGATCGCGTAGTTCTAATAACTCATCGAACAAGTCAGGTGGGTAATCAATATCTTCACTCAGGGCGATTCCAAGGCAGTTATCGCAATTGGCACATTCCTCTGGAGGAGTCTCTCCGAAGTAGCGGAGCACGAGAGCACGACGGCAAGATTTAGTTTCGGCATACTCAGTCATCTCGCTCAGTCGCGCCTCGGCATAATTGCGATGCTGTTTTACGGATCGCATATCGATTAATGCCGATGGGTCTTGCGATAGTATCTTCTGTTCGACCGGGTCGATGAGGCCTGAGTCTCGTAGAGTTGAGATGATCAAACCAAATTGGTCTCGGTCGGAACTCCCTACATCGGAAGGCAGGTGACCGGTTTCGCTGTTTGCGATTTCGATCCAGCGGAGCCAGGTATTGCGGACCGTTTCGTCATCAGGATGTTCCATTTCGATGAATCGCTGCTGTGTCGTGCGATCGCGTCGCGAGTAAAGTAGCACGCAGGATGCGGAATCTCCGTCGCGACCGGCACGCCCTGCTTCCTGATAGTAGGCCTCTATTCGTGGAGGTAACTGAAAATGGACAACAAATCTCACATCTGGTTTGTCGATGCCCATCCCAAAGGCATTCGTCGCAACGATTACAGACGTCTTTCCCAGCATGAATCCTCGCTGGATCGTGCTGCGATGCGTGCGATCCAGACCAGCGTGATATGCCTCTGCGTCGAGTCCCTCAGCCTGTAGTGCTGCGGTAATTTCCTCTACATTTCGACGAGTACGTGCATAGACAATGCCACTTTGGTCGCGCTGCTCACGGACGAAGTCGATTAGCCACTGTTGTCGCTCTGGCATTCCGGCAATGGGTATAACGGTTAGCGTGAGATTTGGCCTATCCACAGTAGTTACGATCTCGCTGACCGCTCCAGTGAGTCCTAGGCGTTCACAGATATCTTGCCGGACTTGCGGATTGGCTGTTGCGGTAAGTGCGAGTGTTCGCGGTCGACCGATTAGTTCCCTGATCTCTCCGAGTTGAAGATAGTCTGGTCGAAAGTTGTGACCCCACTCAGAGATGCAGTGAGCTTCATCCACCGCGAACAGTTCGACTCCTGCACGTGCCAGGCCAGAAGTAAAAGCAGGATTCGCGAAACGTTCCGGAGCCACATAGAGGAGTTGGATTTCACCCCGGATAAACGATAGATATCGCTGATTTTGCTCGTGATGATTCAAGTTCGAGTTGATGAAAGTTGCTGCTACACCGGCAGCTTGTAAGGCTTCGACCTGATCTTGCATCAATGCGATCAATGGTGAGACAACCACAGTCAGACCAACTTCAAGAGCGGGCAGAACATAGCAGAGGCTTTTCCCGCTTCCCGTGGGCATCACCGCTAATACATCGGTGTTGTTCAGGGCATCGAGAACACGCGCTTGGCCATCACGCAAATTGGGATAACCGAACACCTCGCGCAACCGATCAATGTACTTCTCAACTGGCGGCAAGGTAGTTTGACTTCTCGATGAGATCTGCGGTTTCGATTGGTCAATAAATTGTGATGGTTCAAGGACTACTTTAGGTAATCCTGAACCGACTAACTCGCTGAATGCCGGGTGTGGTGCCTGTTCTGTATCTAGGCGTTCACCGCATTCGCGGCAGAAATCATCACCTTTGGAGGTGACGGTTTCGCATCGAGGACAGTTCCGTATTGATTCAACCACTAATAGAGATACCGATTAAGTGGCCGATCCCATAGGTAATTGCGGCAGCCGTGAGACCGAATCCAATCTGTCGCCCACCTGAATGCAACAAGCTTCGACCAGTCACTAGTGTGATCCCAGCACCGATTGCAAAGAGCATAAGAGTGCTCACGATTATGCTGATGATTACGGCTAACGAACCGTCGAAGAATGCGAATGGCGCTACAGGTCCGATCGCCCCGATGGCGAATAGGGAAAATGATGCGAAAGCTGCCACCCAAGCTGAACCGCCCAGGCTTGTTGCTTCCAGACCGAGTTCCTCACTCGCCATAGTCTGGAGCGCGGTCGCTTCGTTGCTCATCAGTTGTTCGGCGATTTTCCGTGCATCATTTTCTGGGAAGCCCTTTGCTTGATATATCAGGGAGAGCTCCTCAGTCTCTTCCTCCGGCATCAGTCGGATCTCCTCAGCTTCTACTGCGAGCTGTTCTTCGAGGAGCTCACGTGAACTTTGTACAGATATCCATTCCCCTAGGGCCATCGATATTGAGCCCGCGAGTAAGCCGGCCAGCCCTGCAATGAGGACGGCCCGATTTTCAAGTTCAGCTCCGGCGAGGGCCATCACGAGGCTTAAGTTAGAGACGAGTCCGTCGTTCGCTCCGAGTACAGCTGCTCGCAATGCATTTGCACCTACACGACGATGGCGCCCTTCTAATTGGCTGATCAACGGGCCTTCGACACCACCTCGCGCTCCGGATAGCACCCCTAGTATTCGCGCGTGTGATCTTTCGTCGCGCGGCAGTTCCGTTTCCGATGCTTCGGGCGAGTCGTCGTACATCGTTTGACCTGTTTGCTCTTGAGCAGCGATCGTTGGAAGCACTAATTCAGGGCCAAAGCGGATCGCAATCCATGCTAGGACACGGGAGCGCCAACTCGGGTGTCCTTCATCACTCTCGATGCCGCTCTGCTGAAGTTGGTTTACCCAGAAATCTGCGTGACGGTCTTCTGAAGCTGCTAGGCGAAGATAGAGTTCTGCTATTTCGGTTCGCGGCTCAGCGGATGCCATTGCACGGTAAAGATTTGCAGCATCGATCTCGTCCTGACGAAAATTGCGATAGCGGTTGATATCGTTAGTTGATGGAGAAGGTCGCTGTTCTTCGGTCATCATCGTCCTCGACGACTGAGATCAATTAGAGCGTTGGCAACAGGGGATAGGGGCATCCTAACAGTCGACACACGAACAGTTACTTATTTACTTATTCTGGAAAACATCGATTGATGAGAATCTTTCGATGATCGTATTTTGCTCGATTCGTCGCAGATTTGCGGTCTTTGTGCTTGGATTGGGATTGCGGGCGATTAGCTCAGTTGGCTAGAGCGTTCGGTTTACACCCGAGAGGTCGGAGGTTCGAGCCCTCCATCGCCCACCATCCAGCACGATATTCGAGATTGTATTGAGTAGAACTTTAGCGAGAGAGTCGGCAGACGATCTTTATCAGGTGGTCGGATCGTTTGCTTCCTAGGTTCAATCCGATTTGTTCGGTGCTCTACAAAATTGAACGTGCTGTCGAGGCTCACCTACAATTTCGTTCGAAGTGGGGGCTACTTTGACTAGTAAAAGCAAGCACGAGTGGCTAGACACCACACACAAAAAAGCGGTCAATCGCTTCGCAGAGCGACGCGATCATTTCGAGTCCTCATCTGGAGCCGAACTAGATCCGCTCTACGGACCGGAAGATCTTGCGGAATGGAACTATCACGAAAAGCTCGGATACCCAGGAGAGTATCCGTTCACCCGAGGTGTGCAGCCGACGATGTACAGAGGACGTCTCTGGACGATGCGGCAGTATGCAGGATTTGCCGACGCAGCTGAGTCGAACAAACGATACAAGTTCCTGTTGGAACAAGGGCAGACGGGATTGTCTGTTGCATTTGATTTACCTACTCAGATTGGCTTCGATTCTGATTCCGAGCAGTCGATTGGAGAGGTTGGAAAAGTTGGAGTTGCGATCTCCTCACTAGAGGACATGGAGACGTTGACCGAAGGGATCCCTCTCGAGCAGATCACAACGTCCATGACTATCAACGCCACAGCGCCTATTCTGCTCGCGTTCTATGTTGCGGCGGCGAAGAAGCAGAATGCTGATCTCACCAAAATCGGCGGCACGATCCAAAATGACATTTTAAAGGAATACATCGCGCGCGGTACGTATATCTTTCCTCCACGTCCATCTCTGAGATTGGTGACCGACAGCTTTGCATGGTGCAAAGACAATCTACCAGCTTGGAATACGATATCGATCAGCGGGTACCACATGCGTGAGGCAGGCTGTACAGCTGCTCAGGAACTCGCATTCACATTTGCGAATGCGATCGAATATGTCGAAGCTGCTATCGAAGCGGATTTGGAATTCGATGAGTTCGCACCACGGCTGGCGTTTTTCTGGGCATGTCACTCGAATTTCCTCGAGGAAGTCGCTAAGTTTCGTGCAAGTCGTCGCGTTTGGGCGCGAATCGCGACGGAGCGTTACGGTTCAAAGAACCCGCGAGCGCAAATGCTGCGCTTCCACACGCAGACTGGTGGAGCAACGCTAACTGCGCAGCAACCTCTTAATAACCTCGTCCGTACTGCCTTACAGGCGATGTCAGCAGTACTCGGTGGTACACAATCACTACATACTAATTCTTACGACGAAGCGCTTGCACTTCCTACCGAAGAAGCAGTTGAGCTGGCATTAAGAACTCAGCAAATGATTGGTCATGAATCAGGAGTTGCTGACGTCATTGATCCCTTGGCGGGATCATATTACATCGAGGAATTAACGGACCGAGTCGAGAAAGAGGCGATGGCCTACATCGATCGCATTCAAGATCTTGGTGGTGCTCTCACAGGGATCGAGCAAGGATTCCAGCAGCGTGAAATTCAGGAAAGTGCATATCGCCTCCAGCAACAGACTGAGACGAAGGATCGGATTGTCGTTGGGGTGAACGATTTCATTACTGACGAGCTTGAGCCTCCGTCGATCATGAGAGTTGATCCGGCTGTCGAAAAGCGCCGCGTAGATGATATTCGTGCTTTGAAGGCTCGTCGTGATCAAGAGGCGGTTGACAATTCCTTGAAAGCGATTCGACAAGCAGCTAGTGGTACCGAGAACATGATGCCACTACTGATTGAGGCCGGAGAAAATTATGTCACGGTCGGAGAGATCTGTGATGTATTGCGTGACGAATGGGGCGAGTATCAGGAAGTGATGACCCTTTAGTTAACTCATCCTTTTCTCCCATCGAGACTATCCTGGAGCTTTCTATGATCGACAAAATTCATCACGTGGGCGTTGTTGTTCCTGATGCTGATGAAGCACTCCATTTTTTTCGAGATGTAATGTGTCTCGAAGTCACCGCAGATCGCACCATTGAAGAGCAAGGTGTCCGCGGTGTGCTGCTAGCTGTTGGGGAGAACGAGATCGAATTATTGCAGCCGACTCGCGAAGATACCGGTGTTGCTCGATACCTCGAATCCAGAGGTCCGACGCTTCACCATATATGTTTTCGTACCGATGACATTCGAAGTGAGCTGCAACGTTTGAAAACGTCAGGCATCAAATTAATTGATGAAGAGCCTCGTGAAGGGCTGGCTGGAGAGATAGCTTTTATCCATCCGGAAGCTGCTCACGGTGTTCTAGTTGAGCTAGCGCAACCTCCTGATGATGCGCACAGTTCGGATGCGAAAGGCTTCGACCATCTTGCTCTGCTTGTGACAGACATGAAGAAAGCCAGTGCCAGTTGGAAACAACTTGTTGGTATCGAGGTCTCAAATGAAGTGCATGCTGAAGCACGAGGGATGCGGATCGGACAAATGCCCATCAGTCAGGTTGTAATTGAGCTGCTGGTTGCTGATTCTCCTCAATCGCCGCTTGCTAAACGTCTTGATGAGGTGGGAGAAAGTGCCTCTTCGATGGTTGCAATCGAGACTAAGGACATCCACAGCGAGATCGCCCGTTACCGTGAAGCTGGGTATGAGTTAGCTGATGCTGCTGCGGGACCGTTACCCGACAGCATCACTGCGACGATCTCTGCAGACCAGTCGTTTGGACTAGCGATCCAACTAATTGAGTATCGAAACTAAGTGACATCGATCTTGTCAGGACCGACGTGGAGGCTCCGATGAACGATCCAAACACCACATCCGGTAGCGTGGCAGAAGGACGCCCAATACGGGTTCTGATTGCGAAGCCAGGTCTAGATGGTCACGATAGAGGAGCAAAAGTGGTTGCTCGTGCCCTGCGAGATGCAGGTATGGAGGTTGTTTACACAGGTATCCGGCAGACACCAGAAATGATTGCGGAAGCTGCATTGCAGGAAGACGTTCAGGTGGTTGGACTCTCGATTCTGTCGGGTGCGCATCTTGGGCTATTTCCGCGTATCGTCGAGGAGCTTACGCAACGAAAGATCGATGACGTTCTTCTGTTTGCTGGCGGGATTATCCCGGCCGAGGACGTCTCGCAAGTAGAAGCACTCGGATTCAAGGGTGTGTTCGGACCTGGTACCGACACACGTGATGTCATAGAGTTTGTGCGCGAGAACGCGCCGCGTCGCGTTTAGTTCTTTTGGACGCCCAAGAAATAGTCGATTCTTTGCTAGCAGGAGATCGCCGCGCGCTGGCTCGTGCGATCACCCACGTTGAAGCTGACACTATGATTGGCCGTGAAATATTGCGTCAGGTTTATCCGAGGACAGGGCGAGCCCAGACTATCGGAATTACCGGGTCAGCTGGGACCGGTAAGTCAACTCTTGTTGGCGCAGTTGCGCGAGAAGAACGTGTACGTGGTCGCACAGTAGGTATCGTCGCGGTCGATCCGTCTTCCCCGTTCTCGCATGGTGCGATTCTTGGCGACCGCATTCGCATGCAAGAGTTAACCAGTGATCCGGGTGTGTTTCTTCGTTCAATGGCATCGAGGGGAAATCTCGGAGGGTTATCGGAAACGGCTACAGGCGTCGTCGATTTGATGGATGTTTTTGGTCACGACGTTGTACTGATTGAGACTGTCGGAGCCGGTCAGGACGAAGTGGAAGTGGCTACAACAGCACAGACTACTGTTTTGGTTACGAATCCCGCGGCGGGAGATGAAGTTCAGTCAATGAAGGCTGGATTGATGGAGATCGCACAGATTATGGTCGTGAACAAGGCCGATCTCGCCGGTGCTGACACAGCAGTAGCTCAGCTTCGAGCACTACTTGCGATCGCAAATCATGATGCTTGGAAACCTCCCGTCCTTTCAACGGTAGCAAGAGCTAACGAGGGTGTTGCCGAGCTAGTTGACTCGATCGATGATCATCAAGAGCACACTCGCAGTGACACACATGGTGCTCAAGAACGCGAACGCCATGTTCGAGGCCAGATCGTAGCACTCGTTCGAGCGGGATTGCATCGTGAGGTATTTGAGATTGACAAAGTGAACAGTCTTCTAGATGAGCTAGTCCTGGAGGTTGCTGCACGTAATCAAGATCCACGCTCGGCCGCAGGCGAGCTTCTTGAAGCACTTCCGAAGCTATGGGCTACCCCTGAGGAGATGTAGCTCTAGACTGGTGTTATGGCACAACGGCTTCGGGTAACGTTCGCCAAGCGAGGTCCGCTCCGCTGGGTGGGCCATTTAGACATGATGAGAACATGGGAGCGGACTATACGTCGCGCTGGTTTGCCGTTGTCCTATTCCCAAGGATTTTCCCCGCACGCGAAGATAGCACTTGCAGCGCCACTACCTGTCGGGCTCGAAGGTTCACGAGAAATGCTTGATCTTTGGTTAGATGAAGATTTGACACTCGATCTGGTAGTGCAGCAACTCAAGGCCGTAATGCCGCCAGGACTGACCGTATCGGAGGTCAATGAAGTTGATGACAGTTTGCCCTCGATGCAGTCTTGCCTGCATGCCGCTCATTACAGTGTGGAATTTGAACCTGGTGTCGTAGATTTCCAGACACTCAGCTCAAAAGTCACTGAATTATTGGAGCTGAATAAGCTCGATTGGGAAGAGCAGCGTGGTGACAAGGTACGGCGCTATGATCTACGTAGAACGATTATTGACATAACCTGTCTCCAGGTGGGGGATACTGTAAGTCTTGACATGCACTTATCACTCCAGCAAGGACGTACAGGGCGCCCTGCTCAAGTACTCCGAGCGTTAGGAGGGGTATTAACCTCTATGTGTATCACGCGCACGACGATTGAGTTTGTGCCAATCAATCGTGAAGAATCTCTGGTAGATGACACGGAGATTTCACCGCAGATTTCGGTTAATTGACGATAATGCGATTACTAGTTGCTGCCGTGATTGTGATAATTGTTTGTGTTTCCTGCGGTAGCTCTGATTCAGAGATAGTTACGCCAACGTCAACAATCGCTGTCACTTCCCAGAATCCTTCAATCCGGACGCCGACACCTGTAATACAGCAGCAGCCTGCACTACAGGTGTCGGCGACGTCTACTTCGGAGCCGGTAGTCACAGCTACAGCTGCAGCCACTCCAGTCGCGAATGCAGCCATCGTTTCGAGTGAACGAGAGGGTGACGTGACGGGTATTCCTTTTTCAACTGAGGATGTGCGGCTGATGGTCGAAGGTGAATATGGTTACTCATTTTGGCTAGTTAAGGAAAGGGCTCCGCTTTGTCCCAGCAGTAGCGTCGTCGGACGTCCGTACTGGTCCGCCAGTCTGGCAGGAAGCGATTTCGGACCAGTGTTCGTGCTCTGGGTGTATCCAGATATTGAAACACTCCGACTGGATTGGACGGCCGTCAATGGTCAAGCACCGGTGCCAATTTTCGACTGTGAATTACCATCGGGCTTTGTCTATTGGAACGAGAATCTTGTATTAGCTTTTGACGTTTGGTTGGGACTAGGCCAACCGCTTCCTTTAGCCGGGCATCCTGAAAATCCTAATGACATGCCTGCGATAACAGCTTTCCTGAGTTTGGAACGCTGATGGCGGTCACTCTCTATCTGGTGAGACATGGTGAGACCGAGGATAATGCTCTTGGGATACCTCAAGGGTTACGGGATGTGCCGTTGAATAATCGTGGTCGTTTTCAAGCCGAAGCAGTTGCGGGGTGGTTTCGGTCACGAGATCTAACTGCACTTATATCGAGTCCACTCCTACGCACGCGGGATGTCGCCAGAGCGATAGGTGCTGCAAAGGATATTGACGTTCAGGAAGATATTCGCCTTGTCGAGTTCGATCAGGGTGATCTTGATGGTATGCCGATTCCAGAAGCGCGTAGGCGGTATCCTGATTTCATTGAGCGCTGGCGAACCGAAGATCCGACGGATCTTCGGATGCCTGGAGGTGAGACATACGGAGAAGTACAAGCCCGTATGGTCGAGATCATTGAAGAGGTAGCAGGGAAGCATCCTAACGGTTCAGTGGCGATGGTCACTCACAATTTGGCGATCAAAGCTGCACTGTGTCACGGTTTTGATGTTCCACTATCTGTATTCCGTCGTATCCGAATAGATCTTGCCGCGGTCTCGGTTGTAGAAGTCGAACCAGAGCGTCGATGGCGAGTTTCACTCATGAATGAACGCTGTCACGTTGATAGCGTGTGAGAGGCTAGTCGGTTTGAAATACACGAACCGATCGCTTCGATATGCGAAGCTCTGTTACCGTTTCTTATGGCGGGGCGGAAGGCAAGAGTGTTAATGCACCGTCTACCTATGCTGACCTTTCGTGAGCCAGTATTTGGACCGTTCCAGATGGTCATAGCGGTCGCGCTACTTCTCATTGGCTTATTTGTGTACGCAGGCTTCCAAACTGCCGTACAGAACCACCGTCTTCAATTACAAGAGCGTGTACTCCGTGATGACATAGCTCAGCAACAACAGCAACGAGCCAAGCTCGAAGGTTTGAGCAGTTACATCAATTCTGATGAATACATTGAAGCTATTGCTCGGACCGAATTCGGTCTTGTTCTGCCCGGTGAAGTTGCAATTGTGGTAGAAGCGCCGGTAGTGCCGTTAGCAGATCGTGCACCAGGTGAGCGCTGGTGGGAGCCGCTGGTCGGCGACTAGGTTCGAAGTATGACTAAACTCTCAGGGCCTTTTCCACGTAATCGACGGACCGATTCTTTTGAGCGTCGGGTGGCTAGTTCGCTCCAAGGACGAATAGTTTTCGCCGAACCGCTCGTCATTGCTTGCTCAGGCGGACCTGACTCTGTTTCGTTGCTTGTGTCGGTTTGTCGCGCGATGCCGTCCTCATCGATTATTGCTGCATATTTTGATCATCGATTACGCTCAGAGTTTGAAACTCAGGCGGATGCGGTGTTCGTCCGTGAGCTTGCCGAAAAGCTTTCTGTTGAATTCGCTGTTGGTTGTTCCGAATTCCCGATTGCCTCCAGTGAGGCTTCCGCCCGTGTTGCGCGTTACCGTTGGCTCGGCAGCATCCTTTCACAAGAAGGAGCTGTCACATTACTGACGGGCCACACTCGCGATGATCAAGCAGAGACAGTACTCCTCAATTTGGCTCGTGGCACGGGATTACGAGGTGCTCGTGGAATGCGTTTGGAGAGCCCGTGGCCTGTTGCGATGTCAGGGGATAAGGCCATGCGTCTCCTACGGCCGCTTCTCGGGGTGACTCGATCAGAGATCGATACCTATTTGGAAGCCCTTTCATTAGAAGCTCGAAGCGATTCAACTAACGAGACTTTGATATATGCAAGAAATCGAGTTCGTCATCAAGTATTACCGGCGTTGCAGGAAGTAAATGTTGAAGTTCGTGAGCATCTTGCTCGCTTTGCAGATCGAGTTGATGAAGCTGACTTAGCTCTTGAAGTCTGGGCTGAGCGAGAGTTTGCTGCGATAGGAGCAGTGAGAGGAAACATCGCTGACATCGAACGTCGCCCCCTGCGCGAACTTCCTGCTGCGGTCGCTGCTTATGTGCTTGAGATCGCTGCTAGCCGAATTGGTCTTGAATTAAATGCACGTCAAATCAATACTTTGCTGGAATGTACCGCACGGCGTGGTGCGCATTGTGACTTAGCTGATGGACGTGCCTGGACGGACGACCACAAATTAATGTTGCAGATCGGATCAAAGATTGAAGAAAAAGATAGAAACGCAATAGCCTCAGACTGAATTCATAGCGATTAACACCGTTAGTGAATCTTGTTTAGTTGACGGTGATCATTCGTCACGTTAGCCTCCGATGTCGCCACCTTTAAGGTGAGCAGTGCACATTTACATCTGGACAGCAGGCAGAATCCAAAGATAAAGGATCTCCGTATCGGACGGGTCCTCGGATTCCAGTGATATTTCGTTAACCATACGAGATTATTAGTGGTGTTTAGGGGCTCGTACGCAATCGACTATTACCTCAATCGAACTGGGTAACCGGAACGAAAGAGGAGTATTGATTGTTTTGGAGAGTTTGATCCTGGCTCAGGATAAACGTTGGCGGCGTGCCTAATGCATGCAAGTCGCACGAGAACCCCGGCTTCGGCTGGGCGGACAGTGGCGGACGGGTGAGTAACACGTAGGAACCTGCCCAGAAGTGGGGGACAACTTCTCGAAAGAGGAGCTAATACCCCATACGGTCTTCGGACCAAAGCTTCGGCGCTTCTGGAGGGGCCTGCGGCGGATTAGCTTGTTGGTGGGGGAACGGCCTACCAAGGCAACGATCTGTAACTGGTCTGAGAGG
>DKLZ01000068.1:0-16989 GCA_002455955.1 Dehalococcoidia bacterium UBA6627
TCCTCAATTTCCGCGAGCAGTTTGAGAGTTTGGTGGCGAGCACCTGCCAGATCATGCGTGATTTGCGGTGGGATTAGTTTTTTCGGAAGTTCGCGATTGTTAATCGATTCGGAACGTGCACTTGCGAGGTCCAATCGTTCGTTTTGTGCAAGTGATGCTAGAGCGTGTCCAAGAGTGTATTGGTAGTCATGATCTGGGAGAGTTTGGTCTTCAATAGCTAAACCGACTGGTTTGCGGAAGTCGCTTTCAGTGCGCTCAGATAGTGCACCGATAAGAGCATCGTGTGATCGTTCGAGACGATCTATCAGCATCTTAGTGGCGTTGCCATCCCTAGCTTCGTTGGTGTCAGAAATCATGTCCCACTGGCCACCAGAAAGACTGTTGTTGTGTTGTTGTACTCATCCATTTCTTCGATTCTATCGAGGCGGTCTAACTTAATCAGGTATGACCCGTTGGTAGTGATCTGCAAACCGGTATCGATCGTAGCGGTTCTATGCGGCAGAAGGATGGTTTCTTGAGTATTGAGTAAGCCGATGAGATTTCCACTTGCTCCGGTCACTTGTAATCCGATTGCCCCAATGAATCGACCGCTGCCGATGTTTTCAATCACAAGAGTGAGATTACCGTTCGGTAGCAGGAACGCATCGATGATTGTGAGGTCAGGTAACGGATTCGTTTCGGGATACGGTACGATACTTGAATCACCGATGTTTGCTTCGGCAGCCGAAGTGATATCTACCGCAGCGAGGTCACCGCGTTCGATGTTGAAATGTGTGACTGGTGCCCAGCCTTTAATGTTTGTCCCAACAGGATAGGAAAGGTGTAGCCATTCCGAGTCGACCGTGCGACCGGAGACATGAGCGATTTCCTGAGTAGGAATGATAACCGTGACTGCGGATTGACGGTCAGGGGTGACTCGAAGGTTGGTAGTGAGCATTGCTCGCACAAGAACACCGTCAAAATTTGCAAATGGCTCAGCTACCACGGCGTCAACGGTGTTTGAATGAGTCTTGTCAGCGTTGTGATCTATTGCTGTGATCGCTGCCACCGTAAGTGTGGCGATCAGAATGATCGCGACTCCGACGATCATCGGTGCGTTTAACTGGCGGTTCGTACCGTCCTCCTTATGTGTTCTAGACGCTTGAGCTAACAGTGTTCGCGATGCCGAATGGCAACTAACGATTCCACATGGTGTCTCGTGAAGTGACTGAAGCGCAATAGAAGTGGCAGTGATTGAGTTGACTGTTCAGTCGATACAGCATTCCGTAGGCAACTTAAATCGGAAAGTTCACTAATCCGTACAGCTTCTGATATGGATGTAGAGAATTTCGATTGTCTTTTCGGACAGAGTGATCTCAAGGATTTCGAGTGAACGTTGATTATTAGAGCAGTTTTAACACTCGAGCTTGATCGAGCGCGTAGTGGTCCGTCATCCCTGAAATGTAATCAGCTGCTCGGCGCCAAACTGGATCCTGAGGTAACGACCAACCGCTGATATCGTCAGGGTTGCTCATGTAATACTCGAAGAGCGTCGTGATGACAGACTGGCCGAGCGCAGCACCTTCTAAAGTGCGCTCGTGACCGTAAACCCGTTCGAACATGAAGTCGCGTAGTTTATCGATGGCTTCAAGTGCTATGGGGTTAAGGCAGATCGTCGGATGGTCCGTCTCGAATGTACGCATGGATGCGAGCACACAACTTGTTACGAGTGCCTCAATGCGAGTTGAATGATCATCCCCAAGGACGTCTCGTGAAAGGCGAGGTAGATAAGCTTCAGCGATGAGCTCTGCACGGATCGAATCCTGAATGTCATGGTTCAGGTAGGCGATCGAGTCGGAGAGTTTAACAATTTCGCCTTCAAGTGTTGATGGCTGTCCCCAACCGTCCTCGCTCGTTACAGAGGCACGTCCCTTCGAATGGCAAAGGATGCCGTCGCGAGTTTCGTACATAAGGTTGAGACCTTGTCCATCGCGCTCAAGGCTGTCAACGATTCTGAGTGATTGTTCATTATGTCGAAATCCATCTGGTAGCAACCGAGCTAGCTGTTCCTCACCTGCATGCCCGAATGGAGTGTGACCTAGGTCATGGCCAAGCGCGATTGCTTCGGTAAGGTCCTCGTTGAGATTAAGCGCACGTGCGATCGTGCGAGCGATTTGCTGAACTTCGATAGTGTGAGTCATTCGTGTGACAACGTGGTCGGAATCGGGAGTAACAAAGACTTGTGTCTTGTGCTTCAGACGGCGGAAAGCTCGGGTATGGATAATGCGATCACGGTCGAGCTGGTACGCGAGACGTAGCGGCTCTAGTTCTTCTGCGCGTTCACGCCCTTTCGAAGTTGTTTCACGGGCAGCAACCCGCGATAGCCACGACTCGCGCGCTTCGAGATCCTGTCGCACACTATCGAGGTTCATGAGGGATTAAGAGGCTGCGAGGTCATTTTCTGAGTCTGCAAGCGCTCTTCGACACTGTCCAGTGCGATAATCTTCTTGGATGAATTCGTTACTCCTCTATAATCCGAGTCGGCGTCTATCTTTTGTACGTGAGTGTTGAATGATTCACTGCGTTTAAGAGTGGTGATGTTGGTGGCAGATGATCGAGGG
Organism: Dehalococcoidia bacterium UBA6627; assembly: GCA_002455955.1. GTDB lineage: Bacteria > Chloroflexota > Dehalococcoidia > UBA2979 > UBA2979 > UBA6627. Next base: position 2,601 of record DKLZ01000068.1, read on the forward strand.
GGAAGTATTGACAACAATCGCTGAGGGTTCCCACGTCGCTACTGAATCAGAAAAACTCGTTTATTTCTTTAGTGGCCCACGCTCTGATGGAAGTCAGAGTTTACGTAACCTCCTGGGTGGGAAAGGGAGCGCTCTCGCTGAAATGAGCTCGCTTGGAATTCCTGTACCTCCTGGATTCACGATTACGACTAATGTTTGTAATTCCTATTACAACCTCGGGAAGACATATCCTGAACGTCTCGATTTCGAAGTTCGAGAAAGCCTCATTGAGATCGAAGATCTTGTTGGAAGCAGATTCGGAGACTCCGAAAATCCTCTGCTGGTCTCCGTTCGTTCAGGTGCTCGTGTTTCTATGCCTGGGATGATGGACACAATTCTGAACCTGGGACTGAATGATGTAACGGTAGAAGGGCTCGCGAAACAATCAGGAGATGCCAGATTCGCCTATGACTCCTATCGCCGTTTAGTTCAGATGTACGGCGATGTGGTGTTAGGTGTAGGGAAACGCGAAGATACTGATACTGACCCATATGAAGAGTTACTTGAAGCAAAAAAGCATTCACGTGGTGTCGTGAACGATACTGACCTCGATGCTGCAGCATTGAAGGAGCTGGTAGGCGAATACAAGGAACTAATTCGCGATCGTGGTGGTGAATTCCCCGAAGATCCTTGGGTGCAACTCTGGGGTGCAATCGGCTCGGTTTTTGAAAGCTGGGAGAATCCACGCGCTGTCTTTTACCGTGATCAGTACGGTTATCCCTCCAGCTGGGGCACGGCAGTCAATGTTCAGGCAATGGTATTTGGGAACCTCGGTGACGATTGTGCTACAGGGGTCTTATTCACCCGTAATCCATCGACTGGTGAGCGGCAATTATTTGGGGAATGTCTCATCAATGCGCAGGGTGAAGATGTCGTTGCAGGTATTCGGACGCCACAGCCTATCACCGCGGCCGAAAGCGATAGCAGTGGACTTTTGTCGTTAGAAGAAATGATGCCAGAGGTTTATGAAGAGCTTGCCTCTGCATGCGATCGACTCGAACGCCACTTTCAGGACATGCAGGACATCGAATTTACGGTTCAGCAAGGCAAGCTTTGGATTCTTCAGACACGCAGTGGCAAGCGGTCCGGGCGTGCGATGCTGAAGATAGCAGTCGATCTTGCTGATGAGCACTTAATGACCGAGCGGGAAGCGCTCATGAGACTCGAACCTGAGCAACTTGAAGGACTTTTGCACCCAGTGTTTGAGGATGGTGTCGATCGACATGTGATAGCGAAAGGTCTCCCAGCTTCTCCAGGTGCGGCAGTGGGTCGAGTGGTTTTTCGTCCCGTTGATGTTGTAGAGGCATCCAAACGTGGAGAGAGCACGATCCTCGTGCGTGACGAGACGAGCCCGGAAGATATCGAGGGGATGGTTGACGCACGAGGAATCTTGACGGCTCGTGGAGGCATGACTTCACATGCAGCGGTAGTTGCTCGAGGAATGGGGAAATGTTGTGTTGTCGGTTCTACTCAATTACAGATCGACTACACGAAGCGGCAATTTAGCACGCTGGAAGAGGGTGGAGAGAGCGTCACGGTTCGAGAAGGTGACATAATCTCACTCGATGGTAGTACTGGTGAAGTAATGCTAGGAGACTTGGCGTTAGCAACAAGTCAATTTCCCCCAGAGTTTAATCGAGTGATGGAGTGGGTTGATGCTGCTCGTCGGATGAAGGTACGAGCGAATGCTGACACCCCGGAGGATGCGAAGCGGGCGCGCGAATTTGGTGCAGAAGGAATTGGGCTCTGCAGGACAGAGCATATGTTTTTCGGCTCAGATCGAATCTTAGCCGTCCGACAGATGATTCTTTCTGAAGGAGCGGAGGCGCGCCGCGATGCCTTAGCCAAGATTCTGCCGATGCAACGTGATGATTTCATCGGAATTCTGCGTGCTATGTCTCCGTACCCGGTCACTATTCGTTTGTTGGATCCTCCACTGCACGAGTTCTTACCAAATGAAGCAGAGGAAATTAACGAAGTTGCTGCGGCCCTCGAGCTACCTTCTGCCGAAGTTACGCGACGTGTTGATCTGTTGCGTGAACAAAACCCAATGCTTGGTCATCGAGGTGTGCGTCTCGGTGTGACATCTCCTGAAATCTACGAGGTACAGGTTAGAGCCGTGATTGAAGGCGCCTGTGAGCTCGCCAATGAAGGTGTTGATGTAACTCCTGAGATAATGATTCCGCTCGTCGGGATGCCAGAAGAGCTCCGCTTACTTCGTGAGCGGGCGGTCAATATCGCCGAACAGGTTATGCGAGAACAGGGGATAGATATTGACTACTCGATCGGAACGATGATCGAACTACCGCGGGCGTGTGTCATAGCGAACCAGATTGCAGAACACGCTGATTTTTTCTCGTTCGGTACGAACGACCTGACTCAGACAACTTTTGGTCTGTCACGCGATGATGCTAATCGCTTTTTGCCCTTTTATCTTGAGCAGCATCTGCTTGAAGTTGATCCGTTTGTGCAAGTCGATCGTGAAGGTGTTGGTGGGTTGATCAAGCTTGGCATCGAGCGTGGGAAGTCAGTACGAGAGCATCTTAAAATCGGCGTCTGCGGAGAGCACGGCGGTGATCCAGTCTCGATTGAATTTTTCGAACAGCAAGGCTTTGATTACATATCGTGCTCACCTTATCGCGTACCGATTGCTCGTCTCGCGGCGGCACAGTCAACTTTGAAGGCGTAGACCTTCTGGCTAGTTGTTCGTTAGTGTTGGCAGCATTGCTGCTACGGTCGGGCGGTCGTTGGAAACTATTCCACGGTTACAGTTTTCGCTAGATTCCTCGGCTGGTCGATATTCTCATTACGTTCTAGAGCGATGTAGTACGCAAGCAATTGCAGAGGGACGACAGTGACGATCGGTGCAAGTAGAGGATCGATCGCAGGTATTTCGATCACATCGTCGGCAAGATCGTTCAGGGAGCGGTCACCTTGCGAAACGACGGCAATCACTGAGCCGTTTCGTGCTCTTACCTGTTCGATATTCGACCGCATTTTTTCGAAGACTGAGTCACGAGGTGTGATCGCGACGGTTGGGGTTGAAGGATCAATGAGAGCGATTGGTCCGTGCTTCATCTCACCTGCTGCGTAGCCTTCGGCATGGATGTAAGAAACTTCCTTGAGCTTGAGGGCGCCCTCCATGGCTATCGGGAGGCCAAGCCCGCGACCGAGGAACAGGAAGTTATCAAACTTGGCGTAACGGCTGGCGATTTCTTCGATCTGCGGTGATAAGTCGAGTGCTTGACCGATTGCGAATGGTAGATGAAGTGCAGCCTCGATCTGAAGGCGTTCGAGATCAGAGTCAAGGCTACCTCGAGCATGTCCAAGGTAGAGTGCGAGAGCATGCAGCAGCAGCATTGAGGAAGTCATTGTTTTAGTACTGGCAACGGCGATCTCGGCCCCAGCGCGGAGGTATAGGGTGCCATCGGCAACACGAGTGGTTTGTGCACCAGGCGTATTACAGAGGGTGATTTGTAAACATCCAGCACGCTTTGCTTCGTCCATTGCGGCTAGTGTGTCGACAGTCTCGCCCGATTGAGCGACAGAGACGACCAGAGTCCGTTCGTCGAGTACAGGTTCGCGATAACGGAATTCTGCAGCGTTGTCGATTTCCGACGGAATGCGAGCAAATCGCTCAAAATAATGTCGCCCGACGAGTGTTGCATTTGAAGAAGTTCCCATGCCGATCAGTACGGCACGGTCGATTGACTTGATTTGTTCGATTGTGAAGGGTAATTCGTCGAAGGCGACTTGCGCAGGATTGAGGAGGTACCTACCGCGCATTGCATCAAGCACAGTGTCCGGCTGTTCGCGAATCTCTTTAAGCATGAAATGCTTGTAGCGGCCACGAGCAGGTGTGACATAGTCGTCAGGTACTGTCTCGACTGTTTTCTTTATCTCTTCCCCATTGGCATCGATGAAGGCTGCTCCGTTCGCCTCGATGTCGACGAATTCACCAGGTTCGAGGAAGGCAACTTCACGAGTGTGCGCGATTAGCGCTCCAATGTCGGATGCAATGTGCATGTCATTGTTGCCGTAACCTACGACGAGACCGCCTGCGTTCCCTACACGTGCCGCCACGATGCGCCCTGGTTCAGCTCGATGAACGGCCACCAATGAATAGGCCCCCTTCGCTTCGGAGACCGTCGATTTAAGTGCATCGAGCAAGTCGGCACCGCCCGTGACGCTGGCAGCAAGCATGTGGGCGAGTACTTCAGAGTCAGTATCAGAAGCAAAGTTACTTGCTGAGAAACGAGCTCGGAGCGTTTCAAAATTCTCAATAATTCCGTTGTGGACGATCGCAATGATCCCATTCGGGTCGAGATGTGGATGAGCGTTTACATCGTTTGGTTCTCCGTGGGTCGCCCATCTTGTGTGACCGATAGCTGTAGTAGCGTGAGGTAACTGTTCCGAGGTCAATTTCAGGAGTTCGTCGATTTTGCCCTTTGTGCGAGCAACGTAGAACTTGTTGGTATTTTCGATTAGCGCGATGCCCGCAGAGTCATAACCGCGATACTCGAGCCGTCGCAAGCCATCGAGCACAATCGGGCCCGATGAATGTTCGCCACTGTAGCCAACGATGCCACACACGAATGTTACTCCCGGTCCCTTGGTTCCCTGTTGCCCAAGTGTTCATTCTGATCGGTTGTTGCTCGAGCGGTTACGATCGTGCCTGCAGTCTGATCTCCGTAACAGCCACGTTGATCGGCAGGCAGGAGTGCCGCTATCTCACGCATCATCCGATCAGTTTCGGCTAAAGCGCTCTGGGTGGTGGAATGTTTGTCTTCTAAGGTGAATGGTTGACCGAACTCGATGCGTATCGACGGTCGCCGACCAATGAGCCACAGAAATGGGAGTGAACGCCAACGAATCGAGTGACTACCTACGATTGCAACAGGCACAATTTGGGTGTTGGTGAATTGTGCAACCATCGCAGCACCGGGTAATGCCGGCTTTAGGCCGCGACCATGATTTCGTGTGCCTTCTGGATACATAAGTAGAGCACTGTTGCCTCGAAGGTAGTTTCGTGCGGTGCGTAGTGCACCAAGGTCACCAGAGTAACGTCGTACAGGAAAGGCACCAACTGCCCAGAAGATCCATCCGATCAATGGAGTTTCGAAGAGTTCACGTTTGGCCATGGCATGTACCCGACGTGGGGCGAATGAACCGACTAGCGGAGGATCGACGAGGTGTGCATGGTTACACACCAAGATCACTGGTCCTGCACGTGGTACGCGTTCGCGTCCGACAACTTCTAGAGCGGTGAGGGTGCGGCTAAGAGTGCGGACGCACAAAGTGAGCGTCAGATATACGATCGTTTTGAAGAAATCCTGCATCTTACGACTCGTTGGCGTCGTGGTATGCCTCGAGGCAGGCAGCTACAACTTGGTCGACCCCGAGTGCGTCAGTGTCCACAATTATAGCGCCGGTAGCAGCTTGTTCACGACGTAATGCTCGTTTGCCAGAGTCATCCAACTCATCGCGGCGGCGTGTCGCTGTGAGGACGCTTTCGAATGAAGAATCACGACCGGAGTCGATTTCTTCACCCAGACGTCGTCGAGCTCGTGTTTCACTTGATGCATCCAGAAAAATTTTGGTCGATGCATCAGTCAGAACACGAGTTCCGATGTCACGTCCGGCCATAACCACCGGTTCGCGTGATGCGATCGCTCGCTGGCGACGAACAAGTTCATCACGCACTTCAGCAATACGAGATATTAAAGAGACAGCCTCTTCGATCTCGGGTGAGCGCAGCTCTGTTGTCACGTCATCGTCGGCTAGGAAGATGTGAGGGCTGGTTGGATTTGTCCATCGCATATCAAGTTCAAGTGAACGGACTAACGTGGACACCGCTTCTTGATTGTTCGGATCAACTGCGTTTCGCAATACGGCTAGAGTACAGGCTCTGTACATCAAACCTGTGTCGAAGAAGCCAATATCTAGCTGTTCGGCGATTGCTCGACCAACGACACTCTTACCGGCCGCGGTAGGGCCGTCAATCGCTATCGAGCGCGCTAACGAATCGAGTGAGATGCGACACTCCCGAGATGGTGCACGTGAGTGAGTTTCACGCGCATACAACTTCTAGTCGATCATAGCTACGGCCTGATCCGAACGTCTACAACGAGTTTCATCTTCTTACCGATTGATCTGGTCTTAGATTAGAACTCAGTTTGATGATTTGGGTGAAGCATGTGTCTGAAGTTGAGTGATTGTGTGAAGCGCGGAAAGTTCACTTGTCAGGAGCATTCGAGAGGTTCCCGGTGATAGGTCTTCCAGAGTGATTGGTCCGAATGCGGTTCGCCGTAATCGCGCTACGGAATGGCCTATTGCACGGAACATTCGACGCACTTGTCGTTTCCGGCCTTCATGGATGGTGAGTCTGAGTACGGCTTTGTTATCACCAGTCTCGATAAATTCGACGCCGGCCGGTGCGGTCATTCCGTCTTCTAGCATGATGCCTGAGCGTAATTGATCCAGATGGTAGTCCGAGGGGACACCTCGAACTGTGGCTTCGTAGACCTTCTTCACTTCGTAACGCGGGTGGCTTAAGCGATGTACTAGTTCGCCGATCGTGCTGAATAGCAGGACACCTTCGGTATCGATATCTAGACGGCCGATATAGCGGAGAGTGCTAGGTGTTCCTGATAGCAGGTCATAGATGCTTTTCTGTTCGTGTTTTATGACGGTACTTACGACATAGCCAGGTGGTTTATTGAGGACGATCGTTAGATCAGTTGGAGGGCGCGGAAGTGGCCGACCGTCAACTTCGATATTTTGTGTGTCGACATTCGCACGTTCTCCAAGGGAAGCGATTCGGCCATCCACTGTGACACGACCGTCGCTGATGAGCGTCTCGCAAGAACGACGGCTTCCCATCCCGGCACGAGCGAGCAACTTCTGGAGTCGTTGTGTGCCAGATTCTTCAGTGTCTCTCACAGAATTCGTAGACATCTCAGTCCGGTGAGATTGCTGAGCTCTTCAACGAGATCTCGGTCGGCGTTCATTAGATATCCACTCGGTTATTACGGTTACCCGCTTTGAAGTAATCCAGGTCGAAGAGGCGGACTTACGTTTAAGGGGTAATCTATCTGTGAGGCGTCGCACTGCACGTTCAGCCGTTAGGACAGTTGCTATTGTGGCTGCTGTCGCTGTGATCGTGGGTAATGCTCGACTTGCGAGTAACGCCAGTACAGGTCGAATTGCTGGTATTCGACTCACATATGAGCTGCGGATAACAGCTCGTTCGGAATCCGGTGGTTTTGTCTGCAGGTGATTGGAATGATTGTCTGTCATGCGGTATCCCCGAAAGTAGTTAAGGCAGTTAGTGATGTGCCTGAGATTGGCATCAGGACGGGTCTATTTTGCGTTCTTTCCTAGGGTGATGTCGAGCAAGCATTGGTCGACTTGTTGAGTAAGATCGATTGGGACCATTTTTTGAGTCGAGGTCGACCGTGCATCCATGTCGGGAATATTAAGTTGATGATTTGCGATCGCTCTCGCAAGCTCAACGACGAAGGTCGGTTCTCGACGGAGGCCCGCCTTGCGAATCAAAGCAAATAGTTGACTTTCCTCGATCGTCTTGTCGTCTAGATTCGCTACGTTTCCTAATTCGCTACGTGCCAATTCGAACTCTGAATCGTCGATACGATAGCGGCAGTAGGCTACAACCGGACCTTTGTCTACTTCCGGTATAGCCAGATTCATCATTAAGCCACTTTCGGTTGCTGATTGACGGATTAGCGACTGGTTAACTTCGCGCCAGGTACCGACTGGCCCAGTTGGCAGGGCAGGATGAAGGTTGAGCAGCGGGAACTTCTCGACAATGGGAGCGGTGAAAATCAACATGTAGCCAGCAAGAATCCCGATGTCGAAATGGTAGGGAGTAAGTAAACCTGCTACTGCTTCATCGAATGCTACGCGCCATTCAGGTAATTGTTCCCCCGGCTGCGAGAGTATGCCTCCCTGCGCTTTCCGAAATCGAACTGATGACTTTGCGATCAAAGGGATGTGATCTGCTTCAATTTGATCAAAAAAACGGTCGGTGGTCTCACTCTCGTGGCGTTCTCGATTTGAGAATACAAACGATAGTTGTGCGTCAAGTGATCCGTCATTGATCGCAGTGCTTATCGCGTCATACATTCCGCGCGATCCTGTACCGCGCCCGGTTGAAAACCATCCGATTTGGAGCGTCACCGACTTGCTGTCATGAATGAATGCTCATCGTAGTTGTTCATTCAGACCCAGGCCCATCATTTGTCCTGTCCCTGAGAATTTCGATTCGTTGTTCGACGTTGCTTAAGAATTGCTGACAGCGAGAGGCAAGTTCCACACCTTGTTCGTAGAGAGCGATTGATTGTTCGAAGTTCAGTGCTCCCTCCTCTAGTCGGTGAGCGATCGTTTCGAGCTCATCAAAGAGCGTTTCGAAGCTCTCAGCTTCTTCACCGGTCGAGTTGAAATCGAGAGGTGATTGTTTCTCGGGTGGTTGGTCGTTTGCGGTCATTTATCGGACTCTACACTTGCTTGTCGGCTACCGTCGCGCCAACGAATGTTGATCATATCGCCAGGCGTAACTTCAAAGGCATTTCCGATAGCTTTTCCGTTGTCGTGCGCTACAAGAGCGTACCCTCTGTCGAGTGTCGCAGTTGGGGATAGAGCGTCGAGACGCGCTATCAGTGCGGTCGTATCGTTGCGGATAGAGGCTGTAGCGATGGTCATCTGATGGTGAAGCGTGTTGGTTACTGCTTCGATACGACGGCGCCAGTGTTCTATGTCAGGTAAGGCTCGATCGAGTCGAAGTATATCCTGAGTGACGCCCTCACGCGCACGCATGAGCAGTTGCCGAATCTGTTGATGCTGACGAAGTTGGAGTTGACGCACTTGCTCCTGTAATTCAACTCGGTCAGGTGTGACGACTTCAGCTGCAGCTGAGGGTGTAGGTGCTCGGACGTCGGCAACGAGATCAGCAAGCGTAATGTCTGTTTCATGCCCGACAGCAGACACTGTAGGTATTGGACAGCTGAAGATAGAACGAACAACAGGTTCTTCGTTGAATGCCCAGAGGTCTTCAGAAGATCCTCCGCCACGTGTGACGATCAGGACATCAGGCCAACTCGCTCGAGCATTCTTTGGCGTGAGAGTGTCGATTGCTTCAGCTATGGAAGAAGCGGCCGCATCACCCTGCACTTGCGTTGGTTGGATTAGCATTTCTGCGTATGGCCAGCGTCGCTGCAGAACGGTGCGCACGTCATGCAGGGCCGCACCATTCATCGAAGTGACAACGCCGATCCGTTCAGGGAAACGCGGGAGCACGCGTTTGCGCTCTGGGTCGAAAAGGCCTTCTGCTTCAAAGAGTGCACGTCGTCGTTCAAACTCAGCTTGGCGAGCACCAACTCCAGCAGGTTGAACGAAGTCCACCACCAGCTGGAGTTCGCCGCGTTGTTCAAAGATACCGACCTTGCCGTGGACGATCAGTGACGCGCCCATTTCCAACTGATCACCTTGGCCTGCATTGTTATTTCGGAAAAAAACGCAGCGAAGCGAAGCACTGTGATCTTTCATGGTGAAGTAGATGTGCCCAGAAGAGGCACGAGTCAGATTAGAGATCTCACCACTCACCCACACATCGGTTAACTGTCGATCGTGATCGAGTAAATCGCGGAGGTACCGGACAAGCTGTTGGACGGTTTGAGCTTCTGGCGGCATGGTTCCGACCTTCACATACAGTAAAACTGACACCGAAGATGCCGGCTATCAAGTTGAACTTTGAGAGCCTGATCGTGCTAGAGATTTAGTCGAGTAGGACCTTTGTGTGCCGGTTAGCGGTACCCCATATTCAATGCTGCGGCACGATGTCTGGGTTCGTGTTGACGTACTCTGCTCTAACCAGTGTTGACACGTTCGAGGTATTCGCCAGTGGACGTCGAGATCTTGATCTTATCTCCAGGGTTTATGAAGAGGGGGACGTTGACTACTAGTCCGGTTTCCATTTTTGCCGGCTTGTTGGCCCCAGTTGCTGTATCTCCTTTGATGCCAGGATCGGATTCTGTGATTGTCAGCTCGACGGCAGCAGGTAATTCGATACCCAGGGCTTCTTCTCCATAAAGGATCAGCTGCGGCTTGTCCCCTTCACGCAGGTAAGGAAGAGCTTCTTCGATCACAACAGTGGGCACCTCGACCTGATCGAAAGTTTCGGTGTTCATGAATGTATGCATCTGATCGTCGCCGTAGAGATATTGCATTTCACGACGTTCGACCCGTGCCGCGGCGAGCTTCTCACCTGCATTGAATGATTTTTCAATGATGTGACCTCCGCGTAAATCTCTCATTTTGACGCGGTAAACGGCAGATTTTTTTGTCTTGACATGATGGACTTCTACGATTTGGTAGAGCGTCCCGTCCACTTCCACAGATGTACCCTTTTTGAGGTCTGACGTTCCAATCACACTGTCGCTCCAATCTCAAGATCGACTTCTAAATCAAGTTTTGGGGATGCTGACATTACACGCACACGCCCTTCCATCATCACGCACTGGTCTTCGATGCGGACACCGCCCCAGCCGGGGATATAGATCCCCGGTTCAATAGTGAAGACGTGCCCATCTTCCAGAATTGTCTCGGATGAAGGTGCGAGTCGCGGTGCTTCATGGACATCTAGTCCGACACCGTGACCAAGGCCATGTCCGAAGTATTCGCCATACCCAGCCTCCGAAATCACCGTTTTGGCGATTGTGTGTGCTTCTGTTCCTGTCATTCCGGATTCGATTCGTTCTTCTGCCATAGTCTGGGCCGTAAGCACGGTGTCATAAACTCGCTTGAACTGATCGTCGGGGTTACCCAAATAGAGTGTCCGGGTGAGGTCCGAGCAGTAACCGTCGATGATCACTCCCATGTCGATGACAATTCCAGCACCGATCTGTAGTGGGACGTCACGCGGATAAGCATGTGGAGATGCACCCCATTTACCACCTGCTACTATCGTGCTGAACGAAAGATCGTCTGCTCCGTGTTCCATCACGTATCGTTGGATTTCCCAAGCAAGTTCGCGTTCCGTCATCTCCGGGCTAAGGCGTGAGCGAGCGTGCGCCATGCCTTCGTCAGCCAGTTGAACTGCTCGCGCTAAAGCATCGAGTTCATCATCATCCTTAACGATTCGTAGTCGTTCGATAGCGTGATGAGTTGGAACGAATCGCGGTTGGAATTTCACGAAAGCTCGATCTATTGCGGCTTGCCATTGATTAAAGGCATCAACTGTCATGTGTGCTGATTCGAAGCCGATAGTGATTTCTCCGGTATCCTCCAGCAGATCCGGTGCGGTTGCAGTGGTAGCACCAATCACCTTGACTAATTCAAAATCGGGCGCTTGAAGTTTAACTTGTTCCCAGTATCGTGAATCGGCGGCTAAGCGCGCCTGATCCTGACTGATAAGTATGACCCCAGCAGATCCTGTAAACCCTGAAATCCAACGACGATTACTGGGTGTAGTGATAAGAAGTGCGTCGAGCCCTTGATTCTCAAGGTGTTCACGAACTCGCTCGATCCGAGCAGTACTCACGGCTGCTGTTCTTCGGCTAGGCGGCTATAGAGGAGGTCCAACGCCGCGAGATAGCTGCGATATCCGAAACCAGATACCTGCCCCCATGTGACTGGAGAGAGGAAGGATTGGTGGCGCCAGGCTTCAGGACGCGAGTGAACATTGCTGATATGAACTTCGATTGCTGGGATCATGACCGTGCTTATAGCGTCTGCTAGCGCGGTCGAACTATGTGTGAGCGCGGCTGCGTTGATCACGATTCCGTCCCAGTTGCTATGAGTGTAGATCGCATCGATCAACGCGCCTTCATGATTCGATTGTATGAAGTCGAGCTCAATATCGCCCAGGTCTTCCGCTCTTTGGCGCATCAGTGATTCGATATCGTCCAATGTTTCTTCGCCATAGATATCTGGTTCACGGTATCCAAGTGCGTTTAGGTTTGGGCCGTTCAATACTAGGATTTGCATATTATCTCCATCCTCGCCCCTCGATGAGTTCGAGGCCCTTATAAAAGCTTAGGCACCCAGTTGGCCCTGATGTTACTCGTCGTTTCCCTCGGCGTGCCGCGCACGGTCGAGAGCTGAGGTAATCAATGCCTCACGGCGACGGTGTTCGACGGTCGTATATATCTGAGTCGTGTTCGCAGAGCTGTGTCCTAGCAAATGTTGAACAACTCTAAGGTCTGCTTCACCCTCTAGCATATGTGTGGCGAAGGTATGTCGCAGCAAATGTGGGTAAACGGCCTGTGCAATACCTGCTTTTACTCCGCGGCGTTTAACGATTCTCTGGATAGAACGTGTACTCAGTCGTCTTCCGAAACGATTGAGGAACAGTGCTTTCTCGGTGTTGTGCATCGCAGATGGCTTGAAAAACGATCGGCCCTCATCGAGATATGTTCGGACCGAAGATTCTGCTCGTGAGCCAAATAATGCAACACGCTCACGGTCACCCTTACCGGTAACGTATAGCTGCCGGTTTGTTAGGTCGATGTCACTTAAGTCAAGAGTGGCGAGTTCACTAACACGGATTCCTGCGCCGTAGAGCAATTCAAGCATTGCGCGGTCGCGCAATTCAGAAGGAGTGCTTACTGCAGGGATGTCGATGAGTTCAGTAGCTTCGTCGATTGATAGGAAGCGAGGTACTCGCCGGGTCGCTTTCGGGTAGCGCAGGCGAAGCATGGAGTCACCAGGTGCGGGATCGAGAGGGATGTTTTCTTTATCAAGCCATCGGTAGAAAGCCGCAATTGTAGTAGCACGTCGTTTCAGGGAACTGTTCGAGATTTGCTCAGCGGCCAGTTCGGCCAGATGCGCACGGCCAAGTTTTCGTCCAGCCCTATCGAAGGTGACGTCAAGCGCATTGAGGAATGCGAGGAATGACTCGATGTCTGAGCGATAGTTACGAATAGTGTGCTGCGAGAGTCGTCGGATGTGCTCGAGGTGATCGAGATAGCGTTCTAATGCAGCGAAGGATTCTGGTGATGGTATGCGGCGGCGTTTTGTCGTTTGGTTCGGCACGTCATCGTTCCGTGTGTACCCCGCCAAAGGCTTTACGGATGGTTCTAGTAAAGCGTATCAGTGATTGATGGAGGGGTGCGATCAGTTGGTTTAGAGTTGTTATGCGGATTTGCGTTGTTGCCGACGTGAAGATGGTTTGCGTTTTTTGGTCTTAGGCGCTCGAGGATCTTCGCCATTCGCACGCATACGCTCTTCCCTTGCTGAGATTAAGTCGAGTGCTGCTTGCAAATCAACATTCTTCGGATCGCGTCCTTTTGGGATAGAGGCATTGATTACTCCATCACTGACATATGGTCCGAATCGACCATTGCGGACAGTGATAGTCGCTTCACTATCCGGATGCTTGCCGATTTCTGCGATTACAGCTTGCGAAGAACGGGCACCTCGACGACGACGAGGTGCGGCAAGAGTTGCTATTGCTTCTAGCAAGGAGAGGTTGCGCATTTGTTCGTGGTTTTCAAGACTTCGGCTTTCATCGCCCATCTTGATATATGGCCCGTTTGGTCCGTCCTGAGCTGTGATCTCTATCCCGGATTCTGGGTGGATACCGATAGTGCGTGGAAAACTGAGTAGCTCCAGTGCCTGTTCAAGAGTGATAGTCTCCATCGTCATTTCAGGCCAGAGGCTAGAGCGACGCGGTTTTTCGATATCTTTCGGAATCTTACCTTTTTCATCACGTTCTGGATCTTCACCAAGCTGAACATAGGGCCCGTAACGGCCTGTTTTTAGATATACATTGTGTTTTGACTCAGGATCTTCTCCAAGCGGTTGATTAGCGAGTGTCTCCTGGTGAAGTAACTTTTGGGCATGGGAAAGATTTACCACATCAGGTTCGATGTCCTCAGGTAGGTCTGCACGAAGGGTGTCATCACCAGCTTGGACGTATGCACCATATCGACCGACTCGCACAGCGATCTCGCGTCCATTCTCGTCGTGTCCTACTGTGATCGAAGAGATTTCACGAGCATCGATTGCTTCCCACCCGGAGCTGATGGTCCCGTGTAAACCGTCCTGTCGCATCGGATCGTCCGAAGGAGCTGACTCATCACCGAAGTAAAAACTGTGGAGCCAAGGACGTCCGGATTGCTCCCCGCCAGCGATGTCATCTAGCCGATCTTCCATGCGCCGCGTGAAGTCGTAATCGACGAGTGCTGGGAAATGCTTTTCTAAAAGTCGCGTTACGGCAAACGCAATAAAAGTTGGGACAAGAGCACTCCCTTTTTTCCACGCGTACCCACGATCTTGGATCGTTTGGATGATCGAAGCATAGGTCGATGGACGACCGATGCCGAGTTCCTCG
>DKLZ01000068.1:17305-17764 GCA_002455955.1 Dehalococcoidia bacterium UBA6627
ACGACCGATGCCGAGTTCCTCGAGTTCGCGAATCAGACTTGCCTCAGTCCAACGGAAAGGTGGTTGTGTTTCGTGATCCTTTGCCTCAGTAGACACCGAGTCGAGCTCTTGACCACTTCGTAGCGGTGGAAGAATTTTTTCTTGATCATCAAGTGCAGCATCAGGGTTGTCAGAGCCTTCGACGTATGCCCGAAGGAAACCAGGGAAAGTGATCACCTTCCCTGAGCCCTGAAAAGTGACTGTCGATTCAGCACTGGTCTCTATTAGGTTTGAGTTTTTGATAATCGCTTCGAAACGAACCCTGGTCCGGACCCCAGTTGAGTCTTTCATTTGCGAAGCTAGTGTGCGCTTCCAGATCAGCTCATATAGGCGCAGTGCATCGGCATCGAGTTCAGATTGGAGCGACTCAGGAGTGCGGAATTTGTCACCGGCTGGGCGGATTGCCTCATGCGCTTCTTG
>DKLZ01000068.1:18074-18238 GCA_002455955.1 Dehalococcoidia bacterium UBA6627
TTGCCTCATGCGCTTCTTGTGCATCGCGAGTGCTCGATGTGTAGGTTCGTGGCTGTTCCGGGACGAACTCGTTGCCATACATTGCACTTGCTTGTTCGCGAGCAGCGTTTACGGCTTGCTGCGAAAGGTTCGTAGAGTCCGTCCGCATATAGGTGATGTAACCG
>DKLZ01000006.1:0-9428 GCA_002455955.1 Dehalococcoidia bacterium UBA6627
CTTCCTCAGGCAAGTCTTCCTCAGACAAGTCTTCCTCAGACAAGCCTTCCTCAAAAAAGCCTTCCTCAAAAAAGACGTAGTTGGCTCGTAGTGCGCGCCGTTGTTCAGCGTGTTTCCTCTGCATCTGTAACGATCGATGATGATTCAGTTGGTGCGATTGAGCTCGGACTGCTGGTATATGTGGGAGTTGCTATAGAAGACGGCGATGACGAAATCGATTGGCTTTCTTCGAAGTTAACAACGTTGCGGATTTTTCCGGACGACCAAGGGAGATTTGCTTATTCGGTGGTCGATGTCGGTGGACAATTGCTGGTGGTGTCACAGTTCACGCTTTATGGCGATACTCGTCGCGGGAGACGACCGTCATTCACCGGCGCGGCGTCACCTGAAATCGCGGCACCGTTGCTTGCGCAGTTGATTGAGCGACTGCGGAGTAATGGCGTAGTAGTGGCAACAGGGCGATTTGGTGCTCACATGCAAGTGGATGCTGTTAACGATGGTCCGGCCACAATCATCCTCGATTCAGACAATCATCGTCGTGTAAATCCTGACGATCGCTGAATTAAGCTGGCTGTTTGTTTCTCTCTCGTTAAATCCTGAAAAATGGTCGTGCCAGATCAAGTTCAGGATTTCCAAACTACGAGATGTAGTAAGTTTCGAGTTCTAGTTAGCGCCTTGGATAAACCATTTGCAGATCATTTGTTGTCTACGTGAGACCTTGAGATTGGAGAACCTTTAGCATGGTTTCACCGATTGTTGAAGGTGACTCTACGACTTCAGCACCCGCGTTACGTAGGGCTTGCTGCTTCTCGTAAGCTGTGCCCGCTTTTCCAGCAATGATTGCTCCAGCATGTCCCATGCGGCGGCCAGGAGGAGCAGTTGCTCCCGCGATAAATGCCACCACGGGTTTTGTCATACCGCTGACGTAGTCGGCGGCTTCTTGTTCAGCGGTTCCCCCGATTTCACCAATCAGAACGACTGCAGCGGTGTCCGGGTCGGCCTCGAAGAGTTCAAGAGCCTCTCTTTGGGACGTGCCAATGATTGGATCTCCACCAACGCCAACACTGCTACTTTGGCCGATTCCGATACGTGTTAGTTGATCGACGGTTTCGTAGACGAGCGTGCCTGATCTTGAAATGACACCGACATTCCCTTCTGAATAAACATCAACTGGCATGATTCCGGCACGGGCTCGTTCCGAGACAGAAATCACGCCAGGACAATTCGGCCCTATCAGTCGAGTAGCTGACTGTTCGAGATACGCTTTTGCCTTAACCATGTCGAGAGTTGGGATACCTTCGGTGATACAGATTGCTGTCGATACGCCAGCATCTGCTGCTTCGATAATTGCATCAGCTGCGAAAGGTGCAGGAACAAAAATTAACGAGACATTCGCATCGAATTCCTCCACTCCTTCACGCACCGTGTCTAGCACAGGAAAGTCGTTGATTACTTGGCCACCACGCCCAGGTGTAACACCACACACAATATTTGTGCCGTAATCTCGTCCGGTTGCAGCCTCCCGTTGACCAGCTCCTCCGAAGCCTTGCACGAGAACACGACTGTCTTTGTTCATTAGTACTGACATATCACGTCCTTAGTTTGCGTTCGTGGCGGCAGCCACTGCCTTTTGTGCTGCCTCGGCGAAGCCGTCGGCACGGGTCAATTCCAGCCCTGAATTGTCGAGAATTTCCAGTCCTTCTTCTACATTGGTGCCGGCTAGTCGAACGACTGTTGGTTGCGGCAATAAGCCTTCATTCTTTGCGATTACTACTCCATCAGCGATGATATCGACTCGGGCCAGGCCTCCGAAGATATTAACTAATACGGCACTAACATCCGGATCCGATCCGATAATTTTCAATGCAGTAACTACACTGTCAGCGCTGTTTGCTGTACCAATATCCAGGAAGTTCGCTGGTTCTCCTCCCTCGAAGTTAAGTGCATCCATCGTAGCCATTGCGAGGCCTGCTCCGTTGACAAGGCAACCGATGTTGCCGTCTAGTTTTACGTAGTTTTCAATGCCAGCATCTTTTGCCTCGACCTCACGTTGATCCTCTTGAGTGGCGTCTCGCAGTTCTGCAAGTTCGAAGTGACGAAAATCAGCGTTGTCGTCGGTCGAGAATTTCGCATCGGCTGCTATCAGTGTTCCTTCACTAGTTACGACCAGCGGATTGATCTCCGCTATCGCTCCATCATTTTCCTCGAAAGCTTTGACGAGATTGCTCATCAGATCGCTGGCAGGCCGCAGCAAATCACCATCCAATCCTGTTGCAAATGCGAGTGCACGTCCCTGAAAAGGTTGGAATCCACTGTGTGGATATACCAGCTGCCGGTTGATCTTTTCGGGGTTCGATTCAGCTACAGCTTCAATGTCCATACCCCCGGCCGCCGATGCGATAACGACAGGCTTTCCTGCAGAGTTGTCGATTGCGACGCTGAGGTAAAGTTCGCGTTCGATTTCGATCTGTTCCTCGACAAGAACCGTGTGAACTGGAAGGCCAGCCGGTCCAGTCTGATGTGTTACAAGTTGCATTCCCAGAATTTCGCTCGCCGCTTCTTTTGCCTCATCTGCTGAGTTGACCAGCTTTACCCCGCCTCCCTTGCCTCGGCCTCCTGTAAGCGCCTGTGCCTTAACGACGACTTTCCCACCTAATTCGGAAGCAGCTGAGTGAGCTTCCTCAGGGGTGCGTGCAATTTGTCCACGAGGGATCGGAACACCGTATTCCGCGAGAAGTTCCTTCGCTTGATATTCGTGCAGCTTCATCAGTGCCCGCTCCGTTCTTGATCTCGATCCTTCGTATTAGACTGACCGTCATAAATTTATCGTGCAATAGTAAATGACAGATCACTGTCGACTGACCGGGCGCATCGTAGCATCGAGTCAAGTGCAAGCAAGGGTGTTGCTGATTAGATGCGGTACAAGTAGTGCGCTGATGAGTGGACTAATCTAGTTGTGACGTTGAGCTTGGTGCTGTGATCGAACTGAATGAGGAATGGCATCAGGGTTTCTACATATGGGTATGGCCGCTTGTTACGCATTGCTTTACAAGTCATGATCACCGTATCTGTTGTTGGTTTAGGAATTTCTCATGGGTTTTTCCATGGTTTCCAGGTTTAGAATTGTTTAGAAGTGCCGTTCGAAGAACTCTGCTTGAACTTCGATTTCCTCGGGTGTGTGCCCAACGTGTAGGCCGGGGTAAGCGTGTAGGCGCTTGTCTTTAGCACCAATGCGATCAAACAAGTCAAGCTGGCCATCCCTATCGAATCGCTCGTCATCCCAATGGATCGAAAAAAGTATCGGTATCAGAACTTTGGGTGCGTGTTTGGAAAAATGAATATCGACACCACTACGCTTGACGCTGGGCCCCGTCATCCCTGCCTTGCCTAGGATCGCTGCGATGATTCGGTCATCGTTTGCCACATATGGCAAGCCGAACATCGTACCCATCGACATACCCCAATAGCCGACACGGGTGCTGTCAACCTCCCCGAGCTGAATGAGTGCATCGAGAGTGCTACGCCAGTCATCAATCGTTTGTTCCACGATTCCGTCGGTTTGCCACATGGCTTTGTACTCGGGATCACTCGCGTCGGTAACCGAACCGCGTCCGCCATGTCGTGGGCCGTCGATTGAGGCAGCACACCATCCATAGTCAGCAGCAAACATCTGACCCAGCTGCACAATATGGTCACTGCGTTTATGGCCGCTACCTCCGTGCCCCATCAAGATTAAAGGCTCTGCATTAGGACCACCTTCTGGATACCAGAAGACACCAGGTATCTCATGAGAACTCGTGATGATCTTAAATCCTCGTTCTCGCGAACCCGGTGAGCTTGCTGCATCTTCTGTCCAGCGAATTTCTGTCATCACTTCGCCCGTTCTCGTGCCTTGTTACTTCGAAGTAATTGCAGCGTGCAGGTGCACGAGCGTGGTGTCTAGACAGAAGAATAAGATCAGATATGAAAGAATAGTTTTATAGCGCTAGCCCTGTTTCAGTCTGATCGGAATCAAGCTACTCAAGATTAGCGAGAGTGGAGTTCACGTCAGGTCCGATTTACAGTCCGTTGTATGAGTGTAGTCGTCGTTCTCGGTGGTGTGAACATGGACTTTATTGTCGAGTCGTCGACGATTGCGGCCCCAGGCGAAACACGGGAAGGTTCGCGATTTTATACGACCCCTGGCGGTAAGGGAGCAAATCAGGCAGTTGCGGCAGCACGTAATCTCGATAATCGAATACCTGTGGAGATGGCTGGGCTGCTTGGTGACGATCGCTATTCCGACGAGATGCGCAGATATCTTGAGTTGTCGGGTGTTGGTACTAAATTCCTCGGGTCTGTTCAAGATGAACATTGCGGGACTGCAGTCATTCTGATCGATGGTGACGGAGAGAATTCCGTGAATGCTGTATACGGAGCTAACAAACTGGTGGATCAAGAGGTAGCCAGCTCAGTAGACGAGATTCTCGATGAGCGTGGGACATCGATACTTCTTGTTCAGCAAGAAATCCCACTTGATGCCACTGCAGCTGCGATGCGGATTGCTCGGCGTTATGGTTCCACGGTGATTCTTGATCCCGCACCTACAAGAGACGAAGCTGATTTCTTGTTGCCACTTGCCGACATTGTTACGCCGAACCAGCATGAAGCATCAGAGTTGGTTGGTCACGAGGTGAGTGACCGCCAGTCAGCTCATAAAGCTGCTCGAACAATTCGCGAGTCCGGGGTCGACACAGCAATCATTACACTTGGCGATCAGGGTGTCTGGGTCGAAAGTGACGGCATCTCTGAGTTAGTACCCGGTTTTGAAGTTATTACTATAGCAAGCGTAGGAGCGGGCGATGCGTTCAATGGAGGACTTGCTGCTGGTCTTGCTCTTGGATCTGACCTTCTCTCGGCGGTACGGCTTGGTGTCGCTACCGGCGCCCTTTGTGTCACCCGCTCTGGTGCGCAGGAGTCCATGCCAACACGAACAGAGGTGGAGCAGTTGTTAGCGACGCTTGCAATGTAAAGAGCTGCCGAGTTCGTCACATGGCTTTGAAAATGGGTAGCAAGAATTCGCTCTTTTCATGTCTAGGAGGCACTAGTAAGCGTTAGCTCTGCTTCTGAATTGGCTTCGATATCTTCCCACTCGATAAAAAGAGGGTGGTATTCGACATTGAGCCACTTTTGAACATGGTCGTTGTAGTGGGGTGATCCAGGTTGGCCACTATTTCCTGGGGGGATAACGATCTGTGCCCCATTCAAGTCGCCCATATCCAAGATTTGGCGGTAGCTAACTCCATGTGTTCCGGTTGCACCAAGTGGAGTGCTTACGTTCCAGATTGTGTTGCGGTCGCCCTGCATCGGAATTGGGTCTAAGTCGAACGTTGATTTTAGCTCTAAGTCTCTTCCCAGATTGTGTGCCCAGACGATCTGATGATCTTCAGACCATTGCCACGCTTCGGGGTTATTGTCTTGCCGTTCTGCTAGAGCAGTGCCTGCCTCGAGTAGTGCCGTCTCCATAGCCGCTTCCCAGGATTTGAACGCTCCAAGCATCAGCGGTGATCGAGTGGACAGCTGGGTCAACAGCACCGTGTGCGAAGCTGGCGTTTGTGGTGGTAGACCATCGACTTGGCCGTAATATGCTTCGACAGTGAGTGCGGCGAGTCTGTTGCGTGCTTCGTTTGCTAGTGCAGCGGGTGCACTTTGTGCATCCATGCTTCCGTCCCAGTTGCGGAGTATTTCCTGAAGAGAGCGCACATCTGGGTCGCTAGCTTCAAACGCAGTGAAAGCTTCTGCAGCCTCACGATGAGCGATACTGACGACGTCTTTTTGCAGGGATGGCATGTCATCGAGTGCGAAAGTTTCCACTCCATCCATTAGTTCGCGCAATCGATCGGCTCGATAGCGTGTTCCAGCGAAGTTGAGGTAGTAAGGATACTCTGGGGTGGTTGTGCGATTGTTTGCTGTGACAATGAACCCATTCGGTGGATTGTCTTCGGCTGGTAGCTCCTCTTTCGAGATATCACCATCCCACTCATGATCTCCATCCCAACCGGGCACAGGAACTAGCCATGCAGGGCGTTTAGGGATGCGACCAACATACTGATAACCGATGTCGCCGGATTGATCCGCAAAACAGTAATTGCCACTGATCGAGTCGTATTTACGGAAGCCTTCCCGCGCTTCAGATGAATTGCTAGCGGTAAGGACAGACCAGAGAGCGTCGACATCGTGTGCGGGTTCCGCGAGTCCCCAGGCTGCCGCGATTACCTCATCGTCGTGTTTCGGATCGCCTGCCACTATAGGACCATGTCGGGAGTCCCACATCGATACTTTGACATCGGCACTGTCACGGATTTTGAAGTTTTCATTTCTAAGTATTAACGGTTCCCAAGAGCCTTGGAACTCGCTTTGTGGTTCAGATGAGTTCGGACTGTCATGACGGATACGTTCACGGTAAAGGTCCCAGCGGTCACCACCGGAATGAGTCATTGTCCATGCGATCTTCGTATTGTGTCCGTAGTACACCGGACCTGGATATCCTGGCGAACATGGCCCCGCGACATTGAACTCAGGACACTCCATATGCATCACAAACCACTGCGCTGGGATACCGATCGCGAGATGAGGATCTCCGACAATGATCGGTCGGCCGGTAGCACTTTTCGATCCGGATATGACCCAGCAGTTAGAACCTCCGCCTGCGGCTACTAGGCCATCCGGTTCCCCAGCTGCAGCCGTGATGTCTTCGCTGTACGGATGTGTTTCTTCAGTCCAATTGAGACCAGAGGGAGTGATTAACGAGGTCCCCTCGGGCAGGTCCGGAACTAGTGCGGAGACTGCTTCAGGGCCCAGTGTGGCTGCAATTTTTCCATGTGCTATTCGGCTTGCCCACTGTGCTCCAGCAGAGACCATCTTAAGAATGGCGAGCGAATCGATTGGGCGCCACGGGGCCATCTCGTGAGGTTGTATTGGTGTGGTTTCATAACCCGGGAGTACATGGAATTCATACGGTGCTGGATTTGATTTGATCGCTGCATTTATGCCATCAGTGTATGCCTGTAGGACTAAGCGAGCTTGATCGCTCTGTGCGTCCCATTCGCGTTCTGCGTAATGACCAATTTTCAAGCGCCGGTTCTGTTGATCGCGTCTCAGTAGACCTTTACCAAGAAGCTCCGCTGCGCGACCCCAAGCGAAATGTCGATAGAGCTCAAGTTGCCAGAGTCGGTCTTGAGCGAGGCTATAGCCTTGACCGAAGAATGCGTCACGTGCAGAACTGGCTTTGACATGTGGAATTCCCCACCGGTCGCGAACGATCCTGATTGGTCCGTCACGGTTTTCGATTTGGATGACGCCCTCGTGCTGTGCCAAACAATCTTCAGGACGGACGGTGTTTACCGGCATCTTCAGTGCTCCCCAGAGCTTGTCGCTGATAGCAGTCGCGGCAGTGTATCGCGTCCCTGCTCATTTGGGTGCATTCCATTCACCTACGAGGCCTCAACTGCTACGGTGGATCGACGCGACATCGATGGAGGCTAGCGTTTCGCGGTGCTTCCTTATGACCGGACGCGATGTACGCGGACTCTTTGTACAGGTGGTTCTACTTTACCCAACCTGTCCTGCGCCACCAGAACGATTGGCAGTGAGGGTTTACCGTTAGTTGGCGATTCGTAGGTGCAGTTTGGAACGTTCGTCCTCCGATATCGGTGGGCGAATCGCTAACCCGAATGTCAGCACAGCGTGACCCGACAACCGAAGAATAGTGGGAGACAGATTGACCATTACAGCACCACTCAAAGGTTCCGCTAGCTTCGCCACTCTCGGTATCCCCCAAGGCTTATCTGACCTCCTCGCTGAGCGTGGTTTCACCAATCCTTTCGAGGTGCAGAGTGCCACTATCCCGGACGCACTGGCTCGTCGCGACATTGCTGCCCGTGCACCCACTGGTTCCGGTAAGACGCTTGCGTTTGGGATACCACTACTCATGTACGTCGAGAATGCTCGCCCACGTCGACCGCGAGGCCTCGTTCTTGCTCCCACTCGCGAACTTGCGGACCAGATTCAGCGTGAGCTACTCCCGCTTGCCCGTGCCGGTGGCCGAAGTGTTATAGCTGTCTACGGTGGCGTCGGTTACGGACCACAGCGGCATGCACTTAATCGTGGAGTTGACATTCTTGTTGCCTGTCCAGGTCGTCTCGCCGACCTGATCGAGCAAGGTGATGTTGACCTCGACGAAATCGAAGTTGTCGTGATCGACGAGGCCGATCGTATGTCAGACATGGGCTTTCTCCCTGAGGTGAAGCGTTTGTTGGACTACACACCTAACGATCGTCAGACGCTACTCTTTTCCGCCACCCTTGATGGTGATGTGGGAATCTTAACTCGCAACTACCAGAACAACCCGGTTCGACACGAGATAGGCGACACGGAACCGAACATCGATGACATGCGCCACTTTTTCTGGCGTCTCGATTCCGCGAACCGTGTCGCGACCGCGAGTGACCTGATTCAGGCTGCCGGTCCAACTATCGTCTTCGTACGCACTCGTCGAGGTGCTGATCGCATCGAGAAGCAGTTAAAAAAGATCGGTGCTAGTTCAGTCGCGATCCATGGCTCACGCTCCCAATCGCAGCGCACCCGCGCGCTGAAATCTTTCTCCGATGGGAAAGTCGAAGCTCTTGTTGCCACCGATGTTGCGGCTCGTGGTATCCACGTCGACGGTGTTGCCTGCGTTCTCCATTTCGACCCACCAGTCGATGACAAGACATACATTCACCGCTCTGGCCGCACAGCGCGAGCCGGTGCTCAAGGTATCGTGGTTTCTTTTATCTTGACCGATCAGATCCGCGATACAGACAAGATGATTCGTAACCTTCGTCTCCGTGCTGATCTCAACACACCTGCTCCGCGATCACTTCAAGAAACTTTGGTGCGCCTTGCAGCTGACCCAGAGGAGAGTTTTGCGGACGAACGTTTAGAGACGAGGAGCTTATCTCGTGGTGGATCACGTCCTCGTCGGTCTCGAGGCGGTAAGAACTCGAGAGCACCACGCCGCCCTAGGAATTCGAACGAGACCGACGCTGGAGGGCAATTGGATGGATCTTCTCAGAAAGGTCCTTCTGGACAGCACCGCAGTGCCATTGGCAGTTCAAGTCTTTCTGGGAGGTCAGGTAAACGTCGTAACAAGAATCGATCGCGGCCGCGTGGCTCGGTTAGCGGTGGCAAGACTTTCGACAGCGCATCTACTAGACGACGACGCTCTCGACGCGCCTGAAGTAGCTGACGGGCATCGGGTGAGGCGTTGGGCCACAGCTCGAAATCTGTATCACGGCAGACCGTTTACTAATGTGCGAAGGTGGCGGAGAGGGTGGGATTCGAACCCACGGTGACGCAAGCGCCACGACGGTTTTCAAGACCGTTCCCTTAAACCACTCGGGCACCTC
>DKLZ01000006.1:9739-10170 GCA_002455955.1 Dehalococcoidia bacterium UBA6627
TTAAACCACTCGGGCACCTCTCCACCCTTGAGTTTACGGGCTCTACCAGTACTGACCATCTTGTCTCTGTCAGTCTGTGAGGCTAGTGCGGCTCGAGTAGCAGTGCTTGTCCTCGACTGATCACGTCCTGTACCGCGTCAGCGGATTCGTGAGCGTTGAGGTGGGGTGCCGTGTTGAGGACAGCGCCTGAAATTTCACTACCCTCGAACTCTGCACTGAGAAGAGCGTGAGTTTCGCTTACCCGGTGTCCCATCGTGTCTTTCCCTCGGTTGGCATCACGACTGAGTATGGTTGCAAGATCAGGGAGCAGTGTTATCAATTCAACACGGACGGGTGTGGCGGCGAGTGCGTCACGATACCATGTGACCATCTCCGCGGTTACTAGGTCCACTATCACAGTTGAGTAACGAGCCGCTACGCTTTCTAAAGCG
>DKLZ01000006.1:10468-12937 GCA_002455955.1 Dehalococcoidia bacterium UBA6627
TAAGCCGCTACGCTTTCTAAAGCGATCGCTGCTGCGTTTCGACAGCCCAGTTCGAGTTGTTCTTGAGCTTGATGATCTTGTGCTGTTGCATGACGGAACCCTGCACGGACCATTTGACGCAGTTCGTTGACCTCCACCAACAGCATGCGATCGAATCGCTCACAGAGCGCTGCAGCGACAGAGCTCTTACCAGCACTATGCGGTCCTGAAATTACTATGATTTGATTCACATCAGGCTCCGTAACTACAGGAAGAGCTTAGGTAAAAAGTCAATGCTAGGAAGGGCGATGCGGGGAATAGTGATTGCTCGCGTCTCAACAACTTCAGCATTTGTCGTTATTCAGGTCGAATCTCAAGAGAGACGTCAAGAGCTGGCGCAGAGTGGGTGAGCGCGCCAACTGAGATGAGTTGTACCCCGGTAGCAGCGATCGCCTGAATCGTGCCTAGGTTCACACCGCCACTAGCTTCGAAAATAGTTGATGGCGCTTGTTCAACGATAGTTTTCATTGTGCGTTGGTCCATATTGTCGAGGAGAACAATATCAGCGCCCGAACTGATCGCTGCGGTTGCTTGTTCAGACGTTTCAACTTCGACTTCAATCCGAAGCGTATGAGATACGGCGTCACGCGCAGAATGAATGGCAGAGCGTATATCCATCCCTCGGTTACTAGTGGCAGTGATGTGATTGTCCTTGATTAACACTCCGTCCTGAAGATTATCTCGGTGATTATGGCCGCCACCGCAGCGCACGGCGTATCGTTCTAGCGCACGAAGGCCGGGAGTTGTTTTCCGAGTGTCTACGACCCGAGCGTTTCCTCCACGAGCTGCTTCAGCTACGAACTGGCTCGTGAGTGTTGCGATTCCTGACATTCGTTGCATGAAATTTAACGCGGTACGTTCAGCTGAAAGCATCGCAGCGAGTGGCCCGGTGATCGTGGCAACTTCTGTTTCAGCTTCGACGAACACACCGTCACGGTGCAAGGCTTCGAAATAGAGATCTGATGAAAGTTGTGCGAAAGTTTCTTCGGCGATTCCCAGACCACAGATAACGCCAGCTTCTTTGAAAATGAACTGACCATGCCCTTGTTGTTCAATCGGGATAGTTGATTGCGTTGTGACGTCGGAATAGGCTCGATCTTCACTTAGCGCTGAAGCGACTGCATTCCTTACTGCATGCGGGTCCGGTGGTGTGGCAAAAGGATTCGTGGTCATTGCGGTTGCTCCTTGCGACTGAAAATCAAATGCTTGCGCCATTTGTTGTCGCTCTCGGGATAGTCGAGACGATAATGTGCACCTCGAGATTCCTCACGAGCCAATGCCGCCTTTGCGGCGATTCTGCCGCAGGTGAGAGCAGCTCTTAGTTCGTAGCCTGCTCGGTCGATTGGTCGTGGGATAGTAGTTGCCCAGTTGTCGAGCTGAAAGATTGTTTTTTCGAGACAGTTGCGATCACGTTCGATACTGACGTCATTCCACATCAACTTTTGAACATCTTCAATCAGTAGTTTGTGATGAGAGTCGGCTCTGTCATCGGTATGACGAATTTTCGAGTGAGTCGTGGGTTCGGCATGCATTAGTTTGGGCACGATGTCATCAAGACTCTGAGTACCCGAACTGGCAATAGGCGGCAGTGGCATCGGTTCAGGAGGATCAAAGAGGCGTTTGACGGTGCGGTTCGCGAAAATCACAGTTTCGAGTAGTGAGTTGCTAGCTAGCCGGTTTGCTCCGTGGACGCCGGTGCATGCGACCTCTCCGACGGCAAAAAGGCCCGGGAGTGTGGTTTCACCCCAGGTGTTAGTTCGGACACCACCCATCGTGTAGTGGGCGGCTGGCGAAACAGGGATACGGTCCTTCGCCATATCGAGGCCGTGATCAAGGCACGTTTGGTAGATTTTCGGAAAGCGTGCAGTCAGCCAACTTGCATCTCGCGCAGTGATATCCAAGAGTACGTGATCAGTATCACTTTCTCTCATTTCTCTGTGAGTTGCACGGGCCACGATGTCGCGTGGCGCGAGTTCCGCACCCTCATGGTAATTCGGCATGAAGCGTTCGCCTCGTGTGTTGAGTAGTGTTGCACCTTCACCGCGTACAGCTTCCGAGATCAGGAAGACGGGTGCATCTTCTAGATGCAACGATGTTGGATGGAATTGAGTGAATTCCATGTCCATGATTTCTGCGCCAGAATTGTAGGCGAGTGCAACACCGTCTCCAGTCGAGACCAGAGGATTTGTCGTTACGCCGTACATTTGTCCCGCGCCACCTGTCGCAAGGATCACCTGATTGGCCGTGTAAAGGTGATGTTGGCCACTAGCGGTATCCATCGTCTCCACACCTTTGACTCGCCCATTTTCAACGAGCAGGCGGTCTGCGAGAGTGTGCTCAAGAATCGTTACGCCTTGGCGGCGGGCAAGTGCGGTAAGTGAGAGCTCGATCTCGAGGCCGGTTTGATCTCCACGCGCGTGAAGGATCCGG
>DKLZ01000091.1 GCA_002455955.1 Dehalococcoidia bacterium UBA6627
AAGCTTGGAAGGGGCAACTGGTAACCGTTTCGATTGGGATGAGGATTCGACCTATGTACGATGCCCTCCATTCTTCACTGGCCTATCACGAGAACCAAATTCTCTGACGGATATACGGGAAGCACGCGTTTTGGCTGTTCTCGGTGATTCTGTAACTACAGATCATGTATCACCTGCGGGCGCGATCGCACGCTCAAGCCCAGGTGCTGATTACTTGACCGACCGTGAAGTCCCTCAGACAGGTTTTAATACCTATGGATCACGTCGCGGAAACCATGAGGTCATGATGCGCGGAACTTTTGCGAACGTGCGTGTGCGGAACCAGCTTGTCGACCGTGAGGGTGGATGGACACGCTATCTCCCTGCTGGTGATGAGATGACGATTTTCGACGCTTCCGAGCGTTACCGTGGCGAAGGTACGCCGCTGATGATCATTGCGGGCAAAGAATACGGGACTGGTTCTTCTCGCGATTGGGCGGCGAAAGGCCCGGCTCTCCTGGGTGTCAAAGCTGCTATCGCGGAATCCTATGAACGAATCCATCGAAGTAATCTTTTGCAGATGGGTATCCTTCCTCTCCAATTCCGTGAGGGAGAGACTTTAGCGAGCCACGGACTTACTGGTCAGGAACGATTTGATGTTCTAGGTATCGACAACACTCTGCAGCCGAAGCAAGTGCTTTCGGTGATCGCAATTGCAGACGATGGAGTCGAAACTCGCTTCGATGTACTCTGCCGTATCGATACCCCTGTCGAAGTGGATTATTATCGCCATGGAGGGATTCTTCCCTACGTGTTGCGTCAGCTATTAGAGGATTAATCTGCAACTCCACGATAGATGTGTCTCAACCTTAACTGCGTGTCTCCGTGGCAGTTGATTGTTCGATTCCTGCGGGTGGCGTTGCGAGATACATGAAGACAGATCCGAGGCCAGCTGCGATAGCAAGGAACGTGAAGCCGGCTGTATAAGTGCCGGTTAAATCGAACATAACACCTGCAAGCAGTGGTCCGGTCATCATTCCGATCATCATAATCATTGAAGAGAAACCCATAATCGTGCCGAAGTTTGTGGGTCCAAAGTAGTCCGCACGCATCGATTGCAAAATCGGGCCACGCATGCCCCAGGCAATTCCATGCAGCGGGACGAACGCCCATATCATTAATTCGTTGGCTGCATAGGTCAATACCAAGAGCCCACCGGCATGGCCGATCAAGCATCCAGCAACGAGCATTCTTTTGTTAAGCAGATCGCCGAAGATGCCGCCAAGAACATTGCCGACCAGAACCATAACCGGCAATGCTCCAACCACGAAGCTTGCCTTTTGTAATGACATCCCCAAATCGTCACCAGTCAGGTGTAATGGCAGATGGAGCATTAGACATCCGACCACCAATAAAGCCGAAGAATGTGCGAGTGACATCATCCAGAATGCTCGAGTCCGCATCGCTTGCCTGGCAGTAAAGTCAATTGTCGTGAGGCCTTCTGGTGGACGATAATCGTCGTCTTCGACTGGTTTGTCAGGGTCTATACCATCTGGGAATTCTCCGTAGTGGGAGGGTCGGTGACGGATCATAGTGCTGAGTGGCAGACCGATAACTAAACAGGCTATTCCGGAGCCAAAGGCAGTCTCTCTCCATCCAAAAGTCTCAAGGGAAAAGACGAGCAGCGGTATCATCAGGCCGCCAATAGCTATACCAGTTTGTGATGTGGCAAGTGCTCGCGAGCGGTAGCGTTGGAACCAGTTGACGACAGCAGTGCTGACTGATTGGAATCCACCAAGACCGGACCCGACCGCCATCAGTAGGTAGAAGATGAAGAAATGTGTCAGTGTTTCCATACGGCTGAATGCGATAAAGCCGATCGCCATCATCACAAGTCCTACCTGAATAACTCGATGTGGTCCAAAGCGATCGATCATCCAACCCTGTAGTGGCCCGAGGATGCCACTTTCCGCTCGAGTCATCGCGAAAGCAATGGAAAGCGTTGTTGCCGACCAACCAAACTCGCGCTGGAGTAGAACTGAATAGGAACCAAAGGCATGCATGAACAGGCCGGCTTGCATGGTTAAAATTACACCGCCAGCTGCAACAATTCGCCATCCGTAGAACCGCAGCTGATCACGTAACTGGTTCAATTTGGTTCATTCGCTGCGAATGCTTGGCATTTGAGAGCACGATCTAAATCATCGTTTGCCTCCCGGAGTTTTCGTTGAAGGACAGGGGAATTCTCACCAAGCTCTGTAAGGAGAATTTTGGAGCGCTCGAGGACATCTGAATCCACGCGTGTGGGGAAAAGTCTTCCGAAGAAAAGCGACGCGAACTCTTTCTCCGATCCTTCGAACACGTTTGAGATCACCTTGAAAAAACGGTCTGTAAAGGGTGCGATCAGTTCCCGTTGTTCCCACCAGTGAAATCCTGCCATTGCTGCACCTGTTAGATGAAGGGAGCCGTAGCCTTCCGTAAGGAAGCGCTCCCATGCGGTTTCCTTAACGGTGAAGTCCGGAACTGCTACTTCAGCCAAAAGTATCTGTCGCTGGCCACGATCTGAAGGGTCACGTTTTTGCTCGGCTGCTATTCGAATGTCTGCGCCAGATAGGCCATAAGCGACATAACGTTGCGCGACCGACCAGCGCATATCCTGATCGACGGTGAGATTGGGGATTATCTCAGCGCCATCAACAATGGTGGCACTTCGCTCGATGTCAGCTGGGCTCAAAGCGAGGCTAAACATTGCACGGGCCCAGATGATTTGCAAATCTGGGTCACTGCCCTTACTCAGGGTGTTCCATGCAAGTTCGAACAAATCATGT
The DNA here is from genome assembly GCA_002455955.1 of Dehalococcoidia bacterium UBA6627. Classification (GTDB taxonomy): domain Bacteria; phylum Chloroflexota; class Dehalococcoidia; order UBA2979; family UBA2979; genus UBA6627. Next base: position 2,808 of record DKLZ01000091.1, read on the forward strand.
GCAATCCTCAACTTTTCTGACTCGGGTATGTACCGACTCACAGCAACGTTCATTGTTGAAATCGTGGATTCAACCAGTTCAGGATCAGTCTCAGTCACGATCTTTTCACTCACTAGCATTAAGTAGTCAGATGAACGGAACTGCTGGTCGCGCACCATATTCCAGAGCGACTGCCAGACTAATTGTCGCAGAAGTGGATCATTAATTGATTCAATATGGTTGGTTATGAACCGGAGCGAATCTTCATCGAGAGCAACTTTTACGAATCCATGGTCATTGTAGTTTGGGAATACGAATGCCGGTGTCCGTTTTCCTAGAACTTCGGGAACATTTGTTGTTGCAGTGTCGATCATCGCCGGTATCGACTCAACCGTAACTGTTTTGTCGTCATCATATGCAAGAGCGATCTCAAGATTGTGGGGGCGCATCGTCTTGTGAATGCTTGGCGCTGATTGATTGAGGCTAAATTTACTGATTTGTGCACCATCTGTTTCCCAGAATGCCGAGATGGTGTTCAAAGAAGCAGTTTCAAGCCAGAGTTTTGCCCATTGATGCAAATTCTGATGATCACCGACGGATTGTGCACCTTCTTCGAGCGCATCCAAGAATTGTTCAAGCGTCGTATTGCTGAAGGCGTGGCGTTGAAAGTATGTACGCATTCCTGCGCGGAACCCTTCAAGGCCTATGGTCGCTACCAGTTGCTTGATAACGGCTGCGCCTTTTCCGTATGTGATGCCATCGAAATTCAGGAACGTCTGATCCGTATCGACTACCTCGCCCGCGATCGGGTGAGTGGTAGTCAACTGATCTTGCCGATATGCCCAGTTCTTCATTCCGGCGTTGAAGTTTTGCCAGGCGCTAGAAAATCGTGTCGCACTGACGAGTGTCAGATAGGACATGTAAGTTGCGAAACTTTCGTTCAACCATAGATCGTTCCACCATTTCATCGTCACCAAGTCACCGAACCACATATGCGCCATCTCATGGAGGATGACCTCGGCACGATTGAGTCGCTGGTTCTCGGTGGGTGGGTCTCGAAAGACAAATACCTCGGCGAATGTTACGGCTCCTACGTTTTCCATTGCGCCTGCGTTGAATTCTGGTACGAAGATCTGGTCGTATTTCTGAAACGGGTAAGGGTAGTTAAAGAATTCTTCGTAGAAGTCGAGACCCTGCTTTGTCACCTCGAATAGTTCCTGAGTGTCCACGTGATCTGTGAGTGATTTGCGCGAGAAAAATCGAAGATCGATATCACCGTGACGATCGTGGAATGCTTGATATGGGCCACAGATCAGTGCAAATAGATAAGTCGAAAACCGCTGTGTCTGCTCAAACTTATGAAGCGCACGATCATCGGAGATCATTTCTCGGGATACTTCTGGACTATTCGCGATTATCTCCCAATCGGCTGGTGCAACGACGGTTACTTTGTAACTGGCTTTTATGTCTGGTTGATCAAAACTCGGAAAGAGACGGTGAGCGCTATACGGTTCGAAGTTTGAGTATAGGTACTCCTCATCGTCCTCAGGATCGATGAACTGGTGGAATCCATCGCCCGTATGGTCGTAGTTGTTTTCATATTCGATGCGTGCGACATTCTGAGCTTCTAGTAGTTCAGCTGGAAGAGCGATCCTTCGTCCGTCCCAATCCTGATTTGTGACAAGATGATCGTTGACCTTGAGAGTTAATATCTTGGCACCAACGTGGTCGAGGAATGTGCCTTCGTTGCCTGTGTGAGCGAATCGAATAGTGCATTTTCCAGTGTAACTTTGGGAACGGCGCTCGAGGTTCAACGTAATCTCGTAGTCAACTTTCGAGATCGCCACCGCGCGTGCCTCAGCCTCGATTTGGGTCAGCACATCATGGTCAGAGCTCTCCATGGTCACGGAAGTCCTCCCGAAATCATCTGCATCGTTCATTCAGAATCAGCATGGTAGTACGCCCTTTCTGTTGTGGGCAGGACCATGTCATCTTCAGCGATCATAAGTCTTGATTCAGTGTTCACTATTTGGCCTAACCATCATGATCAGAAGTGAACTATGGGAATCTAAGTTATTGTGATAGCGGTTTGATTGGAAAAGGTAAGGGGTATTTTGTGCCATCAGCAGACGAGCTACGTGGGAAGATTGAAAAAAGTCACTCAGGGTTGCGTACTGTATTGGAACAAGTTGATGCTGCGAAATGGGAACTAGTACCGGTTGATGATGATCAATGGCACGCTCGCGAGACTGCAGAACACGTTATCGGTGCCGCTCGCAGGATTGCAGGTCGTGTTGCTGATGCGATGATGGGCAAGGCTCCTGAGGCAGTTGAACTTTCGTTGGCTACTCCCGCTGAGGCAATAAACGCGCTCGAGTTAGCGATTGAAGATGTCAACAAGGTGATTCGTTATGTTGAAGATCGCGATCTTGAAAAAAACGTTGGTGATGATGCAACTATAGAGTCACGATTAGAACTACTAGCCGTGCATGCGGACGTACACTCCGAGCAAATTATTTCTTCGACCTCGTAGCGTGTCGCGTTATGGTCAGGCGTAACAGCCATATCGCACTGTGGTCTTGTACATGATGAATCGTTTCTTTCGATGTAAAGAGTCACTGTTCTTTGTGATGCTTATTCAATAATGGTTTGAATCTTAGTACTGCAATTGCAATGAGAGAGATTGCTAATCCGAACCATGTCATCGCGTATTCGATGTGCGGTGTTGTGTTTCTAAACGCCACGTAACGTTGTACTGGCAACACTCCGCTATCCGGAGGTGATTTTGCTGATACAAGCTGTCCTTCGACCACAACCCACGACAGAACGGTATAAGGCAACTCAGCACTCATGGCTTCAGGGTCAAGTGCGGTCCAGGCACCGGAGTCAACTTGTTTGCCCGGGCGAGTATCAATACTTATAAGACCCTCGATAACTGCAGGTCTTGTTGATAATCTTTCCCGCGCTACTTCTCGTTTACCTTCTGGATACCAACCCCGATTGACAAGGACAGCAGGTCCATCCGGTGCTAGCAGCAGAGGAGTCACTATCTCCTCTCCCTTTGTTCCAAAGCGGGCCCGGTTTGCCAGAATGAACGATCGATCGTGGTCCCACAGTGCGTTGTCAGCGATCCTCCTATAGTCGAGAAGTTCAAGGTCGACCGTCTGTGCTGCTGCAAATGATAGTGGTGCAGCTGATGTACGTTGGTCGCGTTCGTCTAGCAAACTGTTTTTCCAGTTGTTTCGTTGGAGTTGCCAGATACCGAGCGCAATCAGTAATGCCGTTGCTGCTACGAGCAGGAAAACAAGCACTAATGGCGGTAATCGTAAAGTCATAGAACAGCACCAAAATAGGCTATGGAAGTTAGTCTCTTGTTGCTGTGACCAACTAGCCACTGGATGTTTGCGTCGAGGATAACGAAAGCGAACTTTAGTTTGCTTTCCAAGATATTTTCTGGCGAAACACAGTTGAAACGATTTCGACCTACTTTGATGGTGGGCCATGGCAGGATCCAGTGGCCCGATGTTGTATTGCTGCTGTGATTCCAGAGGGGGAGTGCGCATGTCGTATCGCGCTGAGTACATTTGGATTGACGGGACAGAGCCGACGGCGCTGTTGCGTTCGAAGACCAAAATAATTGCTGATGGCGAAGAGCCAGGTATCTGGGGTTTTGATGGTTCGAGTACGAATCAGGCACCGGGTAACAACTCCGACTGTGTACTGCAGCCGGTATATGTATGTCATGACCCGGTACGTGGCGGTGATAATGTTCTAGTGATGAACGAAGTATTACTGCCTGACATGAGTCCACATCCAAGTAATACTCGTCGAGCGTGTGCCGAGGTGGCTGAAAAATATGCGAAGCACGAGCCGTGGTTTGGCATCGAGCAAGAGTACACGTTTTTGAGCGATGGGCGTCCGTTAGGATGGCCGATTTCGGGATACCCGGGCCCACAAGGTCCGTACTACTGCGGTGTTGGCTCAGATGAGATTTGGGGACGAGAAGTTGTCGAAGCTCACACGACAGCCTGTCTGGACGCTGGTATCGCGATTTCAGGCACGAATGCCGAAGTGATGATGGGGCAGTGGGAATTTCAGGTTGGACCAGTTGGACCTCTTGAAGTTTCAGATCAGCTATGGGTTGCACGTTGGTTGCTTTATCGGGTCGGTGAAGAGTTCGATATCGTCGCTACTTTAGATCCCAAGCCAATTGCTGGTGACTGGAATGGTGCTGGTGCACACACCAACTTTTCTACGAAGTCGATGCGGGAAAGCTACGAACCGATCGTCAAGGGAGCTGAAGCGCTCGGAAAAAATCATGACGAGCACATAACTAACTACGGAGCGGGTGTTGACTTGCGACTGACAGGTCTGCATGAAACTGCACCTTGGACTGACTATAGCTACGGCGTTTCTGATCGTGGAGCCTCGGTACGTATTCCTTGGCAGACGGCACGTGATCAGAAGGGCTACCTAGAAGATCGTCGTCCGAATGCGAACATGGATCCTTACGTTGTGACTCGTTTGATCACGAACACGGTATGTGAGGCTTTAGACAACTGAGGACTAGTCGTTTGTCATCTTTCGAAAGACGCGCCCGTTACGGCGCGTCTTTTGAAAGAGAAAGCTGACTTCTCTTATACGCGTTATTAGCACATGACTGATTCTTCACTAAGCGGCGATAGTTCTAGTCGCTCTGTGTACCTGCGATCGCTCTATCCTTTGGTGCACTGTCATATGCGCCACGAAAGTCACGAAATGGACCATCACGCCATTCGAGAGCACCCTTCAAGCCATCTTCCGCTACATGGCGTGCCCAGTCATCTGCCGCTGGTCGGAGTGCGCTAAGTGCTTGGATTTCCGTACCCGAAGCGAGGCCGTGTCGTATCCCCATACTCTCGTATTGTCTATTAACTGCACGCTTTGAGTACATGAGCATGTCGCTATCGATGTGCGACATCCGACGAGCAAATTGATCGGTGAATTCATCGAGCTGGTCTGTAGGAACCGAGTAGTTGGCCCACCCTAGCCGTGCCATCTCCGTTCCGGAGAACGAGTCACCTACGTAAGCAAACTCTCGTGCTTTTGCTGGAGGTAAGTGCCACGGGCTCCACATCATGTCCATTGTTGTCATCGCACGAACCGGGGGATAACCGATTTGTGCATCGTCAGCAACGATTCGGAAGTCACAGATTGTGGCGAGCTCAGTCCCTCCTGCCAGGCAGTGCCCGTGTACTTGTGCGACTACTGGTTTCGCAAGTTCCCAGATCGTCCAGTTCGTCATTACGACGTGCCTAGCCCATGATTGTGGACCAGGATGGGTCGTTAACGTCTCTGGTAACTGCGATCGAGGATTGACTAGGTCACCTGTTCCCGCTGCTCGCGCAGGCGATAAGTCGTAACCCGCAGAGAAAGCGCGACCAGCACCTTTGAGCACGATCACGCCGATTTCAGTGTCGTGTTCTGCTTCTTTCATGGCATCCATCACCTCACCGCGGAGGTTGTTACTGAGTGCATTTAGTTTTTCCGGGCGGTTTAGAGTAATGAATGCGACGCGGCCATCTGTCTCGTAGATGATGTCTCGATAGTCCATGTAATCCCCTCTGAACTATTCAATCAAGTTCATATCTGGATCAGCGATCGGCATTGCGGAGCGCTAACTCCGACTAAGCTGTTGCTGAAAAAATCGCGTTACTGCGATTTGAGCTTGGTGATTATAACGAATAGCCTCAGTCGATCCATTCGAAGTTAACCCAGTACCAGAGGGATATTCATTTCATTAGCCGATAGTCCGGAGTGGTGTGATCGTTGGCGCATGAATTGGTTACCACGTGGGTTACCTGAATAGCGCATTACCGAGTTATCAAGGGCGATGGATGTTAAATTTCCCACCCGTTCACGCACTGCAGTACTTAGTGGGTCAGGCCCTAACAATCGGAGTTCTTCAAGCTCCTGTGTAGTAATCAATGCGAAATGATCCCCGAAGCGTGCTCGGAACTCATGCCTGAATGGTTGTTCAGCACCTTCCTGGAGATGATAAAAACCAACCCGCATATCGCCCGATGGTGGCGTTCGAAGAAATGTGCAGAGCGGATCGTCAGGTTCGATTCTGAAGCGCGAGCCTGCATTACGATGGCCGTGGTCGGCAGTTAAGATGATCCGTGCATCTAGGCCATGCAGATCATTGGCAAGTATTGCTAAGTTTCTGTCGAAGTCAGTGAGGATGGCACGGACTTCATCCGAATCAGTGCCATGATCATGTGTAGCGTGGTCTATTGCTGATGTGTACCAGTAACAGTGTGTTGGATTCCGCGCCCCACGAACATATTCGGCGATGGTCTCGATGGCATCTTCGTCAGTATCGTATGGTAAGAGATCTGCACCGCTACTGAACCAACCCGAGTAAGTTGAATCGATAATCGAAGAGTGCTGAATTACTGCTCTGGGAAGCGGAATATCGTTCATCAGTGGCTTGGCACCGAAAACATCATGGTGAGAGATTCCGCATTCAAGTAACGGAACTCCATCGCGATATCTTACAAACGGGAGGACGCAGGCGGTCTCTCGCAGTTTCGGAATGTATGTCCACCAGCCAACTATGTTGTGTTGAGTAGGCCAAACCCCGGTCATGACTGAAGTTATGCTTGTTGCAGTGGTTGATGGGAACACTGTCTGCAATTCCATTGAAAAGTGTGTTCGGAGCCAGGAATCTGCGGGAAGAGCATCGAAGTGCGAGCTTCCTAAACCATCGACGAGTACGAAAATGAGATGTTCTGGATCCCCAATGCTCGCTCCGATCTCACGTGCGTTCGAATTTAGTGGCAGATTATTCACTCCGGCGATAGTTGTGACGGCCTGAACAAGATCAATGAGATTTGCGCGGGAGCTATCTGGGCGAATTAGCTTTCCGTTTTCGAAGCATGTCAATAGTTGGCCTACGTCACTCATGACGTCTTATGTGCTACCTGCACAAGTTCTACTCTGTGTTTAGTGATGCGCGATGAGTTCATCAAGTTGATCAATGAAGATGTCATTCTCGGTCGTGGGTAGCTCACATACGAAGTTATAGCAAACGAAAGCTGTTGCAGTATCGGGATTGCTTTTAGTGGTTATGTCTCTGTTTTCAAGCAGCGGTATACCGCCTGTCTTGTCGGTACTTACGAGAGTGACTGTTGGTAGGAATCTTTCTGCGAATGTTCGCTCATATGGGACACGAGCTTCCGGTGCCCCGATGATCACTACTTCACGGTGAGGAGCTAATAGGAGTTCAATTGTTTGGAGCATGGTGCCGAAACCAGTTGGGGAATGCATGATTCGTTCTTGTGCAGATGCGATAACCTCGCGAGCTATCTCATCGAATTGCGGTTCTCCAAAATAGCGTGAAAGCATTGCTGAAAGCATCGCTGTCGCAGCGTTACCACTTGGTGTCGGTGCATCAAAAAGTGGCTTCTGTCTTAGAACCAAGCGTTCTCCGTCAGCGGCCGTTTCGAAAAACCCTCCCCCTTCCTCGTCTTTGAAGAGGGTAATGATTACCTCTAGCAGATCTCGGGCCCACTCGAGGTACGTGAGATAACCTGTCGCACGATAAAGTTCGACAAGTCCAATTCCGTAGTAAGCGTAGTCTTCGAGCATTCCGTCGACGCGCGCGTTCTCAGCTTTGTATGTATGGAACAATCGGCCTTTGCGCCAGAGCTTTTCGCGCATGAAAGCAGCATTTTTCTCTGCGATTGCGATGTAGGTATGATCGCCCAAGACGCGTCCTGCCTCAGCGATCGCAGCAAGCATTAATCCGTTCCAAGAAGTAAGGATTTTGTCATCGAGTCCTGGCATGATTCGAGTGGAACGTTCTTCGAATAGTCGCTTTCGAAGTGATTCGATACGTGTTTTTAATACTTTTTCATCGATACCGAGTTCCCTCGTCAGTTCGTCGATGGGGCGAGAGCGGCTGAGCACATTGCGAGCAGTTAGTTCCGGATGGTGAGGGTCGCTGAAATTGCCGTCCTGTTGGATGCCGAAAACTGACCGGAAAAGTGCACCGTCATCGTCGCCGAGGACCATATCGATCTGCTCGGCAGTCCAGAGGAAAAACTTCCCCTCGACACCCTCCGAGTCGGCGTCCTGAGCGGCAAAAAAGCCGCCTTCCTGATCCATCATTTCCCGTTTGACGTAGGCAATAGTTTCTCGCACCACATGTTCGAAAAACGGATCGTTTGTGAGTTGAAATGCATGCAGATACACACGGACTAGCTGAGCGTTGTCGTAAAGCATTTTCTCGAAGTGAGGAACCAA
>DKLZ01000087.1 GCA_002455955.1 Dehalococcoidia bacterium UBA6627
CCTGTTATACACACAACTCTTTTTGTTAAGACATGCAAAAGCTATCGATCATCGAAATATTTTCCAAACGTCTCTAGAATCGATACCAGCGAAAGTTAAATCCTATGGCAACACAAAAACAGATAACCGAACTACTAACGAAAATGAACGACGAACGTGAGACGTTGTTAACGAGCGTCGCAAGCTTCAGTGAGAACGACGCAGAATCCAATCCACCTGAAGGTGAAGGAGAGGCTGGTTGGTCAATTAAAGAACAGCTTTCGCACCTCGCTGAAATGGAAGTGTCCTACCGAGCCTGGGTACAGCGAGCACTTGTCGAAGAGAGGCCAGATGTCTCAAAACACACAGCAACAGAACCGATAGCAGTGCCACAGTCTGAGGCACATAGCATCGACCTTCAAAGTCACATTACACAGCTAAGAAGATTGCGCGAGCAAACTCTTGATCTGATCAAAACGATCTCTCCTGATGGTTACGAACGGATTTTATATACCAACGCTTTCGGTGAGCTCACCGTTCTTCAATGTCTTCGCTCGTACTATCGCCACGACCGTATGCACGCAGCACAAATAGAGGGACGCCAGTCTGACTATGTCCCTCGATGGGCAGACGGCCAACAGGAGCCAAAGCGCACTAACCGTCTAAGATAGTACCGCTTAAGGAGAGACCAAATGTTGATGACAACGGCTGACTCATTTGCCGATCATGAGATCGAGGAAACACTTGGACTGGTATCAACGAACACAGTACGTGCTCGCAACGTAGGACGAGACATTCTTGCTGGATTGAAAAATCTGGTGGGCGGTGAAATCGGTGCATACCAACAGTTACTGAAGGAGTCACGCAGTCAGGCAATGGAACAACTAGAGGAAGAGGCACAGACGTTAGGCGGCAACGCAATCGTCGCAGTGCGGATGACAAGCTCCAGCATAGCCCAAGGGGCATCGGAGGTGCTCATTTACGGTACTGCTGTCAAATTGCGTATGAAATAGGTCTTCTCTGAGATGGGTCGACGACACGCTCGGCTAGACTTGGCCGGACCTTTTCGATTCTGCTGCTGACCAAGAAAAAAACGCGACAGCAAGACGTACCAGTAAGATCGGCATCATAGCTACCCACATCAGTAAACCTGCCAGCACCTGATCATCCTTGGCCGAAAAATCTTCAATTGCCCTCGTTGCAAATTCGAAGGTCGTGTAAATCGGGAAGTTGGAAAAGACCAAAAATGCCCCCGGGATAGTAGGCAAAATAGTAATGCCGATTATGTAGAGTACCCGCCTGGCGTTGGCAACTGATGGAGCAGTATATTTTTCGGCTCCTTCTATGGCAGTCCAGAAAATTAACGCAGCACCAAGCCAAACTATGTCCATCAGCATCGAACCAAACTGAAGCGGCTTTAAGGTGTCAGCAATAAATGGAATGTGAGTGAGCGCAAGTACACCATTGAAGAGGATGAATGCTTGTAATGGTCGTTCGACCAGCCAACGCACCCATTGCAGTAGCTTTGCATCGAGTATCAGCTCTCGCATCCAAGGTGGACAACCGTGGATCAGAAGTGGAGCGATCACTAGCGAGTAGAGTATGTATTGCAACATATGCGCCGTCAGGAGATAACCTGCAGCTAGAGCTCCAATAGGCCAATCTGTGACAAGCCACAACATCAAATAGCCGGCGCTAAATGAAGCAACTTGCGCTCTGGAGCAGATGGGTTCTCCAGGTTTGACTTTCGTGGGGCCAAAAAATCGGACCACGTAAATATACCCAACAAGCAGGGCGACCATAGCCACCCAAATACCAGGGTAGTACTGAGGTTCCCAGGACCACGGTCCAGTCTGGGCTGAGCACCACCAGCTAACGTTCACTGTACTCTCATTAATGTAGGTGTAGGTATGTCACTACAGGCACTTGAATCATTAATGTTCCGGCTCGCTCAAACTCCAATCTCACATCTACCATTTCGTCTACGACCAGATCTTTTTTAAGCCCCATCAGCATTACATGAAAACTACCCGGTACTAACTTCCTAATCCCTGACGGGGAAAGAGTAATCCCATCTTCAACAGGCTTCATAAGAGATCTACCGTTTTCGACTACTACAGAGTGCAGGTGCGCAATACTTGCCACAGGTGAAGTCACCGAAAGGAGCCGATCTCCTTCTCCGTCTCGATCGACAATCGTGAAATAGAGAGCAGCAGTATCACTAGCAGGCTGTGGAATAACCGCATCATAAATTGCAAGTTGTGAGGTCTCGATAACCGCAACACTTAACTCCGAAGTCAAAGCCATCGGTTCATGATCACTGGAGGCACTATGCCCGTGATCGAAACAAGCTGCGATCAACACTACTAATACTGTCAGACTGAAACGTGACAACCTGCTTCGGAATGCTACCGAACAGGGCAGAATCATTCAGGCCACCCTTCTATAACAAGTAGCTCAAGGTCGTGGGCCCATGCTGCCTGTCGAACTCCTGTCGGATAACGAAGATGGGTCAGATCATCCTGAGTATAGAGCAAGATCCATCCTGCATGACCGACACTGTAACCACCCTCAAATTCAGCATCAACGAATGCCGGAGGTACATTTGCCGCTTCCTGTGCAGCGAGCAATTGCTCTTCCGTGCCTGTCAGTCCAATAAAATCTTTGCTAAAAAATTCCAGCCAGTTAAGGACTCGATCCGGGGTATCACGAAGAGCGTCCACTCCCACAAATACAACCCGCACACTACGCCTCACCTCACCCGGAGATTGGTCAATCGCTGCAGCTAAATTCGCCAGCTGAACCGGGCACACGTCAGGGCAATGGGTATAACCAAAATATAGTAATGTGACGAACCCTCTTGTTTCATCACGGAAGTCATAAGGCTGACCTGTCGCAACGTTATTGAGCACAAAGTCAGGCTTTTCGAATGCTGCAGGAAATGCTGTACCAGATAGTCCGAGTTCAATCACAATCTGCTCGCTTCTTGATTGCGGCACGGCAGTTTCTGAATCAACGTTCTGGCAAGCCGCGACAAACACGAAGGCGCAAACGAACAGCGAATGGAAAGAGACATGTTTTTTGAATGCCTGAAGGAACAAATGCACGGTGAGCCTTTCACCGATCATGATTCAAGTGACGTCCTAAACCGCCGTGACAGTAGCGAGGTGAGTGGCTAGGAACAATTAGCGCATGGCATCCGTTAACATTCACGTTCGTACCGAATGCAAGCAGATATAGTCAGATTTCGAAAGCAGTAAAATCGCCCGGTTATCCATTATTGAAAGAAACATAGAAGAACAAAAGCAATGTCGACAGGAGCAGGATAGTATCCACGGGATTACTATCGCGACGTCGATCGTAAAGCGATGGTGTTAGAGATCGGTACGGGACACCAAGCGTGTCCATCGTCAAGGACTGGATAAATCATGATCAGATCAAGGAAAACTCACAGTGAAGGAGCTATGTATGACGTCTACGTCTAAAAAATATCCGGATCCTACAGTAGGAAAAGTCTTACCTGAACAAAACTTTACAGTGACCGATGAGTCTCTCGATGACTACTTCGAAGGTCTCAAGTTAGATCGAAGTGCATTCGATAAAGGTGATACACCTCTGCCATCGATGACCGCTAACGCGGCTGATAACTACTTTGAGCTTTCGCGATTTGATCAAGACAAAGGGCACCTCTGGATGCGACAAGAATGGCAATTCAACGCGCCATTACAACGAGAGACCTCATACGTCACCCGTGCCACAATAAAAGACATCTACGAACGTCGAGACCGCACAGTTGTGAATACAGCGGTATCAGTATTGGACCAACAGGGCGAAGTCGTAATCACATCTAACCACCATCAGTCATTCTTATTGACGCCACCAGTCAATCAAGTCAAATTCCGTGACCCGACCAAGAAGGAAGGCGTTCGCAAGTTCGTAGTACCCACAGGAGATCGAATTGAGCCATTCGAGCGCACGATTAGCTTGGAGATGTGCGGAAAATTCTTCCATGGGAATACGAGCTACCACACTGATCTCAACGCATCGCAGGAACTTGGCTTCCAAGATGTTGTGGTCGGCGGCAGGATGACAATGTCTTACATGGGACATCTGCTCGATAGTTACTTCGGACCATCTTGGTGGACCAGTGGATACATGGATGTCAAGTTTACGAACCCTACCTGGCCCGAGGACCACATCACTGTCAATGGAATCGCTACAGGCCCACTAGAGGATGACCCAAGTCGTGAAGGAGTCTTCGGCTGGATCGAAAAAAGTGATGGGACAATTGTATTAATTACAAATGCTTCAATAGCTCGATAAATTACAAGCGACAAGAATGCTTCTTCTCAGTAATGGCTGCCATTGCGAGGCACATGCATAAAGCGAGACTTGATAGCAACATCTAACTCCCTCGTCAGCTAATCGATCGGAACTCTTTATGACCAGGCAAGTTGTCCTCCTTCGACACGGTCAAAGTCAGTGGAATCAGGAGAATCGGTTTACCGGATGGATTGATGTAGATCTCGCTGATGCTGGGCGGGCTGAGGCAGCTGCTGCAGGAAGACAACTTCAAGAATCAGGATTTCAATTTGACGTTGCTTTCACTTCGGTACTTAAACGCGCAATCCATACACTCTGGATTGTGCTCGATGAACTCGATCAAGCATGGATCCCTGTCCATCGATCATGGACATTAAACGAACGCCACTATGGTGCGTTAGCAGGTCTCAATAAGATCGAAACAGCTGCGGAATATGGCGATGAGCAGGTATTTATCTGGAGGCGCAGTTTCGACATCCCACCACCAGCATTAGATGAAGATGATCAGATGCATCCCAGACATGACCGTCGCTATGCGGAAATCGGAACACAAAACGCAGTCCCTTCAACCGAAGCACTCAAGCAGACACAAGAAAGGGTACTCCCTTTCTGGCGTGACGAGATCGTCCCCCATATCAGGGCCGGGAAACGTGTGTTAATCGCCGCGCACGGGAACAGTATCCGAGCGCTCATGATGCATCTCGATCAGATTTCAGAAGATAAGATCGCTGATCTAAACATCCCAACGGGAATGCCGTTGATCTACGAGTTCGACGAATCGATGAATACTCTGGGACATCATTACCTTGGAGGTGACGAAGCTGCAGCTAAGGCAGCAGCCGAAGTAGCTGCACAAGCTAGTGGCAAAACAAACTCACTCTAGCCCTGAAAACAATCAAGCGAGTCCTCAAAAACGACCGAAAATCCCTCGGGCAAAGCCAAATTTTGACTCGCCTCTCGGAAATGAACTCGACAATACGAAATTGTCCATGAACCGCTTACGAAGTAGTGCCTGCAAGAGCTTCTGCCGCTTCATTGAGTAGCGTTTCCGTCTCAGACCAGTCAATACAAGCGTCCGTAATCGACACACCGTACCGAAGTTCCGAACCGTTGAGTGCCTGTTTACCGGCAAAGAGATGGCTTTCGAGCATCAGACCAACAATTCCTGAGCTACCGCTGGCACGTTGTTGGATGACATCGCGGAACGCAACAGATTGACGAGTATGATCTTTTTCGGAGTTAGCGTGACTACAGTCGACCATGACAAGTGGGTTCGAACCGGATAGCCGCAATTCTTCCTGAGCCGCAGCGATTGCCTCTTCATCGAAGTTGGTGTTCCCCTGACCTCCGCGCAATACCAGATGGCCATAAGGATTACCGGTGGTGTGCATTACGCAGCTACGACCATCATGATCGATACCAAGAAATGATTGGGGAGCCCGTGCGGCTACCATAGCGTCGACCGCGACCTGTGAATTGCCGTCTGTGCGGTTCTTAAAGCCGACAGGCATCGATAACCCGCTCGCCATCTGGCGATGAGTCTGACTCTCAGTTGTACGAGCACCAATAGCTGCCCATGAAATAAGATGCGCTAAATATTGCGGTACGATCGGATCGAGGAATTCCGTTCCGGTTGGCAAGCCAATATCGGTGATCTCAAGCAACATTTTAAGCGCACGACGCATTCCAGCATTCATATCGAATGTTCCGTCAAGATTCGGGTCGTAGATCAAACCCTTCCAACCGATAGTCGTCCGCGGCTTTTCAAAATAAACACGCATCACCACAAGTATCTGCTCTCGTACTTGTTCTTCGAGACGCGCTAGTCGTTCAGCATATTCAAGCGCGGCACGCTCATCATGAATCGAGCAGGGGCCAACTACGACCACCAAACGATGATCTTCCTTTCGAAGTACCGCCTCGACCTGAGAGCGACCTCGCGACACTGACTCAATATGGTTTTCCGTAGCCGGAAATTCGTCTGACAGCTGTGCGGGAGAGATCAGTGGATCAGTTCCCGCGATATGAAGATCTGAAGTTTGCTGGGTCACCGAATCTTGGATCATATAGTGCTTCAATCCTGCTCCGACACTTGCATAGAGTTGTCGGGCTTACCCGCATCGCGGCGGGACCTGTGGCTCACCCGCATCGCGGCGGGATTGGGAGAACATCTAGTCTAGCGCTCGATTATGTCGACTGCACGCTAATTTGGGTCAAAAACAGCTAATCTGTCATATAACACCTTTTGTTACGATTTGCAGAGAGAAAGCGAAAAGGAAAACTCAACATGGTGCGTCTGAGTGATCTTCATCCCGAAGAAGCTGAGAACATGCTCCGTGTCCCTCCAGCGGACATAGCTCCAGGATCGTGGATCACACCCAAACCTCTTGCCGAGTCCACTGTTGCACTGCTCACAACTTCCGGACTACATCGACGCGATGACCCACCCTTTCTCCCAGGCGCATTGGACTATCGTCTCATTCCGGCCGACGTCGACTTCGGCGACCTTACTTGCTCGCACCACAGCACTAACTGGGATCGGTCAGCTTTGCAACAAGATCCAAACGTCGTGCTGCCGTTGGAACGGCTGCATGAACTAGCCTCGGCCGGCGAAATCGGGAGTGTTGCCAACTGGCATTACGCTTTCATGGGTGGCGTTCCCGACCCCGAAAAACTTGAGCCAAGTGCTAGAGAAGTCGGACGACTACTGCGGCAAGATGGGGTGGATGCGGTAGTACTAGTCCCAGTCTGACCAGCATGCACACGTGCCGTAGGCGCAATAAGTCACTTCATCGAACGAGAGGGAGTCGCCACCACCAGCATCTCCTTAATTCGTGAACACACCGAACAGATTCTCCCACCTCGTGCTCTCTGGGTTCCATTCTACTTTGGCCGACCACTCGGCATCCCGAGCGATCCTGACTTTCAAACTGGTGTCCTTCGAGCAGCGCTTGATCTACTTCCAACCGCTACCGAACATACAATCGCAGATTACCCCATTGAGGCCCCCGAGGAATCCTTCTCTGATACTTGGGCATGCCCAGTCTCTTTCGCAAGCCCCGATGCCGACACACCCACCGGCCGACTACGTGGAGAAGTTCAGCGACTACGCCCCTGGTGGGAGGAAACATACCGATCACGCAAGCGCTCACTCATCGGTGCTAGTGGTGGACGACCAGAGCACATCGAATCGATGGTAGAGTTCCTTAGCGCGATGGCGAACGGGGCACCATTTGACCGAGTGCCCGAAAATCTCGACACAGTGCCATGGACGGCACCAATGCCGCTCCTAATACGCCACGTCGCGGAAGATGTACGTCTTTACTATCAGGAGGCTGCCGCATCACAACCGGGAAACGTTGCCCCATCGCACAAAGCCCTTAATACCTGGATCTTCAACGAAACCGCACTAGGAGAAACGATCATTGAGATCGGAAGGCGTATGTCGGAAGCCGATGACAAACGAATACTCGCCGTGCGCTTCCTCATGATCCCGGAAGGCTTCTGGCCTGATGGGCCAACAGGCCCTCCAAGGAACGACTCCGGAGCTCGTATTACTGACGAAATACTCGACTGGGTCGCAGGTCGTCGTCCCTGAGTCGAACAACGAATTTTCACCCTTGAACATATACACGAGAGACTTCACTCCCATGACGGCATTAACCGCCGTCTGGAAATTCATCTGACCAAAGAGGTGACGAACCTTTCAAGAAACGAATCTGTGTCGTTGTCTTTGCTACTAGTTTTCCGTCCGGTTCGAGCAGACGTGCCTCGTACCATGCATACTCGGATCGCTTCGAAGTACCAACAGCAACCAGTTCACTCTCGCTTAAATAATCATGATCTTGAAACACTGGACCCTCAACGTGTTTGACTTCTTGCGCGCCAAGCATGCTCACGATATCTCCACTGTGTAGATTGAGTTGGTTCGCCGATTGTCCAGCAAGGGTTGGAATGTTCGCGGGATTCGCTATCGGACCACCCCAGGGTGACGCTGTCCTGAACCAATCTGCTGGTGCGATTGAACCAATAGGTTCCTTAGCGAGTTGCTCGCTATCGATCCTTACCGGAAGTGCCTCCGAAGTCGTTCCTACAACATGTTCAGCAAGAATCCTTACCTCCTCGGACCCAGAGGTATTAAGAATCATCTGATGTGTCAGTGAACCACCGGGGGGCTCCCCGATCTCAGCCGTACCATTCACCAAGTGCAACCCGTCGCTCTGACGTTCAACCCATATCTGGACGCGTTCGTCGGCACCTCCCATCTCAGGATCTTGAAGACCGATCCGGACATAGTCACCGTGCATCGTCGGCTTAATAAACATAGAAGCTACGCCACCGCGCTCGAACCATTCCTCTCCGAAACCAGCTAATAACACTCTGGGCATTTGTGCTACATGTACCGTCCCTCGCACGACACCACCCTGAAATCCAACGCGCTTTGCAATTTCGTCGTTCTGAACAGCTCCTTTAGAGTCCGCCCAGTAGTTCTCAACCATGCGAAATGGTGTGAACAATGCGCCTTCATCATCGACAATCTCACCGACGTCATATTCCTGATACACACGCTTCTCCTCAATGTGTGACGCTTACGTCACTCCTCCGGCCTGCTTAAAGCAAGTGACAACTACCTACAGACAAAGAAATCAAACTTCAGAACCGCCAATTGCATAACACTGCTACGAAATACGAATCATATGTATCGCATGTCGATGAGAAGTCCCTACATTTATACGGCTACTACCAGTCAAGATGGTGAAAATGTTTGTTCCTACTATTCACGGCATCAGCAGTGCATAAATCGTATCCGCGATATCGCTACGGCAGAACAGCTCAAATAGAGCGTTTGCCAGTGAATATCACGCATGAGTGCTGCCGAAGCTGCCTCCGAGACGAATATTACGGCCACGGAACGAGGACCAAGTAAACACACAGACAAAAGCGGCAACATCGACAAGCACCACAGTTGCGCCCGAGGAAATATCAGCGAACCAACTGAGATAAATGCCGATGAATCCACCCGCAGCTCCTGTGGCGACAGAGATGAGCACCATGCGATGGAAAGAATCAGTAGCGAGTCGAGCAACAATGGGAGGAATAACAATAGCGGCAGCGATCATTGTGACACCCAGAACTTGCATTGATATTACAACTGTACCGGCAAGAGCCAGTGAGAAAAGAGCGTCTACCCACCCAGTCGCGATACCAAAAAATCGAGCTACGTCAGGATCGAAAGTTGTAAAAAGAAGCTGGCGGTAACTCAAAAAGACGACAAAAACGACGAGTACGCTTACCACCACAATCGCAATCAGGTCATCGTTCCCTACGCCAAGAATATCCCCGAAGAGAGCAGCATCGAAACTTCTTGTGAAAGTTCGTGCTCTAGAGATTAGCGCAATTCCAATAGCAAAACTGGCAGTAGTGACAATCCCAATCGCAGCATCTGCACCCACAGTCGGGCGGTGACGTGTTGTGAGATTGATCAATAGTGCTGCGAGAAAACCCCAAATTGTGGCACCCACATAAAAATTCAATGACATCACATAGGAAACGACCGCGCCTCCAAAGATCGCGTGTGAAAGACCATGTCCGATATAACTCATTCCCCGTAAAACAATGTAAACACCGAGTAGGCCGCAAACCCCTCCAACAATAGTTGCGGAAACCAAACCGCGAATGAAGAACTCGTACTCGAATGGCTCAAACAAGATGTTCCTCCGAGGTGGATTGGATGCGATCAGCTCCATGCGCACCATCTTTGAGGCCCTCTCCATTCGCATCAGCGTGCTGACCGAAGTGATGAGGTTGTTCAGCCACCAATGTCAGTCCTTGATATTCAAGGACAGGCATTTCAGCACCATAAGTTGCCATTAGAATCTCGGAGGTAAAGATGTCAGAAGGAGAACCAGCAGCAATGAGTGTCTCGTTGATGCAGATCACCCATGGAAGATGAGCGGCGACAGCGTTTAACTCATGCGTGGTTAGCACAATCGTGATCCCTTGGTGGTTTAGCTCATCAAGTAGATGGAGTATCTCGTCTCGGGTACGGATGTCGACCCCATTGGTTGGCTCATCGAGAAGAAGCAGTGCTGGATCGTGAGCGAGTGCACGAGCTAGAAAGACTCGCTGTTGTTGTCCACCAGAGAGTCGACGAATGTGTCTCTTAGCGAATTCTCCAATGCTCAGCCTATCCATCAAATCTTGCGCCCGAGCACGCTCAGAACGAGTAGGCCATGGCCAAAATCGATGGCCTTGGACACCCATCAATACCACTTCCTCTACAGTCACCGGAAAGTTCCAATCAACAGTTTCGAGTTGAGGGACATACGCGACGCGTGATCTGGCTGGTGATACTCCACCAGCAACATGGACAGCACCGCCGAAAAGACGAGTGTCTCGCAGTATGGTCCGCAAGATAGTGGTCTTACCTGAGCCTGAAGGACCTAGAATGCCAACGAAGTCGCCAGTAGATATCTCGAAGCTAACATCGCGAATCGCAGGCTCATTCTGATAACCAGCAGTTACATCTTCGAACTTGACGATCGGTCCACCGGCATCAGTGAGATGAGGAACTGGGTGAAGCATTGTCTAACGTATCCAATCAGCAATACCACCAACCTGAACATATGAATCGTGCAAGTTCTCGTTAGGCAAGCCTAAATGAAGGGAATATTCGGCCGTACTCTCACCATCAAAGATTGAACTCACATCGAATCCATCGAATGCTTGGGCGTTACCACCTAGCGCAGGGATCATCAACCGCATATTAGCCACCATAAGCCCAAAGTAGCTATGGTCTGAATCGCCCTGCTCACCTGGCAGGTCGTCGTCACGAAGCTCTGATATGAAAATTGCTCCTGACTCATCTGCGATCGTCTCAAGTACATCACTTGGGAACACTTCCGATCCGAAAACTGCAGGGATATCGGCTTCGCTTACCTGCCTAATCAAACCGGCGACCTCCCGCGGAGACGGATCAGAAAAATCGGAAGGTTGAACAGCACCTATCACTTCGAATCCATATCGGTGTGCAAAATAAGGCCATGAGTCATGATAGGTAAGTAATCGTCGTTGCCCTTCTGGAATGGTCGCTACTGCTTCGACAATCGCCCTATCGAGAGCCTCTATACGAACGCGAAACGCATCGAGATTCGCAGTGAAATAAGTGGTGTTCGCTGGATCAAGGGCGACAAGTTCTCTTGTGATAGTTCGTGCATAGCTGAGTGCGAGAATCGGGTCAGTCCAGAGGTGAGGATTAGGCTTACCATCTGTCTCCGGAAACGAGAAATCGAACACCCATTGATCCGGTCGTAGCGCTTCTTCGCCAAGCAATAGAACCACGGTATGCTGCGATCTATTGGCTTCTGCCAGACGGAGCAATTGATCTTCAAGCTGAAGTCCGTTGAGCACGATCAGATCAGCGTCACTAATCAACCGCACGACGGAGGGAGCAGGTTCGTATGTATGTGAATTCACTCCTTCGGGAACAACACCTTTAAGAGCGACTCGGTCGCCGGCTATTTGCTCGAGGATGCTAGTAATAGGAGAAACGCTGGTAACGATGTGAACCCGAGTGTCATCTGCATCAGAATCCGAAGCGCATGACAGGAAGACCAGGGACAAAGCACCCAATAAGATCATCAGGAGATGTCTCACTGATCGGTCAGTGTCATGTTCGAACAGGTTTATCCTCACGGAATGACCATCCCCACAACATCCCTTCCCCTACAAAGTAAAACGGTAAAAATCCGCAAATGCAGTCAAAGTCTTGTTTAGAAGACTTAAGCCGCAAAACCCTTGACAGAAGATACTTCAGGAAACGGACGCTGGGTCGCTTACCAACTCGATTTCTTGACGCCGGGAAGCATCCCTTTATTTGCCAATTCACGAAAGATGATGCGCGAGACACCGAACTTACGCATATACGCACGAGGGCGTCCCGTGACACCACAACGATTCACAACTCGAGTCGCACTGGAATCCCGAGGTAACTTATTGAGCTTCCCGTATGCATCGAGTTTTTCATCCGGTGACGTTCCCGGATCGGAAATTATCTTCACAAGTTCGGTGCGTTTCTCGGCATAGCGTTTAACTAGCACTCTGCGACGATCATTTTTCGCGAGGTTGGATTTCTTAGCCATACAGTGTGTTGCCCTGTCCTAAACGGTGAGTGACGAGTATGGAGTGCGATCGACTCGACAGCAACGCATTCCAATAGAAACTTACGAGATCTACGCTACCACCTACCGTGGCTTATTATTAATTGAACAGGCCAGATTCCTGAACGCCTCTTCTAAAACAATGTTTTATCGACCTGGCTGCCACTCACAGTTCTGCACATATTGGAGCGAAAAAAAGAAGAACGACTTGTGCTTCAGGATCACTCGAGGTTACTTATCGAAAAATTTCGGTTCTCGTTTCTCATTGAAAGCGCTCAACGCCTCGGCATGTTCAGGCCAGTTTCGTGCAATACGATCGCGGACTTGTTCACGTTCCATCACGAGGTCCAGTCTGCTTTCGGACGGGTTGTCAGCAAGAAGTTGCTTCACCAGCATGACCGCAGGGGTCGGATTTGCTGCAAGCTCTCGCGCCTTCTTCATAGCAGCTTCCATTAGTTGATCAGGCTCAACTACCTCTGTAACAAGTCCTATCCGCATTGCTTCGTCTGCGTCGACCATCCTCCCTGTCAGGCACATGTCTGTCGCGTGTCCCAAGCCTACAAGCTGAGGGAGCAGACGAGTCGAACCCAGCTCTGGCATCAACCCCACCTTGATAAAGCGAATCGAAAGTAAAGCATCCGTCGAAGCGATCCGAACATCACCTGGCAGCGTCATCGTCAGTCCAACACCAACCGCATACCCATTCAGCGCGAAAACCGATGGTTTAGAAATTCTCAGAAGATCGGTAATTGAATTGGAAAAATTGGATTCTTCAGATCGACTTGGAGTTTCATCTATACGACGGGAAAATCTGTCAAGGTCAGCTCCTGCGCAAAACGCGCGACCTTCTCCGGTCACAACGAAGGCACCAATATCATCATCGTCATTCCAACGCTGAATTTGATCCTCCATCTCTCCTGCCATCTCAGGACCCCAGGCATTCAGTTTCTCGGGTCTATTTAACCGTATGATCCCAACTCGACCATCGGTCTCACTAAGAATCTGTTCATATGCCATTTTCGACCCCTTCTCGAGAAAAACATAAAGGCTTGGCGTATCAATTCCAAAAGTTATCGCGGCACAAATATTACCACTCGACAAAACGGACTACATACGCTCTCTCAATTCAGGAAATCGAGTCGATAATTCGGTACGGTATTTTAGGGATACTTAAGCGTCCATCTTCACGCGCATTCCAATTTTCTAAGGATTTCGACGGATTTCCGCTTAAATCCAGCACATTCGTCGACAAAGGTGCTTCAGATGCAGCCGCTTAATCAATCAAACGCCGACGTACCTGTTGATACGAGGCGATCACGTCGATGGCGTTCTGCGATGGTAATTCAATTCATCATCGGCTTAGCCGCCCTAATCATCGTTCTGTGGCGAGTCGATGTGCTTGGAGCTTTTGGCAATCTTCCAGAATTACAGCTGCAGTGGGCATTAGCCGGTGCAGCGATATTTTCACTCTCGAAACTTGTTCATGCTTATCGATGGCGGTGGTTCTTGCGTCATCGACAAGGATTAGAGTTCCGTCGTCTGTTTGAATTGCTTCTAGTCTCGAATCTAGCGAACGCGATGGTCCCGTTACGAGCTGGTGATCTGCTTCGTGTAGAACTCCCCAACCGTCGATGGAAAGTACCGCGAGCTGAGCTCGCTAGCAGCGTGTTCTTAGTCGAATCATTGTTAGATGGAGTTTCTTTCGTAGTACTTGCTTTTACTGCTCTATTGATTTTCGATCTACCATCTACTTTCCGCCCAGCTGTCGGTGTTCTTGCAATCACTGTGCTACTTCTAACCGCAGGATCTGTGCGAGCGGCCATACATGGTCAAACCTGGTCCGTGGATGGTTCGATATGGCGATATCTAATCCCCATACGTGCTCGCCCACATATCAACCACTGGCTGAAACAAGCTGTACTGGGGATGAACACTCTCACGGACTGGCGAAGCGCGCTCGTTGCAGTCGTGCTTTCGCTATTAGCTTGGACTCTCGAGGTTGGAGTCTGGTGGTGCATCGGAAAGGCATTCAGTATCGAACTCGCTTTTTCAGAAGCATTGATAGTGATGATCGCGGCAAATATGGCGCAAGCACTCCCTATCACTCCCTGGAACATCGGACCATACGAAGTAGCAGTAACCGAAATTCTAGTTTTGCTCGGTGCTAGTCGCCTCGACGGCTCTAGCTACGCAATAGGAGCGCGAATTCTGCTAATGATCTGGATCGCAGCCACTGGCCTTGTGGCTATGTGGTCACTCGATTTGCGGTTCCGCGATCTTCTGAACCGAAAAATGAACAAGGCACCCATTGGGACAATGGATTCAGAAAACGATCCATGAGTCGAACTGCAGGAATCGACTTGGATTTTCAATCAATCTTTGTCGGTCGCACACGTTCGAGGACATCACGGGCAATTATTTCTTTCCAGTCACGTCCACCTTGAACAAACTCTGCAGGTTTGAGAGGAAGTCGATGGACAACAATCGTTGAGATCGGTAATCCAAAATCAAGAACTTCCCGAATCTGAGAAACAATCTCGTCGGTCCCACCAGTAACAGCGAAAGCCTCGGCAGCAGCTGAATCGATGAAGTTCACTACATCACCGGCAGCAGCCAAATCAGAAGTGTGATGAAAATCTGGCCAGACTTGTTCCTTTAGAATCTGAACATCTGGACCATTCCAATCGAAGCCGGGAGCGTCGAAAAGCATCGGTGAATATTCGTAAAAGCCAGCCGCGATCGCACGCCCAACCCTACTCGCATAAATATGATCCTCAGTGAGCAAGGTATGTAGTACAAGGCCAATCTGAACCTCGGAGACATCGCGATTCACTTCACGAGCTCCAGCATGTACTGCTGCGACCGCAGAACGCAGGTTCGCCTCATGACAACCTACTCGAATAAATACCCCATCGGCGACGCGCCCGGCCATCTTAAGTGTGCGTGGCCCACCAGCTGCCATCCACACTGGAACGCTTCGTGCGTGTCTCAACTGAGCAGGCTCTCGAATACCGGTATCGACTTCCTCACCTGCTAGGAGTTGCCGAATGAGTACGGTAGCCTTCTCTAACTCAACAACCTTTGCCGGACGTTCGCCCATAAGACGGACCGCTGTGTCCCCGGCACCAAGGGACAGCATGGTCCGACCTTGTGCTATCTCATCAACCGTCGCCGCCGAAGAAGCAAGAACAGCTGGGTGACGCATCACTGGATTCTCGATCAACGAACCGAGACCAATACGCTCAGTCCCACGGGCGGCAAATGCAAGCATCACATATGGATCGTGCAGTAGTAATGGTGAGGATGGGATCAGTGCCAGGTCCCATCCAAGCTCCTCTCCATTCTTAACATCAAGAGCGAATGAAGCTGCAGAACCGAAATTCCAACGATTGAGCCCGAATTTTACTTGACTCGCCATGACAATCCCTTCGGTTCATCAAAACTATGGAGCATGCAAGAAAGAGTGCCCGCGTGGAACGATGGAATACGTTATTTCTTCTTTATCTCCATAATCGACTTTCACTTCAGAAGAACTAGCTGAGCACAG
>DKLZ01000025.1 GCA_002455955.1 Dehalococcoidia bacterium UBA6627
GAGGATTCGAACCTCCGACCTCTGCCTCCGCAGGGCAGCGCTCTATCCACTGAGCTACGAGCGCACGCTGGTGCCGAAGGTGAGATTCGAACTCACACGGGCGCAAGGCCCACTGCGCCCTGAACGCAGCGCGTCTGCCAGTTCCGCCACTTCGGCTTACTCCGGCTACGTAATTGCTGGCTATTAGTGTAGCTGGTGGGCGGTACTGGACTCGAACCAGTGACCTCACGCGTGTGAAGCGTGCGCTCGTACCAACTGAGCTAACCGCCCGCGATAACGCTGCCGGGCAGCTAGCGTATCGGGGCTCCGTATCTGGAAACAACCTTTGACACCCAAAGAACATTCGATAGACAAGATCAAGCTGGGCTTCCTCTATATTGGCTTCGGTTTACTATTGCCATGAGAGGAACACTCTATGAGCTTGAAACTTGGAGTTCACACCGGCCAGCAGGATATCGATCTCGACGAATTGCGTAGCCTCTGGCGGTACATTGATGAACATGGTTGGGACTTTATTTCGATCTGGGATCATCTTTATGAAGCACCGCCAATTGATGGCACCAGTCCTGTATTCGAAGCAGTTTCAGCGATGACTTTGCTTGCCGCAGAGACTGAACAGGTTCGGATAGGTTGTCATGTGTTTTGCATGAATTATCGGAACCCTGCTTTGCTTGCGAAGAGTCTACTTACGATCGACCATGCTTCGCATGGTCGTGTTGAAGTCGGTCTTGGAGCTGGCTGGCATGTTCAAGAGCATGAAGGATTCGGATATATGTTCCCTTCCGTGAAGGAACGACTCGATCGACTCGAGGAAGGGGTACAGATTATCCAAGGAATGTTTACACGGGAGGAGACCTCGTTTAGCGGCCAGTATTATTCGACCAACCAAGTGAAACTCTATCCCCGTCCGATACAAGATCCGATCCCGATTGTTGTTGGTGGGCGTGGCGAGAAGCGCACACTGAAGATCGCTGCCCAGTACGCCAATGGTTGGAACGTGCCCTATATCAATGTTGAGGAGTACGAACGGCTGAACGGTGTCCTTGATGAATGGTGTGAAAAAGTTGATCGCGATCCTGGCGAACTGGAACGCTCCGTCAACCTCCATATGCTGATGGGTACTGACGATGCTGATGCCGCTCGTATCCGTGAATTACGCTCCGGTACTTACCGTGCTGGTGGAACACTAAGCGGCACACCTCAACAGGCAATCGATACTCTGAAGCGCTACGAAGAATCTGGTGCTGATCGCGTTAGTATCGCTATCCGTCCTCCGGTTGAATGGGAAGCACTTCAGTCATTTGTTGAAGAGGTGATGCCAGCTTTGCGCAGCTAGTATCCCGACCGGTCACAGCGCGATATCGCGGATGCTTGAAAATACTGATGGGTATGGTTGATCGATCTGATTCCGATCATGCATATCAATTCGATATCGTCTGATAAGTTCGAGTCGAGGACTCGGACTGCACCGGTGCGAACTATGGTGCAGAGTCGCGGTCGCAATTAGATGAACATCGTATGCATTCGATCGGAGTGTGATCGCTCATGCTGAAAGCTGTTCAGCTCGGCCGAAACAGTGGCCTTCGTGTTTCGGAACTTTGTCTCGGCACAATGAATTTCGGTGAACCTGGACGCGGGCATCAGGGTGATTGGACATTAGATATTGATGAAGCTCGAGTGATTTTTAAGGCCGCTATTGATAAAGGGCTGTTCTACTTTGATTGTGCTGATGTGTACGGACTAGGTGCATGTGAGCGAGTAGTCGGCGAATTACTGCGAGAGCTATTACCGCGTGATGAATATGTGATCGCTACGAAGATCGCGAACCCCATGGGCAGCCATCCAAATCAGGGTGGGCTATCGAGAAAGCATGTGATGGAAGCTGTCGATGCCAGCCTTGAACGTCTTGGTCTCGATTATATTGATCATCTTGTAATACACCGTCACCCGCAGGCAATACGGAGTCATGTCGAAACACCGATTGAAGAATCACTCGAGGCTTTGCACGACGTTGTTAAGGCAGGGAAAGTTCTCTATCTTGGAGCCTCTTCAATGTTTGCTTGGCAGTTCACCGAGCTGCAACTTACTGCTGAGCGTCATGGTTGGACGAAGTTCATTTCGATGCAGAATCATTACAACCTCGTTTATCGAGAAGAAGAGCGTGAGATGAACCCTTACTGCGAGCGTACGGGTGTTGCACTGATGCCATGGTCTCCATTAGCTCGAGGGATATTGACCGGTTCGTATAAAGGTGGATTTGATCATGGGGCGACCGATCGATCGCAAGGACGCGATAGAGTGCGCACCGAAGGTCTTTACCACGGTTCTGCAACTTTCGATATCGCAGACCGCGTAGTAGAGATTTCTAAGAAATACGGGAAAGCTCCGGCGCAGATCGCTCTCGCTTGGTTACTCAACAAGCCTCAGATCGATGCACCTGTTGTTGGAGTTTCTAAAATCACACAACTCGAACAACTTGTTGATGCCACTGACGTCACTCTCGAAGATGATGATGTCGAGTACCTTGAGGAACTTTACGAGCCAGTGCAAAATCTGTTGTCCATCGGATATTCATAAGTGGATCTGTTAGTAAAAAGTGTGCTGTTAGAAATTAGGTACTGAAAGCTCGATTAACGGGCTGGCGGTGCTCCTACGGCGATTGTCGGGATACTGCGACTGATCCCTGAAATATCTTGGAGATCATGTCGCTATGCCCGACTACACTAGAGCCCAAGCTCGAAAATAGGCGTGGAGGTCAGAGATGGCTGAGTCACTGAACAGTCTAGGTGCGCGTGGAGCGCTGACCGTTGGTGGTGAAAGTTACACGATCTACCGTTTGTCAGTCGCTGCCGAACAGCTCGGCATTGACCTCGATAAACTTCCGTATACGACTCGTATCCTGTTTGAGAATCTTCTTCGCAGCGAGGATGGCGTCTCAGTGACCCGTGAGCAGATCGCAGCCGTCGCTAAGTGGGATCCGTCTGCGGAACCAAATACAGAGATAGCGTTCCGACCAGCGCGAGTGTTACTCCAAGATTTTACAGGTGTTCCAGCCGTTGTTGACCTTGCGGCATTGCGCGATGCGATGGCCGAGATGGGCGGCGATCCAAACAAGATCAATCCACTACAACCAGTTGATTTGGTGATCGACCACTCAGTACAGGTAGACGCTTTTGGATCGGCAGAGGCGGTCAAGATAAACGTCGATCGTGAATACGAGCGGAATCTTGAGCGATACCAACTGCTGAAGTGGGCTCAAGGTGCATTCGATAACTTTCGTGTTGTACCACCTGGAACCGGAATCGTTCATCAGGTGAATCTCGAATATCTCGGACAAGTTGTTATGACTAACAGTGCTGGAGAAGCATATCCAGATACCGTTGTTGGCACTGATTCTCACACTACGATGATCGATGGACTTGGTGTTGTTGGCTGGGGTGTCGGTGGTATTGAGGCAGAGGCATCGATGCTTGGTCAACCAGTTTCGATGTTGATTCCACAGGTATTCGGAGTTCGTCTGACCGGAGCGCTGCCGGAAGGCACTACCGGAACAGATCTTGTACTTCGAGTAACCGAAGAGCTGCGGCAGAAGAACGTTGTTGGGAAATTCGTTGAGTTTTATGGCACTGGACTGAGTAATCTCTCATTGGCGGCTCGAGCGACAATCGCGAATATGTGTCCAGAATATGGAGCAACCGTCGGCTTCTTCCCAGTTGATAGCGAGACGCTTAACTTCCTTCGTTTTACGAACCGCTCTGAATCGACCATCGCGTTAGTTGAGGCTTACGCAAAAGAGCAAGGATTGTTCCGTACCGACGAGACGCCTTCTCCGAGTTTCAGTGACACATTAGAGCTAGATCTATCGACCATCGAGCCGAGCCTTGCTGGACCGAAACGACCGCAGGATCGGATTGCTCTCGGAGAGGCAAAGATTGCTGTCACCCGTGACATAGCTACTGAAGTATCAGCGGGTGCAGGTGCGGAATCGGTTCATATAGCTCGTAACGGTCACTCATTCGACCTTAGCAACGGTGACGTCGTAATCGCGGCGATTACAAGCTGTACAAACACTTCGAATCCTGAGGTGATGGTCGGTGCTGGATTACTCGCGAAAGCTGCTGTTGAAGCCGGTCTAGAAACGCCGCAATGGGTGAAGACTAGCCTCGCTCCTGGTTCCAAGGTAGTCACAGACTATCTCGACGAAGCCGGTCTAACACCTTATCTCGACAAGCTTGGTTTTGAACTTGTCGGCTATGGATGCACAACCTGTATTGGCAA
>DKLZ01000058.1 GCA_002455955.1 Dehalococcoidia bacterium UBA6627
CCAAAGTGCTACCTGCCACGATGCACCAATGCAGCATTCCGGACACCCGCTATTTCGCGAATTTTCTCCAGATCATTGAAATTAGGTTCACCACTCCCTTTGAGGATTGCTGCTCGGTAGGAAACACCGTGCGCATACTGCGTTCGTTCTGAATACGAGCGATCGACGGTCGGCCCATAGGAAGCCGCAAAAGTTCCGACTGAAACAGCCATGATCACAAGCAGCATTAGTCTCGCATAAGCTGCCGGTTCTCTACTCGCTCTCAATAGTCCCAGTGGTATGGAAGTCAATTCGAACACCGACAGCAAACGAACTACGGCACGAAGTAAAAGTGGATAGAACCGCAAAAACATCCCCGCAACAGCAAGTGTAAAAACCAGTGGTGCGAACAGCAAAAGTGGATCGGTTGACCAACCTCCGACAGCGTTAGCATTAAACACTGCTCCGCGTTGATTCAGCTGCCACAACAACAGCAAAGCAATAAGCACCATCACGAAGTCGAGATAATAGCGTTGGAAAACATTACGACGATTTGGACGCGCTTGAGATCGCTGCATATCTACCATGGCCCTACGAGCGGCAGCTAGAGATGGAAGAAGCATCACGAGCAGTGCGATGATGCCTCCAACAGTGGCAATCAAGAATGCCTCTGGCGACAGTGACGCAGGGAGTGCTGCGCCATCTGTAATCGGAGCAAATCCACTAGTGAAACCTAGTAGTCGAACAACGAACTGTGCAATGAACGGCCCTAATATCACCGATGGAACTGTGACCATGAGGCCTTCAACAAGAGCCAGACCAACGACTTGAAGGGTGCTTGCTCCACGACCGACGTAGACAGCCACTTCTTCAGATTGACGCTCACGCAAGACGGCCATCACAAGTATGACGTAGAACAAAACCACACCAACGACCTGGAGCAAAATCAACAACATAGGAATCTGCGAAAAAGTCTGAATATTGCGAAATTCTTCAAGCTGTGCCTTAAGCCCTAATTGACGACTTACAGCGAGATCGAGCCTTTCACCGATATCGAAGTTCCAAGCGCCGAGTTCATCAAGCGTTCGAGTAACTTCTGGAAAAGAAACCGCTGAGAGATTCGGGATAATCCCAATCCGATATCTCGTCCGAATCTCAGGTGCTTGAGCACCAAATACGTCAAAGAATTGCGAGCTAGTAGTGAGGAGCGGAAAGCTGCCTTCACCAGTCAAAGCACGTGCCGCCAAAACACCGTCATCACCACTTAGGGTGGACGATGGAATGCGAGGCATCAGTGGTTTTGCTGCTGGCGACCAATCTCCGGATTGATCACTCAGTTGAAGAAACATCCAACGAGGGTCATAAAGATCATTCGGCGCAATAAATCCAACAATCGTTGCCTTGATCGTTGTAGAGGCAATGATTGTTGCCTCGCACGGAATTTCATCACGAGCAACGTTTGGATCATCGGAAATTTCTATTACTGGGCAATCGTCGAATACGGGAGACTGCAGTGACACAACATCGCCGATTGCCGCATGTTTTTGGAATCCATCGGGCAAAACAACTTCAAATACATCTCCCGCAACAGTAGCAGTGAGTGGCAATCGACCATCAACAACTTCGACGTGCTCTTCAAAATTTGACGACCACAGAATGAAACTCCCCCAGGGTTGTCGTACAAGTTCTCCGGGCGCTGGTTCGATTGGAGTTGGTGGTGCCGCTGCCTTATAACCAACAAAATTCATATCGAAGCGTGCACTCCGCGCTTCGATATGAATTTCATCTGCAAGGTAACCCAAGCGGGTTTCAGTAATAGCAACGAGGGCATCACGTTTTGCTAGGTCGACAGGATCGCCCAGCACTAGATCGAAGGCTGTTGCTGAAATGATTCGGTCTCTAGGTTCGTTAATACCTCGCTCGAGACCGAACTGGAGACCAAGATTAGACATTGAGCTCGTATAAATCGGAACCGTAGCAAGTAGTGTGGTAGCGGTAAGTACACCCGTCCCAGCAACGAGCATCAACAGCCAACCGGCGCGTAACCGTTGTAACGCAAAGCGCCAACCAACAAAGAGTTCAGACACATTCGGCAGTGTAGCGAGGAGGAGACGGTACGTCTGTAACCGTTCTTTTCATCTACAGCAGAAGTAGGTCTACTTCGATTGCTATAGAGAATCTCGCACTAACAATTCCTTCGACCGCAGTGGCAATACCAGATAACAAAGGAACATCTATAGCGGACGCGCTTCACATCGCGGTACGGACAAAGGTACAAACCATCTAACTACTCGACCATGATCAAGAACAAACCACAAAGATAAAGTCACTGTTAGGCAGAATGTTGGACAAGATTCCTACTTCACACTACCTGTCCCCCGTTCCGCGTTCGCGAGTCGACTGCTAACTTATGACATCATTTGAAACATTCGTTGATATCCGCTGGAGGTTGCATGCCGGCACCGTGGAACGACTACGAAGAGATCGTAACGCACATTTATAAGTTTGCCCCTGAGGCAACTCGTTCCGATTTCCTGGACATCTGCTACGCAAACGACATCGCAGACGATGTCGTCGACGGATTTGACGCACTTCGAGAAGGTGTCATGTTCAAATCTGCCGACGAGGTTAAAGCAGCTCTCCAAGAGGTCGGTCAGATCACTGACTGACATGGACTCTGCCTCTGACGTATTGCGCACTCAAGCTCGTGAGTGGGGACGCAGTGCATTGCTTCAACCACCATGGGAGCCATTAACCGAACGACTCTCACTGCTATTAGTCACGCCTCCCAAAGGCATATCAGTCGAATTCACTCCACCACAAGCAACACTGTGGATGCTAATTGACCGTGCATCCGTAGTGTCGTTGTCGGACCCTTCTCGACAACTATTAGCGACAGGTAGCGCCACAATTGAACATCACGCAAAAACCACCTCATCGCCACGTATCGAATTAATTATTCGCACCTCGGAAACCGTTGAAAGCATCGCAGAAGGTACCACGCGACGCAGCATGGAACTGCGTTGGGATTTGCAACATGCAGAAGCACTTTCTGATCGGCTTCGACGCCTCGAACCACTCGCAGCAAAGGCACGAATGCTTCCCCCAGCCGGTCTTGAAAGAGCAGTGCGAGCACTTTGGCTTGACGCTTACTCGGCAAATCGATCTTTGTGGCCTCTACGCACAGCGCGGGAACAAGCAATGATCGCCGCAGGCGAACTCGGAGGTGCCATACTCCGCCTTGCTGGGCTTATGGATGAAGGCGCATATCCACCGACTGAATTTTTACGTTCAGAGATGATCAACACTCGTATCGGACTACGCATAGCGACTTGGTTAAGGGATTTAGAAATTGGAATCGCGGGAGATGAAGCTGGCGCCCATCGCGCGCTCAATGCAGCAGAACAAGTGATCGATGAAGTGCGGACCATACTCCGGGAACGTTATGCAGACCGCGAATGGCTCCGTAATCCTGCCCAGTTTGCTTTCGGCCACCGACGCTAATACGTGACTCCTGACGAAATCATTTGGTTACATTCTATCGACGGTATACATGCCGCACACCTCGCGACGACGGAAATTGAACAGGGTACCGACACACTGCGAATCATTGAGAAGTTGCGTCGGGAATATTCCGCTTCTGAAGCACGATCCGCACTCGACCTTGCGACCGGTCGTCAGGTCGCTAGTTTCAAGTTCACCGATGGAAAACGACTATTTTGTAACCGAAAGGCCGCGGAACAAGCATCACACGAACTACTCGCGCGTCACACTGCACATCGATTTGCCGGATTGGAATCCGTAGCTGATCTTGGATGCGGAATGGGAGGCGATTTGCTTGAACTTGCGCTCGAAACCAATGTCACTGCCATCGATCGAGACCCTGATCGGATCGCTATGGCCAGCGCAAACGCTCAGGTACGTGCGCTAAAGCACCGGGTGACATTCTCAGTTAACGATATCGTAGCTCATGCTAGTCACAGCAATGAAGCAGCCGCGTGGTTCGATCCATCACGCCGTGATACATCAGGACGTCGATTCGATCCCGATCAGTGGTCCCCTTCCCTCAAGACCGCGATCGAGATGGCACAACGATACGCTGGGGCAGGAATCAAACTAGCGCCTGGCATTGAGCGTCAGCACCTACCCGGGGAGAGCGAACTAGAATTCATCTCGCTGAGCGGTCGTTTGGTAGCCGCTGTCCTATGGATCGGATTTTTAGCTGTAAGCCCACGACAAGCAACAGTCATCCGAAGCGATGGGCGCAAAGCGACTCTGGCAGGGAAAGGTAATGAGGAGCACACAGATATTGGTCCAGTCAGTCGCTACTTGTACGACCCAGACCCCGCGATCGGCCGTGCACAACTCGTGCATCAATTAGCTAAAGAAAATGGTGCTTGGCAAATAGATGCACGAGTTGCTTACCTATCAGCGGATCGATCATTGACAACACCGTTCGCACGTCGATTCGCGATAATCGCGTGTTTACCATTCAGCGAACGGAAACTGCAAGAATGCCTGTTAGAGAACGATGGAGGACGCGTTGAAATAATGCGGCGTGGCTCACCGATCGACACTAATGCATTGAAACAAAGGCTTGATAGCCATTTGAACGGGACACAAGTTCTTACAATCGCGTTAACGCATATTGGAACGGAGCAAATCGCTATCGTTTGCAAACGGGAATTCGATTAGGGCATTTCCGATGCCAAAGTCAATGAAGACCCAAAAAATTCATAGAGTAATCGTTTCCGTAATGCACCTATACCCCAACGCTCCGTTGCAGACACGTAACATAATTCTCCTGATAAACCGTGCAGCTCAGGGAATGAAAGGGTGCTTAACTCTGATTCACTGAGAATCGGCTGACCGCCATCGCCTAAGCCTTCATCGATTTTGTTGAATACTGTCATCATAGGAACATCTGTGAGTCCAAGGTCTGACACCGTGTCCAGAACCGTTGCATGCTGAGCAACCATAGCTGTCGAAGTTGCATCAACAACGTGCAACAGCAAATCAGCTACCTCGAGTTCCTCGAGTGTAGCCCGGAAAGCCGACACTAGTTGCGTAGGAAGTTTCTGCATAAACCCCACAGTGTCGGTAATCAGAAATGACTCTGTGGAACCCGAACCGACTCGCCGTGTCACTGGATCTAGAGTTGCAAAAGGTGCATCTGCGATAAAAATGTCAGCTCCTGCTAAGGCGCGCAGGAGTGTCGATTTACCCGCGTTGGTATAACCAATGATTGCTACGGTAGGGATTCCAAAACGCTCGCGTCGAGTGCGTTGAAGGGCTCGCTGCTTACGTATCGATTTGATCTGTGTCTTCAAGCGCGAGATTCGGTTACCTATCAAACGTCTATCAGTCTCAAGCTGTGTCTCCCCAGGCCCTCGTGTTCCTATTGCACCTTCTGTCCGTTCCAAATGCTGCCATTGACCGCGCAATCGTGGTAGTAAATATTCATGCTGCGCTAACTCAACCTGAAGTGATGCTTCACGAGTCCGTGCACGGCTAGCAAAGATATCCAGAATAAGTGCCGAACGATCAAGAACTTTCACGCCAAACGCCTCTTCTAAGTTCAATTGCTGAGATGGACTCAAGGCATCATCGAAAATAACGGTCGTGAAATTGGTCCTCGATTGTTGATTAACAATCTCTGTGATTTTCCCGGAGCCAATGTACGTAGCTGGATCCGGACGACGACGGCGCTGCACAGTCGTACCAACAACGACACCATTGGCAGTGCGCACAAGACGACTTAACTCACGGAGCGATTCATCGACCGACATTGCCTCGCGATCGTGCGTATCAACAGCTACAAGGAAGGCACGCTCCTGGATGGGCGCTGTGCTATGAAGTAGCTTCCGTTGGTCACTTGAATGGGTGCCATGAAGACGTTGTTTCGCTGTCGATTGAGCTTTACGTACTCGCTTACGAGGTATTTTCTACCCCCCATATATAAGACATCGAAGCGCTATCAATTTCGTGCAATAGAATTGCCATGAGACCGTCCCTGTTACAAGACAGTCTCGCCACGAGCAAAGCGTGAAAGGCGCTCCAACGCTTCGTCCAGACGATCATCAGATAATGTCAGCGAAATGCGAATATAGCCCTCGCCCGCATCACCGTAGGAAGATCCTGGTGTCAGCACTACACCAGTTTCCTTAACCACACGTTCAGCATAATCTGCTGAGTTCGTTTCCCCTATCGGAAGACCTGCCCAGACATAGAGTGACGCTTTCGGTGACTCAACTCGAAGGCCAAGTTCTTGGAGTACTTGGACCGCGCGGTCACGGCGCCGTTGATATATAACGTTATGTGAACTAATGGCATCACGAGGATCATCAAGTGCCGTGATCGCCATCTGCTGAATCGCCTGCGGTAAACCACTATCCATGTTCGTCTTGATGCGTGTTAACGCATCAATAACCTCTGCATTACCAACAGCCATTGCAACGCGCCATCCTGTCATATTAAAGGTTTTCGAAAGTGAATTGAATTCAATTGCCACATCGATAGCACCCTCTACTTCGAGTATCGATGGTGCTATATATCCGTCATAAGTAACGTCCGCATACGCGAGATCATGGGCAATTACTACATCGTGCTTCTTTGCCCAAGCGACCGCCTCTTCGAAAAAGGAAATGCTGGCAAGTGCACCGGTCGGATTATTCGGATAATTCAGCCAGAGAATTCTTGCCTTCTCTGCGTCATCCGAACTCACATCCTCAAAGTTGGGAAGCCATCCATTCTCCTCAGAAAGAGGAAGTTTTACGGAATGCCCTCCTGCAAACATTGTTGCAACTTCATAAACGGGATAACCCGGATCCGTAATCAGTGAAACGTCGCCTGCATCAATTAAGCAAAGTGGAAGATGGGCTATACCTTCTTTCGATCCGATCAAAGCTATGATTTCCGTTGCTGAATCGAGAGTGACGCCGTGCCGTGTTGCATACCAGCGCCCGATCGCATCACGTAACTCTGGCAATCCTTCAGATTCTGGATAACGATGATTTACCGGATCCTCTGCAGCCTCTTGGAGTCGAGCAATGAGATGCATTGGAGTTGGAAGATCTGGGTCGCCGATGCCAAGGGAAATTACATCGATACCTTGAGCCTGTTTATCCTCGATCATCTTCGAAATCGCAGCGAAGAGATAAGGAGGTAGTTGTTGAACACGTTTTGCAAGCCGCATAAACATCCATTCACAAATTCAACTTGAGCAAACGCTCTTGAGTACTTGAGCTCGATTCAGAGAGTCTTGGGAAGTTAGCGCCAACCGCCAAATCTTGCCTTGACTCCCGATTTACGTCTCTCTGCTTTCATTTGGATAATCGCTTCTTCATCTGTACTGCGTCTGTATTCGATGCCACCTATCCCGGCACGGAATCCCGCGTTCGAACAAACACGTAATGCTTGTTTAATATCCGGACGGACACGTATCACTGCTCTCCGAGCATCCTGAGTAGTCAGTTGATAAGCAGCAGCATCTAACATCAATCGTCCATATCCATTATTCCAATGATCTGACGCGATCACGACATCAAAAATGATGCCGGTCCCTGCTTCCACTGGACCGTTAATCGCAAATCCAACAATTACTCCATCATCTTCGAGAATTCCAATCCAAGAACTGGAATCGAGGTAGTGATTAAATGTCCCAGAGCCTTGAACCAGATCGCCGTACCCGTCTGTCCAAATTTCAAACATTTTTTCAACATCGTCATCAACAGCTTGGCGTAGCTGCATGTGGTCAGGGATCTCAGGAACTGCCTCCGGTTCGAGGCTTGGATGGGTCATACCGAGCCATTCGGCAAAAAACTCAAAGTGCGCGTCATCCAGAAGCGGCTGGATCCAGTCACGATCGCGCACTTGAACCATGTCCATCGAAATAAAATCAACACCGGACTCTTTTATTTCAGGTCGGAGTTCATCGAACATCGGTTGAAAGTGTTGACGCATCGAATCGAGGCTTGTGAATTGCCAGTACAGTGCAACTTCGCCCATCTGTGGCACGAGAGCCAGCGAACCAACATCGGCAGCGACTGATGTCACCCCTGGTAGCTCAATCAACTCTGCCCAGTCGTTGTCCTGCATCGGCGTGTTACGCATCGCCATCACTTGGTTTTCTATCTCTGTCATTGCTGCAACACCGCCTCAAAAACCTTAGTCGCCGGACCAGACAAGGAAATCATCCCTTTGCCTGGCCATTCGATACGAAGAACCCCGCCGGGAAGTGCAACTTCAACATCGTCATCAACTACACCTCGTAATCGGGCAGCGACTACTGCCGCACATGCCCCCGACCCACAAGCTTGGGTTTCCCCAACTCCACGCTCCCAGACACGCATTGAAAGACTCGTCCGATCTTGAACACGCACCACTTCATAATTAGTACGGTTAGAAAACATCGGATGGCACTCTACCAAAGGACCTGCACTATGAAGTGGATAGTCTTGTAAAGATTCCTCAAGAAAACGCACTGCGTGCGGATTTCCCATTGATATCAGAGTGACCGGAAATGTCTCCCGAAAGTTCTCGTCACTAATGCTAATTGAGAAATCGGTAACAGGAGGCTCCGTTTCGATCTCAACACCGACACTAGTCAAATCAAATTCAGGAGGTGGTAATGTCACTCGAACGTCACAAACCCACCCATCAGCGTCTGTTACTGCCTCGGTTTGAATAACGCCACTTAGTGTTTCAACTGTCATCAATCCGTCTAATGAGGTTAACAGCTGTCGATCGAAGCAATATTTTACAAAGCAGCGAATACCGTTAACACACATTTCCGCTTCAGAACCATCCGCGTTAATAATCCTCATTCGACGGTCAGCTAGTTCAGAAGGAAGCACCAGGATCATTCCATCAGCGCCAACGCCATGATGACGATCACAGGCCCAAACTACGAAATCTGCCAAAGAATCATTACCACTTGGAAAATCGGGTAGTGGTTCTAGCACGAGAAAGTCGTTGCCCGCACCATGCATCTTCCAGAACGCGGCTTCGACCATGAATTCAGCGTACGTGAGAGAGTGCTTTTTCCTCAATAGCTGTGAGAACATTGTCGTGAATTCTCGCATCCAACCAGTGGATGCGAGAATCGTCTTTACGAAACCAAGTACCTTGCATTCTGATCAATCGATGCGTCTCTGATTGGGTACGCAACAAAGCTTGATCACTGCTCCAGTTACCTTCGATCACCTGAAGAGCTTCGGCATAACCAATAGAGCGCAACGCTTCGAATCGATCCCCGTATCTCATAACGAGACTGCGAGTCTCCTCTAAGAGCCCGGCATCGTACATCTCAGTAGCACGTCGATCGGCACGCTCATAGAGCAAGGACCGTGGCCACTGAAGTCCCACAGCAGTCCAAGTAAAATTTGGTGGATCGCGGCGCAGTGATGGTACTGGTGCGTT
>DKLZ01000036.1 GCA_002455955.1 Dehalococcoidia bacterium UBA6627
ACCGCACCATTTCACCCTTACCAGCGCCTATCGGCCCCGGCGGTATCGTTTCTGTGGCACTTTCCGTCGGCTCACGCCGCCCGGCCGTTAACCGGCACTCTGTCCGATGGAGTTCGGACTTTCCTCCCGCGTGCCGAAAAGCACACCGGCGACCATCCAGTCTCCTGACGAACTATCGTACGCTGATATTGGGATTTTCAGATTGTTAATCTCGGTTGATTCATCATTTAGATCCATCCATCACAATGAGATCTTCTGACGGCAACTCGATGAACATGAGCTCCACGTCGCTGTAGAGAGTTCGAATGAAAGATCGATGCAATCATCACGAAATCAAGGGTAGGATGGAATTTTCCGGAGGTCACCGTGCAAGTAAACGTGGCAACTTTACTCCAAGAGCGTGTTGGCAGCTCGCGTGAACTCGAGATCCATGGCGAGACTATAGCAGTGGAGAGTTTCGATTATCGACGATCGCTTAATGGTCACCTAAATCTACTCCGAAGTGAACGAGGGGTTATCGCTCATCTAAGAGCACATTTCGATGTCGCCCTGGAGTGTGCCCGGTGCCTCGATCCTTTCGATGATAAGATCAATGTCGAATTTCACGAGGAATACATCCTAGGATCACCTCATCCAATTACGGGAGAACTGCCAGAACCTGCCGACGACGATCTCTTGATCGACGAGCATTGGCACCTCGACCTCAGTGAGGCGGTCCGGCAGTATGAACTATCGGCCGTACCGATGATTCCGCTATGCAAGCCTGATTGCCTTGGGTTTGTGGATGTAGTTCCGACTGAATCGTCACCATTGAAATCAGCGGATGACCGCTGGTCGAAACTCAGTGGACTTGCTATCCGTCTGCATGAGGAGGAATCAAATGGCGCTCCCGAAGCGTAGGACACCCAAATCGAAGCGTAATTCAAGGCGCAGTCATCACAGAGCTGACGTACCGCAACTGGTCCGTGATAATGCGACCGGTGGATGGAAAGTAAACCATACCGCTGGTGGTGAACGTGATCGGAAGGGACGCCCTATCGAAGAAGAAATGGATATCAATATCCCGGCAGAAGGAACCTAACAGCGACGACATTGCGTTAACCACACTCCAAAGATTGAGGCTGATTCATGGTTGATCTTCCGATCGAAGAACTACCGGTCGATCCGACTGTAGCTTGGGTATTTCCCGGACAGGGTGCGCAGCACGTTGGAATGGGTGCTGACCTCATAGATATTTCAGACGATGCTCGCTCAGTTTTTTCGCAAGCCGATAGCGCCCTAAATATGCCGATATCGAATCTATGCTTTGAAGGCCCAGAAGAAGAACTGTCACGCACGATCAACACACAACCTGCAATTGTGACGCATTCAATTGCTGCTTTAGCTGCTGCACTCGAAACAGGTTGGCTTTCCCGAAGGCCGAGCGTTGTCGCCGGTCATTCGCTTGGCGAGTATGCAGCTCTCATCGTCGCTGGTGCGATCGGTTTCAACGACGGTCTAAATCTAGTCCGAACACGTGGTGACCTCATGCAAAAAGCGTGCGATATAGAGCAGGGGAGCATGACTGCTGTTCTCGGACTCGATGAAGAAACGATCATCCCAATCAGCAAAGAGCACGGTGTATCAATTTGCAACGTTAATGCACCAGGAAACATCACCATTGGCGGCCCCACGGCATCGGTAGTGGCAGCCGCAGAAGCAGCAACCCAATCGGGCGCAACGAAGGTGGTGCCTTTGACTGTATCGGGTGCTTTTCACACACCTATGATGTTCACGGCCGCCGAAGGACTAGCTGAAATCTTGCAGGATGTCGAATTTCAGACGCCAACTACACCCATCATTTCGAACGTTACAGCCAAACCAATCGATAATCCGTCTAACTTCAATGATGAATTAGTCAAACAGGTAACGAGCGCGGTCCGATGGGCTGACTCTATAGAAGAAATGCAAAAAGCAGGCATCACGACGCTAATCGAATTCGGACCAGGACGTGTCCTAAGCGGACTTACACGTCGAATCAATCGTGAATTGATAACCATGAATATCGGAGCTGCCAGCGATCTCAAGAATGATACTGCTGAAGAGAGCAGAAAATGAGCGACACCCATAATGGATTGTTTTCACTTGCTGGACGGTCGGCAATAGTGACCGGCGGCGGTCGGGGTATCGGTCGTTCGATCGCAACTGAACTAGCACGAACCGGCGCTAACTTAGTAATTACGTATCGCGAAAACTCTTCTCTAGCCGAAGCTGCCGCTAGAGAACTTCGTGCACTAGGAGCAGCATGCCAAACATGTAAAGCCGACGTCCGTGATGGTGGTGACATCGAACGAGCAGTGAATGAATGCCTGCAGGCTTTTGGTAGCGTCGACATCCTCGTTAACAACGCTGGGATGACAAATGACAACCTATTAATGCGCCTCTCGGAGGAAGCGTGGGATGAGGTGCTAGACACCAATCTCCGTGGCACTTTTCTCGCAACGAAGGCAGTACTGCGACCGATGATTCGATCACGCTGGGGGCGGATTATCAACATAACTTCCGTAGTAGGCGTATCCGGTAATGCTGGACAAGCGAACTACACTGCCGCAAAGGCGGGGATTATCGGTTTTACTCGCTCTGTTGCCCTCGAAGTGGCGTCGCGTGGTATCACAGTCAACGCAGTCGCTCCTGGCTTCGTACTAACCGACCTGACAGCTGGGCTCGCCGATGAACAGAAGGAGACGATTAAGGATCGCATACCAATGAAGCGTTATGGAGAAACGAACGAAATCTCCCCAATCGTCGCCTTCCTCGCATCCGACGCTGCCGCCTACATCACCGGTCAAACTGTGAACGTTGACGGTGGCCTCGTAATGTCATAACGCTATCGCATGGCCTCAGATTCACGACGTAGATCACGCATTCTAGCCTTTCAGGTTTTATTTGAATCTGAGCAGCATAATCAAGCGTCATCCCAATTCCTGGACCAACGTCTAAACAGTTCTCGGCTTAGTAAGAGCGCAAGCACCTTCAGTCGTGAACTAGTCGAAGGGACAATCGACGTACTCCCCAGAATTGATGAGGTGATCGCTCGTCACGCTCCGGCATTTCCTCTTGAGGAGATGTCTCCAGTTGATCGAAATGTACTTCGTCTTGCAATCTACGAAGTGCTCTTTGATAATCACCGCGCCCCGATTAGAGTTGCGATCAACGAGGCGGTGGAGATCGCCAAAGGGTACGGCTCTGAATCGTCAGGAAGATTCGTTAACGGAGTTCTTGGAGCTGTAGCGCTCGAGGTCGCCGAGCATAATGAATCGGCAAATCAAGAAAGTTCACCATCTTAACAGTGGACGTGATTTGGTTACGGAAAGGGATCTAAAATGGCAACTACATATGAGCGCATTCGTGGATTGATCGTCGAACAGCTTGGAGTCGACGAAGATGAGGTGACGCCAGGTGCGTCGTTCGTGGATGACTTAAACGCTGACTCTCTCGACCTCGTCGAACTGATCATGTCGATGGAGGAAGAGTTTGGCCCTGACGTAGCTGGTTTGGAAATTTCCGACGAAGACGCCGAGAAAATCCAGTCAGTTCAAGATGCAGTCGATTATCTAAAAGATGCAGGGGTCGATTAAACATCTAGTAGCGACTTCATAATTAGGTATTCGCAGTATTTTCAGCGCTATGGCAACTCATTGCGCCGCCTGCTGCGTATCATAAATAATCTATGAGTCTGTTCGGTGTCGGAGCGGGCGAGGCAGCCCTTGTGCTTGTCCTGGCCATGATTGTGGTCGGGCCACAGCGCTTTCCAGAGATCGCACGCCAAGGCGGTCGCTGGTATCGCTTGGCGCGACAATATACCGACGAGGTAATGAAGGACGTACGCGCTGCTGTTCAAGACATCGAAGATGAGATCAAAGAGGAAACGAAAGACTTCGATGCAATCGAGGCAGATCTCCACGAAATACGTGATGATCTCGAGGATGTTCGTGAAGAACCAACATCTCACGATACGAAATCTACTGATTTAGAAGAAAATCTTGCCTCTTCAGAAGAGACCCCAGCAGATAAAACAGCAGAAACCTCAATCCGGCCGTCTCGACGCACTGAAGACAGCTAGCATGCAGATCACATGACGAGCACATCCGCTTCTCCTGAGACTGAATCCGAGTCACCCAGAACCGGCGGTGAGATGAGCTTGCTAGAGCATTTGCTCGAGCTACGCAGTCGAGTCACTTGGTCTGCTGCCGCAGTGCTCGTCGGTATGGTGCCCTTTTTCTACATCCCATTAGGTACGGAGACAATCGAGTTCCTTCTCGCACCAGCTGAAGACCAGAATCCAGACTTCAAAGTACAGGCTATTACGCCGATGGAGAACATCGTCACTTACTTTCGTGTTGCTCTCCTCGGAGGCATCTCACTTGGAATGCCTATGCTCGTGTATCAGGCACTTCGCTTCGTAACACCGGCTTTGACACCGCAAGAAAAGCGTTGGGTGCTCCCAGTCGTTATAGGCACATCTTTGTCTTTTGTACTTGGACTCGCGTTCGGATATTTAGTCGTGCTTCCGACAGCCTATGGCTTCTTATTCTCTTTCGGACGCACTTACGCAGAAATAGCACCGACTATCAGCAGTTATATGGATTTAACAACACGTCTCTTGCTAGTGATGGGTATCGTTTTCGAAACACCTCTGTTAATTATGGGCCTAGCAAAATTCGGTGTCGTAAACGCTAAAAAACTTCGAGGTTGGTGGCGTTTTGCACTTATCGGCTCATTCGTTATCTCCGCTATAGCAACACCGACTCCTGATCCCATAACGCAAACCCTTGTTGGAGGTCCGATATTCATCCTCTATCTGGTAGGTATTGGCCTAGCTTGGCTCGTAAAGCGTGAGTGATGACGTCCGTAGCGCATTGGTATGAATTTGGTGTGAATGCTACGCTCGCGTCGCGAACTGCAATGACAGTCATCCTCAAGGCTGTCTTATGAACTCCCTACCACCTTGAAAGTGGAGCATGACGTTTACGCCTCACCCTAGAACGTGCCCGTTTTTATGAATACACCACCGCGCCTTAAGAAATCGGCGAATCCTCGAAACAATGACCATGTCTCCTCACGCCCTGCAGTTCCTCAAACTCTTCAGCATCTATTCATGACAGACGAGCCACTAAAGCGCTTATACGAAACAATTGCAGACTGTCCAAATTGTGCGCTAGCAAAACAGCGTTCCCAAACTGTCCCTGGATCAGGGCCTGTGACCGCAAACTTGATGCTTGTCGGAGAAGCGCCCGGTCAGCGCGAAGATGAGTGGGGTTTGCCTTTTGTTGGACGCTCAGGTCAGTTCCTCGACAAGCTGCTAAGTGGTATCGGTCTAACCCGTGCCGATGTTTATGTCACCAATGTTGTAAAGTGTCGACCTCCGAAAAACCGCGACCCGAAAGAACCTGAGATCGCCTCATGCAGCGACTTCCTCGATCAACAAATATCAGTGATAAACCCTGTAGTGATAGCAACACTCGGACGATTCTCAATGGCACGTTGGTTCCCAGATGCACGAATAAGTCAAATTCATGGCCAAGTGAAGCGAATCGAGTGCCGTTATGTCGTCCCGATGTATCATCCTGCAGCTGCCCTTCGAAATAATAATCTCCGTTCAGTAATGCATGACGACTTCGAAAAACTTCTACCACTACTAGAGAAACAATCAGCTTCTAATCCTAGAGCTTCAGTGCCGCCTACCTCGAAGTCCGCACATCCTCGGAATTCTCCTCTATGAGCATGACTCACATTCCCTCTGATTCTCTGCGAGTAATTCCTTTCGGTGGCCTTGGGGACATCGGTAGAAACATGATGCTCTACGAGTACGAAGGGGATGCGATTGCCGTCGATTGCGGCTTAATGTTCCCAGATACCGAACATCTTGGGGTAGATGTCATCATCCAAGATTTCACATACCTGCGGGAAAACCCAAATCAAATCAAAGGGCTCTTCCTCACACATGGGCATGAAGACCATATCGGAGCAGCGGTATTCCTACTTCGTGAATTTCCCATGCCCGTGTTCTGCACACGACTTACGAGAGGCTTACTCCAAAACAAGCTGAAGGAACATAAGCTTCTTGATGACATCGAAATTCAAGTGGTCGAATGTGGTCAGGTCGTCAACATCGGTTCGTTTGCCGTCGAGTTTTTCTCAGTATCGCATTCGATCCCTGATTCTGCCGGCATGATCATAAACACACCAATTGGGACTGTCGTACATACCGGTGACTTCAAAATCGATCACACCCCAATTATGGGACAACACACGGACCTATCACGGCTTGCCGATGTTGGACGTGATGGCACTTTACTACTCTGCGCCGATTCCACCTATGCAGAAATCGATGGATCAACACCATCAGAACAACTGGTTGCAGAACGACTCGACCATGCGATTAGAAATGCACCAGGACGCGTCATCATAACTACTTTCGCCTCGCTGATCTCGAGAGTTCAGATCGTTCTAGAAACCGCTATTAAACATGATAAACGTGTGTTCGTTACTGGCCGTTCTATGGTTAACAACGTGCAAATGGCTCGCGACCTTGGTTATCTCGAGGCACCGGACCAAGTTCTAATGTCGGCGCGAGAAATGCG
This sequence comes from Dehalococcoidia bacterium UBA6627, assembly GCA_002455955.1. Lineage (GTDB taxonomy): Bacteria > Chloroflexota > Dehalococcoidia > UBA2979 > UBA2979 > UBA6627. The sequence continues at coordinate 6,624 of DKLZ01000036.1, forward strand.
CCAGCACCCGCCAGAGCAGTCAGTAATAATTTGTACCGGATCGCAAGGTGAACCAAACGCAGCGTTAACACGCATCGCCAATGGCTCCCATCAACACATCTCAATTCAAGAGGACGATACGGTGGTGCTGTCTTCCAACCCCGTTCCCGGAAACGAAAAATCGGTGGCTAAAAACATCAATTTACTCTTTCAAGCAGGTGCAAACGTGATCTATAACCAGATAGATGATGTTCACGTGAGAGGACATGCAGCCCGTGAAGAACTAAAGATTATTCATCGCATAGTACAACCAAAACATTTCGTACCGATCCACGGCGAATACCGGCACCTAGTGCAGCATGCACAGCTCGCAATTGAACTTGGGATGCCCCCTGAAAACGCATTCGTCCTCGAAGATGGTGACGTCCTAGAATTAACTCAGGGCAATGCCGATATAGTGGATGAAATTCCGTCTGACCACATCTTCATCGACGGTTTAGGTGTTGGAGATATCGACTATGACGTCTTGCGCGATCGCGCACACCTCGCTTCTGATGGCATGCTAGTCCTAGTGGCAGCCGTTGATCGTCATACGAACATGCTGACAGGACCACCTCAAGTGATGTCTCACGGTTTCATTGGTACTGATGAAGAGGACGATATCTACGAAGGTGCGCGTCAAATTGCGATAAGCATGCTGGGTGGTGAGTCCCGATCGGTGAACTGGAACGAACTACATGAGATTCTAAAGGATGATCTAGCGCACTACCTCTACACAAGAACCCACCGGCGACCACTTGTGTTGCCTGTCATGTTGGAGGTCTGATCGATCATATTGGACAGGCATAATAGATCAAAGTGCGTCCGGTGGTGGGCCTAACGCACAAGGAGAGAGAAATGGCTCGCACATCCCGCCGCCGAGCGAATAGCGGCCTGACCCCCAGGCTTGCCAGCCTTGCTCGAGCTCTAACACGCCCTGAATTGATTGGTACTCTGCTTGTGGTACTAGCTGCAGCAGCAATACCGTTCCTATTACCACTTGCGGGTGTGATCACCGAAGCTCGCGATGAAATAGTCCGCTTCCTAGGACTCCATGCATTCTCACTTTTTCTCTTAGTAGCGTCTGCAGGATTGATTATCGCTTTTCGCCGAACTTACTGGCTCTCACAACATCGACGTCACTTGTTCGGTTTTCTAGCTCTGTCTGGCGTTAGTGCAGGATTATTGGGTTTATGGAATCCAGACCGTAATGTTGGTGGAACTGATCTTGCCATTCATTCCGCAGGAGGAGATTTAGGACGAGCACTTATATCTTGGCCCATAGGGACGACGATCTGGTCATTTCTAATCTTGGTTGGATTCATACTGCTTTGGCCAAAGACCAGTGCACGAATACTTAAGAGCTCTCCCAGAGTTTTGGTAACTTTTCTCCAATGGGTATGGAAGCAAAAGATATATCGCCTGGCGTTAACAGGAATTCATTTCCTTATCTCGCAGATCGCTCAGCGAATCCAAGACCGACGCACCAGAAATCTCTCGTCGACTATTACTCAGCCCACCCTCTCTCGTCCCACGCATCACACTTCCCAACCATCTAAGCCCAATCCAGTACCCGTATCGGAGCATAGCGAGAAACATTCCGATACATCAGCAGCAGAACATACTACTAGGGAAGAGCTTGAACCTGATGCGGTAGAGGAACGTCCTGCAACTCAAATTCCAATGGATATGGATACTCCAGCTGACCAAATTCGCCGTTCAGAAGACGGCTGGCAACTCCCACCAATCAACATTCTTTCAGCAGAAGAAGGGCGCGAATCGCGTTCAGTCGATAACGCACAACGAGCTCACCTAATAGTCGAAACACTCAATTCGTTTGGAGTCGACGCATCAGTAGTACAAATAAACGAAGGTCCAACCGTGACTCAATTCGGTGTTGAACCTGGCTGGGATGTGAAAACAAAACTCGTCACCGAGCGCGATGCAGCAGGGCATCCAATCATCGATACCGACGGGAATACGAAAGCTAACGAGGTTGAAATTTCGCGAACACGCATCCGGGTCAATCGAATCACCGCTCTTCAAAATGACCTCGCACTCGCTCTCGCAGCACCGGCATTACGTATCGAAGCTCCCGTCCCTGGAAAGCCAATGGTGGGGATCGAAGTACCGAACACCAGTACTTCGACGGTCACCATGCGTAGCGTCATGGAATCCACTGACTACCAGCATTCTCTGAATAAACATGCACTCCCGATTGCACTCGGAGTAGGGGTGTCAGGGGATCCTGTTGTGGCAGATCTATCCACTATGCCGCATCTGCTGATCGCGGGAGCCACAGGCGCAGGCAAATCTGTATGCCTCAACGCCATAATCAGCGGCTTGTTGATGCATCTCTCACCTGAAAAACTGCGTCTGGTGATGATCGATCCAAAGAGAGTTGAACTAGCTGACTTTGCAGATGTTCCACACCTAGCCTTTTCGCGCATCGTTGTCGAAATGGATCAGGTGGTCGGTACTCTCCAAGCCGTGATCAACGAAATGGAATCCCGCTATCGCAAGTTCGCAAAAGCAGGCGTTCGAAACATTAAGAGCTATAACACAAAAACCAATGACCATTCGACAATGCCATATTGGGTAGTCGTAATTGACGAACTAGCTGATCTAATGATCGCAGCACCGTATCAGGTAGAACAGCAACTAGTCCGGTTAGCTCAGCTCGCTCGAGCAACTGGCATCCATCTAGTAGTTGCAACACAGCGTCCATCTGTTGATGTGATCACCGGTTTAATTAAGGCAAACTTCCCGACACGAATTGCCTTCGCCGTTGCATCTTCCGTCGACTCACGCACAGTTCTCGACCAAGGTGGTGCCGAAAAACTACTCGGTCGAGGAGATATGCTCTATGTCCCACCCGACGAACAAAAAACAAAACGTGTCCAAGGCGTATTTGTCAGTGACGAAGAGATCCGATCGATTGTCGATTTCTGGTCGGCTGATCGATTTGCGAACCTAAAACCAGAAAACTTTGATGCACTCCTACAATCTGCCGAACGAGATATGGAAGGGCTTGCCACAACTAACGGAGCTGAGGACGATTCGCTGATCCAGAAAGCTATCGCACTCGCGAAAGAGCACCAGACACTATCTACTTCAATGCTTCAAAGAAAGCTCCGAATCGGTTACCCACGTGCCGCACGGACAATGGACGACCTCGAAGATCGAGGCATTATTGGACCTGCCGACGGAACAAACTCACGCGAAGTGTTGATCGGTAATCAGAGCCCACATGAGACGGATTTCGAAACGGAACGTACTCTTGCTGCCGAAGCAGCGAACTTCAAACCGTCTGAGGAGGAAGAAGCTCTGGATATATCGCCCAATGGAGAGCCTCGAAACAATCAGACACTTCCTGAGTTTCCGAAGAAATTCGACGATGAGTAGCACATCAGTGCATGTAAGAACTATCCCAACCAATCAAGCGACACTATCAAATACAATTCATGACTACAAAAATAACTTCTTCAAAATAATACCGATGCACTTTTAGACTCACTAAGATTCGATAACACGCAACGTTTTAATTTTAGGGAACGAGCAATCGTGGTCTAATCGCCGAAGTAATAACCAATAAATAAGGAACATGCCATGAAAATAACCTCCGTAGAATGCCTGATTTTAGACAAATCTTTCCCGTTTATTTTAGTGCATACTGATGAAGGTATAACGGGAATCGGAGAATGTTTCAGAAGGCAGCCAACAGTTACCAAAAAAGTAGTAGACGACCTACTTGCACCCTCTATCGTCGGTAAAGACCCAACGCAAACAGAATCCAGATTTAGAGATATGGCTAAGGCCGGAAATGCCCTAGAAATCGGTGGGGCTGTATGGATCGGTATTGCGGGCCTGGATATAGCTATGTGGGACTTGAAAGGGAAGGCACTAGGCTTGCCTATTTATGAGCTGCTCGGCGGAAAAGTCAGGGATCGTATGCCCGTGTACGCAAGTTCAATGAAAAGAGATATGACACCTCTAGAGGAAGCAAAACGAGCTTCTTCTTTCGTGGAACAAGGATACAAGGCTTACAAACTACATAGTGCGTTTCCAGGATATATCGACCATCCCGGCGACCAAACAATAGAAACCGTCACTGCAGTAAGAAAAGCGGTTGGGGACGAGATTGAAATACTGGTAGACGTCAATGGGGCATATTCTGTACACCATGGAATAGAGATAGG
>DKLZ01000071.1 GCA_002455955.1 Dehalococcoidia bacterium UBA6627
TGGCATCATCGGCGGAATGAAGACGCCATTCGTAGCTGCGGGCAGTAAAAGCATGAGGTTCGAACATGGTCAACTCCCCAAAGGGATCGGCGCTCGTGTCAGTCATAACGACAGTACTAAACAGCAAGAATTGGCCACTGTCGAGCAATCGCAATACTTAGCGCTATCTCAGCAATCAACCGCGGTGCATTCGCCTAATTTTCGAGACATAATCCACGAACTAATCGCGTTCGTACAATCACTTTCCTTGATTGGTCCAAGTGGCAACACGTATCTTTTGCAGAATATAAATACGTCCTTCCAAACGATTCGGTGGTGCCATGTCGGTCGATTACGCGACAAGGAAGTTCCTGAGTCAACTCGCGAAGTCCGGTGGGAAGCGTCTTCACGACTGTACTCCTGAGGAAGCACGAGTGTTGAGTGCAGCACTCGCCAATGAAGTCGGACCCGCGCCCGAGATGGCACGAGTCGAAGAGCACTCGATCACGGCGCTTAACGGAGTGATCCGTGTTCGCTTGCTGGTTCCGATCGAACCTTCACGCGGTGTCATCGTCTACTATCACGGTGGCGGCTGGGTGATCGGTTCAATTGATGAATACGACACATTGGGTCGTAAACTGGCCGAAAGAACTTCGTGTGCGGTAGTCATGGTCGACTACCGCCTCGCGCCTGAACATCCATTTCCAACACCAGTTGATGATTCCTACTCAGCTCTTGAGTGGACAGCAACTCACCTGATAGAGATCGCCGGGCGCCAAGACGTACCTTTGATGGTAATGGGCGATAGTGCGGGCGGTAATCTCTCTGCGGTCATTGCCCAACGCGCCCGTGACCGAGGTGGACCATCGATTGCTCTGCAGGTGCTGGTTTACCCGGTAACCGATTCAGACTTTCAACGTCCTTCATACACTGATCCTGATCACCAACTCCTGTTGACACGCGAAGGGATGGCATGGTTTTGGGAACATTACCTTCCTGATGAATCTAAACGAACCGATCCGGACGCCTCGCCACTTCGCGCGCCTAATTTGGCTGGACTACCACCGGCAGTCGTACTAACAGCTGAACACGATCCACTGCGTGATGAAGGAGAGGAATACGCTAAACAACTAGAAGACGCTGGCGTCCCGGTAAATTTCAAACGGTACGACGGACAGACACACGGATTCTTTCAGTTATTAATGCTACCGGGTAGTGAAAGAGGATTTCAGCAGATTGTCAAAGCGATCCACAGATGTGTGGTGCGATACGCGAAAGGGAAGGATACGCTCTAACTACTCCAAGTATAGAAGTAACTCAATCAAACTATTTAATAGGTCAGAACCGAAGATCCTGAGGAGGCCTAGATGACATCACCGACAAGAACCAGCGAAGTCGATGCAGTAGTAATCGGAGCCGGCTTCTCAGGCATCTACATGTTGAAACGCCTCCGTGACAATCTGGGGATGACCGCGAGAGTGTTCGAAGCAGGTAATGATGTCGGTGGCACATGGTATTGGAACCGTTACCCAGGAGCTCGATGTGATTCCGAGGCTTATATGTATTGCTTCTCCTTTGATAAAGATCTGATGCAGGAATGGAATTGGAGCGGAAAGTACCCGGAACAGCCGGAAATCTTGAAATATTTGCAACACGTAACAGACCGCTTTGACCTGCGGAGTCAAATCGAATTCAACACACGCGTAACTGCAGCCCACTTTAACGAATCAAATAACCGTTGGCTGGTCGAGACAGATCAAGGTGATCGCATCTCGGCACAATTTTTAATCACCGGTATCGGCTGCATCTCTTCCGGGCAGATACCGGATATCCCTGGACGCGATAGCTTCGTAGGAGAGTCATACCACACCGGTTCATGGCCTCATGAGGGAGTCAACTTCACTGGTAAGAGAGTGGGGGTAATCGGGACAGGTTCCAGTGGTGTGCAATCGATCCCTGTCATCGCCGAACAAGCAAAGCATCTAACAGTGTTCCAACGAACGCCGCAGTATATGGTCCCGGCGCGTCACCACACAGTTGACCGCGAATATTTGGACGACGTCAAAGCTAACTACGACGAAATCTGGGAAACGGCTCGCCACTCGAAGTCTGGATTCCCATATGAAATGACCGACAAATCAGCTCTCTCCGCAACTGCAGACGAACGAACAATTGCATACGAGAAAGGTTGGGAAGAAGGAGGCTTCAAGTTCATTGCCGAAACTTTCCCTGATATTTCTGTAGATCTGAGAGCAAATGCAACAGCATCTGAATTCATCCGATCCAAAATCCGCGAGGTCGTCGACAACCCGGATACTGCTGAAAAACTACTACCGAGAGACCATCCATTCACTTCGAAACGACCACTGATCGATACCAACTACTACGAAACCTATAACCGTGACAACGTCGAATTAGTCGATATTCGAAACGAGCCTATCGATAAGATCACCTCAACAGGTATACGCACAGAAGATGGTGATTACCCACTCGACATTATCGTTTTTGCAACAGGCTTTGACGCTATGACAGGCTCTTTTTTCAAGATGGATATCCGAGGCCGAAACAGCTTACCTCTTAAAGAAAAATGGGCAGCCGGTCCGAAGACATATCTGGGGCTGTCAACTACAGGATTTCCCAACATGTTTATGATTACAGGGCCGGGTAGCCCGTCTGTCTTGAGCAATATGCCCGTGTCCATAGAGCAGCACGTTGAGTTTATCTCCGACATGCTTGAGAGCATGCGCGAACGTGGATTCGATGTAGCAGAACCAAACCCTCAAGCCGAAGAGGACTGGGTTGAGCATGTCAACGAAGTGGCCGAAAAAACACTCTACGTTCTTGCCGACTCGTGGTACTTGGGCGCAAACATCCCAGGAAAACCACGTGTTTTCATGCCTTACTCGGGTGGTGTAGGTGACTACCGCGCCAAATGTGAAGAAATAGCAGCTGCCGGGTATGAAGGCTACGTACTCAGCACTAGTACCTGAATCAACACAAAGTTAGCGCAATAACAATCTGCACACTTGCCTCGGGTCACAACACTGTTCCAAACGGACGAACGGTGCCAATGGATTAGATTTAAGGGTAATCGGGCGCATCAGTCGCTTAAACCGTTCCTTGAAACCGTTCACTCGAAGATCAAGCTTCGTTGAGAGCATGTTTGGGATTCTGTTGCACCATTCTGAGTACCTCAGCATTACTGAAACCCGAGTCAAGGAAGCACTGAATCCATAATCCGAAACCAAACGGCGGCGGTGGATTGTCTACCTGACCGAGATCAGTTGAAAGCACAATGTGTTCTGCACCGATTGCTGCTACTTCATCGACAATTGCTTGAGTTGGTTTTTCAGGATCATTCCGGAAGAGAACGTTGCCGCACTGTTCAACGAAAGCACCTAGTTCAGCTGCTCGCTGTTGGACCTCCAACGGGATACCGAAAGCAGTCGCATGAGTCACGATCGTTCGTATGTCGCGTTGTCGCGCTGTTTCAACAAGAAGACTCGTCTCTGCTGGACTCAGGTGCCCCGTACATAACAAGGCACTGTGATCGGATATCAAATCCAACAATTCGTGAATGACAGGTTTGAGAGCACCTGTTTCGTTAAGAATTGTGATGGGTGACCCTTTGCTATTAAAGCGGCCGAAGGTATCACGCGACCAGACCGAGTCGAACGTCGGCATCCATACAACTCTAGTGCCAATCCTTAGTGCGGTTTCTAAAGCATCAGGGTTGAGCCCACCCACTCCGTGATCGAGCGCAATTGCCCCGTGAACCTTTATCGCATCGAACTCACTATTGAGCGCCCACGCAAGTGGCTCTGTAGGGTACTCATGGCTCTTTAATACGACCCCAGCCATGCCAGCTTCCGAAGCAGCGGCAACTAGTTCGCGAGCATCCATTTTCCGTTCAGCAAAAGGATCAGGAGCGGCATGTGCATGTAAATCAATCGCTCCGTTAAGGAGTTCACGCGCTTCGTGATTAAGATCTTCTATGGTGTGCATCAGAAACTCACAATCGTGTCGGCTACTGCCCGTGCTCGTGCGGCCTGTTCGGTAGCCTGAGCCGCACTATCACCAGTGTATGAAATTGGATCGAGCAAGAGCTTGATCTGCGCTGGTTCGAGGTACTGCTGTATCTCCGAGTTCCTCTCTATCAAATCTGCAAATGATCCACCAGAAACAGCTGCCTCTTGAGCTGCATCGTAGATTGTGTCATGCGCATGCTGGCGACCTAGTTCCCGTCCCAATGCGAGCATTAGGCTCTCAGACATAATCAGCCCTCCCGATAGATCGAGGTTCTGACGCATCCGTTCCGGAAATACCTGCAGACCCTCAAAAAGCTTGTTCATACGCACTAGAACTTCTCCAGTTAGTTCGAGTGCTGGGATAAGCGAACGGTTGAGCATCACAGCTCTACTACCGTCTGCCTCATGATCCGAAAGCATCGCCTCCATCGCGAGAGGAACGAGCGCTCGGACCTGTGTTTCCTGAGCGATGATGTCCTGACAAAGTTTCGGGTTGCGTTTCTGGGGCATCGTACTGCTGCCAACGCTCCCTGGTGGCACAGGCTCCTCCACTTCTCCAAATTCTTCTTTCATTAACTCCCTGATTTCTCGTGCTATACGACCACAAGTTGTATCGAGCAGCGCAATCAGCATCACGTACTCCACGAGGTGGTCAAGGATCGTTCTGCCTGGTAACGGCATAAACCCGAGACCAAGCAATTCACCCATACGAATCTGAAGTTGCGCCCCATTTCCTTCAAAGGATGCAGCGCTACCAGCACCACCTCCGAGCATCGCGACAAAGACACGATGCTCGGCATCTTGGAATCTCTCGACATGCCTGCATAATTCATCGATCCACACAGCAACCTTCGCACCGAAAGTAGATGGCACTGCGTGCTGACCATGCGTTCGACCAGGCAGTGCATCATCTTTTGTACGATCCGCGAGATCAGCGAATTGCCGGAGTAATTGAGCAACCAATTCGAGGATAATCCCGTGTGCCGCTCTCACTTGGAGAACAACACCTGTCTGTGTAATGTTTTGTGTGGTCGCTCCCCAGTGCACGAAACCACCGGCATCACCATCACAAACACGATCAAGGTCCCATATCAATGGCACAAGATCGTGACCAGTAATGCGCAATCCTTCAATGATTCGAGCAGAATCGAGTAATTCTAACTTCGCCTTACGAGCAATTTCATCAGCAGCCGCTACAGGTATCATCCCAATCTCGGCTTCAGCTCGAGCAAGGGCTACTTCAACATCAAGCCAAGATTGCCAGCGAGCATCGCGAGTGAAGAGATCTCGAATACCGGAATCCGGGATCCGAGCTTCGGTCAGTTCAGCTTCTGCCATGAATTTCTCCCTACTTGTGCTAACTGGAAGTACCGTATCGTCCTATCATGAACCGAGGGCGGCATCGTAACTCGATAGCATGCTTCGGTGCGCTAGCCCATGACACAGAAGAAGCAGAGACTGGTTAATCGTAAACAACACGTAGTTCACAGATCCGTGAACTGCTTCTGAGTGGGGAGCACATGATGGCTGATACAGCAGTTGCCACGATCGATGAATTCATTGCGACGCAGAGCATCGATACCTCCGGTTCAAACTGGCGCACGCAGCTGAGCCAACCTCCGTTAGCAGAGTTCGATGAAACAAGTACCTACTACTGGGACCTCGAAACGAACGTGGGAAAGGTTTCAGTAAAACTATTTCCAGATTCGGCACCGATGCACGTATCGAGCACGATCTATCTGACACGCCTCGGGTTTTACGATGGGCTCAGTTTTCACCGTGTCATTACGAGCTTTATGGCACAGGGAGGTTGCCCGTTGGGAAGCGGTACCGGTGGGCCAGGCTACCAGTACGACGGAGAGTTCGGTGGAAGCGAATCACACGATCGACCTGGCATACTCAGTATGGCAAACGCTGGTCCGGGAACCGACGGTAGCCAGTTTTTTCTCACGTTCGTCGAGACACTATGGCTAGACGGTAAGCACACAATCTTTGGTGAGGTGGCGGAAGGAATGGAATCAGTTCAGGCTCTCGAAGCCGCTGGTTCAGAGAGCGGTCAACCTTCTGAGCCGTTGGGAATAACAACAGCGACGATCCGAGTCGCATAGTGTAGCTCATCACATCCGAGTCAGTGTTAGCGAACACGAGAATCAACCTCAGATACACGTGGTGTCGCTGATTCGACCGCATTTACAGTGGCACTGTAATCGGCCTGTTGGTGCTCAAATGGGCTGCACTTATAGGTCTAGCTCTATATCAACCTCAGCTTCTTGGCATCAGCAGTGAGCTGTTCTCGGAACTTAGGATGTGCAAGACCTATGAGCGCCTCAGCGCGCTGCTTCGTCGTCTGTCCCTTAAGATTAACGATCCCATATTCAGAAGCAACGTAATGTACTTCATTTCGGGGCGTCGTAACGATAGCTCCCGGTGTCAGAGTGGACACGACCCGGGAAACTTCCCCGCTCTTCGCTGTTGAATAGAAGGCAATCACTGACTTACCGCCTTTTGAATCAAAGGCGCCCCGTGCGTAGTCGTGTTGGCCACCTGTACCGCTGAACTGAGCAGATCCCATCGACTCAGAGCAACACTGACCTGTGAGATCAACTTCGATGGTCGAGTTCACTGACATTAAGTTGTCATTGCGAGCGATATTCGGCGGAAAATTAGTGTAAGAAACTGGGTGTGCTTCTATAACCGGATTATCATCGAGAAACTCATACATTCGCTGTGAACCCGCCGCGAATGCATAGAGCGCCTTACCAGGATGAAACACTTTCTGTGTACCAGTGACAATACCTTCCTCAATGAGGTCAACCATGGAATCAACAAACATTTCAGTATGGATGCCTAGGTTTTTGTGATTAGAAAGGCTCTTCGCCACAGCATTCGGCACGCCTCCAATACCAAGCTGAATACAAGCGCCATCAGGAATGAGCTCTGCAATCGACTGCCCTATGGGAGCGTCCTCGGGACGTTCTGCTGGCAATGGAAGTTCGTTAAGTGGTGCCTCATGTTCGACCACCGCTGTCGCTTCTGAGACGTGAACCCACGAATTACCATGAACTCGTGGCATATTCGGATTCACTTCGAGAATAACGACATCAGCCGCAGCGATCGCAGCTTTGGCAACATCTACATTCGTACCAAGACTCATATACCCATGGCGGTCCATAGGTGAGACACATGTCATGGCAACATTCACATTCATAAATTCCGTAAGCAGCCTCGGTATTTGATGAAAGAATGCCGGATTAAAAGTTGCATCACCGTCAGCAAGCAGTTTGCGATCTGCTCCACTAGCGAAAAATGACTCCCAATGGATGACATCACGAACCTCAGGCGCCAACACGGTGCGGGCGCTCGCGGTCATAGGAAGCAAACTAGTCATAGTGATATTCGTGTAACCACCGGACTTCGCGTGTTCGGCAACAGCCTCGAGCATCGCAGGAGGTTCCCCTACTGCAAGCCCCTGAACGATCAACGAACCGTCAGGGATCAATGCTGCTGCTTCACCAGGCTCACGCAGCTTATTCCGAAATTCATCCTCCCAGCGACCCATTGGTGACTCCCTCCTCGGCGACGAATATATTCGAGCAACAGCGCCGCAATCGTTTAGTTAATCGCTTGCTTTCGCTACAGCTGAGAATGCTGCTGCAATCGACACGTCCCGGTCTTCCTCAAGTAACGGATAGGCGAGAACCTCCCCAATACCTGCATCGATCCACCGCTGCATGCCGTCGACAACCTCTTTTTCCGTCCCAGATACTACGAGATCGTCGAGCAGGTCCTCCCCATAACCGTCAGAAACATCGTATCCAGCGGCAGCAAACATGCCCTGATAATTAGGGACACTCGCATACATAGCTAGCTGTTCTCGAGCCATCGTCTTTGCAAATTCACGATCAGTGGTGAGCGCGATTGGAACGTGCGCCACAAGTGGCGGCGTATCGCGATCTGCTTTCGCAGCACCTGCTTGCATAGCCGGTAATGCTATCTCTGAGAGATATTTCAGAGGACTCATCCAAGAGATTGCACCATCGCTCGATTCTCCACATAGTTCGTAAGATTTTGGGCGAAGTGCTGAGGCCATGACTGGTACCGGACCATATGGCTTTATCCGCGCCTTCGAACTCGTATGAAAACCCTCGAATCTTACCGAACCTTCGTGAAGGAGTTGGCGAATCGTGTAGAGATATTCGCGCAGGTTAGTGAGAGGTTTCGAATACTCAGCTCCGTAGTAGCGCTCCACGAAGAAGGCGGTCGTCGGACCGATACCTAGGCGAAAGCGACCGGGGCCGAGCTCTTCAATGGCCATTGTCTCTTGAGCGAAAGCTACAGGATGTCTCGACCAAGTATGAACGATCGCATTTCCTAGCAGAATCCGCTCTGTCTTCGCGGCAGCTGCTGCGAAGACAGGAAGCATGTCAACACCACCAGCACCACCCATTGTCGCCCATGCTGCCTGAACACCGGCAGTTTCAGCCTGAATAATTTGTTCCACTGCGGCAGGGGCACTGCGAGCTAGTATCGAGACACCGAACATAGGTACTCCTCTTTTGGCCTACCTCAGCCATTAATCAAGCGTGAACAACGATTGCTCCATCTACAACAACATTTTCACTATCAACAAATGCTGCAAGCTCCGAACAAAGGTATACAACCGCCCCTTGCAAATCATCTGGGCGCCCGAGCCGACGAAGCGGAATGTATCGCTCGAGGATCGCACGAACTTCTTCATCTCTCTGGACTCCAGGGACATCGTCAAAGAATCCTAATCCAAGTGAGTTCACCGTAACGCCTGAGCGTCCCCATTCGAGTCCAAGTGATTTCGTATAACCCATCACAGCACCTTGGGAAGCACCAAAGATTGCGGCGTTCGGGATACCTCGATCGTGAAGAATCGAAACAAGAGTGACAATCCGACCATAACCACGCGCGACCATGCGCCGCCCAACGGCTTGGGTCGCAACGAAAACTGAAGTGGCATTTCGATCGAACTCACGTTGCCATTCGTCAACAGTGGTGTCGAGCACCGGCTTGATATTTGCGCCGTGTTGAGAATTAACAAGTATGTCGAATGGGGCGATATCTGTTTCGAGATTATCAACTACTGCTTCGACTGCCTTCGGATCTGTGAGATCAACTCTGCATATACTGCCATTGCGCCCAAGCTCCCTCACAGCCGAAGAAATCGCAGTAGCAGCAGCCTCCTCTTCTGCATCGTCTCTGAGTGTTGTAATGGAAACGTCGGCACCAGCTTCAGCAAGAGCAAGTGCCAAGGAGGAACCCAGTGAACCAATAGCTCCCGTCACTAGTGCGTGGCGTCCACTAAGGTCGAAAGGATTGACACCTCCAAGATCATACTCGTCATCAGGGACCGACATTGGAGGGACAGGGATCTGTATTGCCATTAATCTATCCTTCCGCAATCGGTGCGTAACCTGCAGGTAGCAAACCACCAGCAATTGCACCTCCATCGAGCAGGACAGTCTCCCCTGACATATATGCTGACGCGTCTGAGGCGAGAAAGATTGCTAGTGGTCCCATTTCTCTCGACCAACCAGTTCTTCCAACCGGCTGACCAGCATTCCGTTGCTCACGAAGATTGAGGTCAATCTCCTTCGGAATCAATCCTGGAGCGATACACGTGCAGCGGATGTTTTCGCGCGCGTAGGTCATCGCCAATGCCTTGGTTAGTTGAATCACTCCACCTTTAGCTATCGAATACATGAAATTATTTCGCCCGCCACGGTATCCCCATCCGGAAGTGAGATTAATGATGTTGCCACCTCCGTTTTGCAGAAAATGCGGAACGATCGCTCGAGAGCAATAGAACGCCGAACTGAGATTGACATCGATTCCAATGCGCCAGTCATCATCATCTAACTCGGGGAAGGTTTTTCCTCGACCTCGATCAGTGATCCCAGCATTGTTAATCAGGATGTCGATCTTGCCAAACTGATCAACCGCGTCTTCAGTCATCGCTTTCACCTGGTCAGTAACTGTGACATCGGTCGAGCCTATGGCCATTCGACGTCCTTTAGCCTCGACAAGTGCCTTTGTTTGCTCGAGAGGATCTAGTCGCCGAGCAGCACCATAGATATCGGCTCCGGCGTCAGCCATAGCAAGAGCCATAGCGCGACCGAGACCGGTGCCCGCACCAGTGATGATTGCAGTTTTACCACTCAAATCGAACTGCTCAAGAATCATTAACTGCTCTCTTCCTTCACTGCTTCGACCGACGATCCCTCTGCACCTGGCATCACCCGTGATACCACGTAGCGCCAATTGCTGGCGCTCAGGATGGCAATCATGGCAGCAACTGCGATGCCTAGTGCAATAAAGAGTGAGCTCGCACCTGTTCGATCAGCGATTACTCCAAGCGGGGCAGCCATCATCGGCATCGTACTGAAAGTCAGCATCATGATGCTCATAATCCGTCCGAAATATTCTGGGCGAGCAGAAACCATGAACATCGTCATATTCACAGTTTGGAACGCTGTGAGTGCGAATCCTAGGAACAAGATCGCAAAGATTGCACCACTAAAACCATAGACCGCTCCCAAAATACCAAGCAAAATAAGACCGAGTGCTGTGCATTGCCCGGTAGCAAACTGCAACATCGGCTTGCGCGGATATTCAGTAAGCATCGCAATCAGCAATGACCCGACCACTGCACCAATGCCTGATACAGCCATCAACACACCGACATTCGATGAGTCCATACCAAGATCACGTTCTACAAAACCAGGCAATAGAGCAATGTGAGGCATAGCAAAGATGGCTGTAATGAAGGACAGCAACAATAAGAAGCGTAATGTCTTGTCCGTTATCACATAGTGGATGCCGTCACGAATCTCGCTCAGCATATCGCCCCGCTGGTCTTCAATCGGACGTCCATGAACTCTCGGAACTAGAAACAAGCCTAGAAGGCTAATGAAGTAGAATCCGGCCATCGTGAAATATGCAGCTTCCACGCCATTCCATACAATCAGCATTCCAGCCAACGCAGGCCCGATCAGTCGCGTTCCATTCATTGCCGCATTACCCATCGCCATTGCACTCATGAGCTGTTTCTCGCCGACGACCAGAGCCATGAGCGGCTGGCGAGCCGGCATACCGATCGCAAACCACGTTCCCTGAAACAGACCAAGGACAAACAAAAGCTCAACCGTCATCCGGTCGGTAACAATCAACGTTGAAGTAATCAAAGCCACAACGACAATCCCAACCTGAGTCAAGATGGCCAAGTCACGTTTGTTGAATCGATCAGCGATTGCTCCACCGAAAAGCGAAAACAAGAGTAGTGGAAGACCAAAAGCAAACATCATAAGCCCGGTTGCGCCAAAGCTTTCAGTCAGTTCCCACGCAAGAACACCACGAGCGACCTGCTGAATCTGCATACCAATAAAGGCTAAAACTGAAGAAGCCCAGAGGTATCGGTAGTCGCGATTTTGAAATACGTCTAACGCTTTTCGGAGTGATGGGCGATTCCCACCTGCCATGTTAGATCTATCGCTACCAGCTCTCATACGGAGTAGTTCACGCCGGAAGTTAGAGATACATCCACGAAAGACGACATTGGTCTGCTAAGACACGAAATACCGTCACAATCGTCATTAGCGATAGTCGACCATATGAGAGCCTCACCTTGGATTAGAGTTTGGGGAGTGCTGCGATTCACTTATGATCCTGTCATATCTTGATGATGATCTGCGACACAGACAGTATCGAACCTTCGTGACTAGAAGAAGTTCTGAAATCTTACTACGAGAATTATCCGTTCTCAGTGTACGACCGGATCAAAACCACAGGCTCAAGCACTCGGTGATTATTCTTGTGTTACATACTCATTCCGCCTTGGACGAAGTGATTATTTTTAAGGTTCCGTATATCGAATAGTAGGTGCGGATAATCAACTAATTTAGGGTGATGTCACGAGGATAAAAAGTGAAGAGCTGAAGATCATCAGCCTGCCTGCGTAGCACATTACGCCAAAGCAAATCTGGTTCCGAAGTAAATACATCACCCGATACACTGTTAACAACGAACCAAGCACCAGCAGCAAGCTCTGCCGCAAGCTGACCACCTACCCAGCTAGCGTGGCCTTTGAACAACCGAACCTGCCCAGTACCAGATGATGGCGGCTTAACAAGATTCACCAAGGACAGTTCATCGCCGATCGGTACTTCGTTACTCAAAGCAGATGTGAGCCCCAGAACAACATCGGGAGCAACCGGACCGCCATTGAATAATGTCGCAGGCACAGCAAGGTGTGATGTCCACTGGGGGAAATGTTCGTCGATATCGATCTCTAGAGGACGATTCAGGATGATGCCGAAAGTCCCGGCGGTGCCATGCTCACCAATCAACACAACCGCCCGTTCGAAGTTCGGATCATCGAGAAGCGGGGTAGCAATAAGGAGCTGTCCAGCAACCGGTTCTAACATCTGTCAATAATCT